>CAYLRQ010000001.1:0-13557 GCA_964386335.1 uncultured archaeon
AGATAGATGCCGTATTGATTATTGGAATTTGCGGTTATGTCTGACAGGGTGTTTGAGGAGGAAGAATAGAGATGGATGCCATCCAGATTATTGGAAGTTGCTGTTATATTTGTAAGTGTATTTGAGGAAGAATTATGATCCAGATAGATGCCATCTCCGTTATTATTTGCTGTTATGTCTGATAGGTTGTTTGAGGAGGAAAAGGAGAGGAAGATGCCATGATTATTGGTGTTTGCCGTTATGTTTGACAGGATGTTTGAGGAGGAAGAGTTTAAATACAGGCCTTTACCAAAACTTGAATTTGAGATTACATTTATGATTTTGTTTCCATGTGCTTGAGATAAATAAACATTTGCTAAAATCCAATCAGTTATCACGCAATTCTTTATCGTTATATTTGTTGTCTGTTGCGAGGAACGGTAGATAGATATTCCATATTCTGCAGAGTCATTTCCATCTATGGTGTGTCCCTGACAATCTAAGATTACATTGTTGGCTGAGATGTTGATGCAATGAGGTATTGAAGAATTTATTATGCTTTCGTTTAAATAATAGATTCCAGAATTAACTATTACGGCGCACCTTGAAAAATTTTCTCCGATTCCTATGATTCTAATTTCCGATTTATATGTGTTCTCTGCATCAGTACAATTTATATACCAAGTGTGGTCCCCAATAGACAAACTATTGTTCGCAGTTATAGTGGTTTCTGTGTTGTTTTGGACAGAAGAATTCGTTCCATAAGGAATATCATCTATGTATAGAGTGCATGAATAAGTGGAATTTTTATCGCTGTATGAAATAAAAGTGAAATCAGGTGCCGTGTTTAAAGTCTGGGTGAGATTTGCTGGTGATAAAAAAGTAAAATATACTGTTCCATTGGATTGTTGGGAGAATAGATTCTCTGCACTGCCTCCCACTTTTGCTACTCCTCCAATAAGGATGAGTATGCCTATAAAACATAAAATGAAATTAAAACCTAATCTCTTTGACATATCTCTAGGATTTGAGCTTTTCTTTGCGGTTGAGTACCCCTTATAAGAAAATATTAATTTCATTTTTCAAACTATAAATATATACTTTTATAAAATATATATAAAGATTATAAAAAATTCAGTTTACATTGAAGATAAAATCTTTCGAAAAGAATTAACAAAACTTGAAATTCGATATTAATACAAAGATATAATCAATGGAGGAAACAAAAGGACTATATTCAATAGGAGATAGAGATACCGAAGGTGTGTTGTAATAAAGGGCTTCCTGTGTTTTATAAAAATATTTTATTAAGATAATCTCTTTCAAAAATATACTCTTATTGATGAGAAGAATCAACAACAATTTGCTCTTTAGAGAGAAGATTGGTAATAATATAAAAGAAAAAAGCGAAAACTGAAGAAAATCAAAATCAAACCAAAAAATGAATCTAAAAAATTTATCGGA
Source organism: uncultured archaeon (assembly GCA_964386335.1). Lineage (GTDB taxonomy): Archaea > Aenigmatarchaeota > Aenigmatarchaeia > QMZS01 > QMZS01 > QMZS01. The sequence goes on from CAYLRQ010000001.1 coordinate 1,444, forward strand.
AAAAATAAGCAAACCTGAAGATGAGAAAAAAGATTTTAGGAAATTAAATTTTTGAAGAAACTCTCTACAAAAAGAAATGATGTGATGAAAGAATTAGAGAGAATATAGACTATTATTGAACTTTTTTAAATTATGGTGCTGAATATATTCAGCGGCAAGTCCGATGAAAAAAAAGGAGAATATATAATAGGAGTTAGTTCTGGAATGTTTGGAATGGCATCGGCAGAAGAAAAAATTTCTTTGATAGATATTTCACAAAAGGGTTTTTATTCCGCCTTAAAAGGAGTTAATTTTACTCAGATTGATTTGGAAAGAGGAGTAGAGTTTGTTTCCCCGGAATTAGAAGACAGAATAAGAAGAATAAGGGAGGATTTGGGGATAAATATAGGCATTCACGGTTTGTGCGGGGCAATGGGGTCAAAGGGGATTTTTTTGGATTCCGCAATAGAAGATGATTATCTCCGCACTCACGAAGCTCTGATAAGAGATCTAGAAAGAAGCGGAAGAATAAAAGCAAAATATTATTTGCAACACGCTTCTGAAACAACCCCTTATGGATGGCTTGGCAAAGATTTACAGCCAACAGCAATTGTTGATATATGGGGAAGAAGGTTTCATATTTTTTTAAAAGAAAATCCTTACTTAATAGATTGGGCTATTACTCAAGATGAAATATGTGAGGTGGTTGTTGGATCAAGAAGAGAGGATTATGAAGCAAGGTTGCTGCCAGAAGCTATGGAAATATCTGAAAGAGAAATGATGGAAAAAGTTAGAAAACCTTTACAGAATTTTACAGAAGAAGAAAGAGAGGAAGTAAGAAAAAGAGCTAAAGAAATCATAAAAGAAAATCTTAAAAGAAGAATAATAACTTTTTCTCAGTCTTCTTCACTGTCTTACGGTGCAGAAAGAATTGCCTATTACATAACTGCAAAATGGATGTCGGATCAAAATGATCCAATATGGCAGGGGATAGTTGGAAAAAAATTTGAGGAAGTTAAAGACAATCCAAAACTTTGGGTTCCAGCGGTTTCGGCAAAATATATCTGGGGTCATTTTAATCCAGACAAGTGCAAAGATGAAAATGTTTTGAAAATCTGCCCGGATCCAAAACCAATTTTAGAAAAATACAATCTCGATTTTGTAATTGAAACATCAATGGTTGCGGCTGGAATGGAAGAAGAATACAGGCTTACAAATCCAAAGCATTTTGTTATTCTCTGTAAATATGCCGGAACAAGGCATTTTAAGGCGGCAATTGATTTTGAGCATATTCTTGGGGCTGGAATAGACCCTGAGAAAGATTGCATAAACAAAATGATTCCGGATGGAGGAAAATACGTTAATGTTTTGCATGTTGGATGGCCAACTCCAATACAACCCGCGCATATTCCAATTCCCTTAGGTTCAGAACAACAGGAGTGGTTGTACAAATGGATGCTTGCCCTGAGAAAGAAAGGTTTTGACGAGAGTGAAAACAGATATATTATTTTTGAGAGGGGAAGTCCTCTTCCTTATCCTATGGGTGGAGGAGCAGACCCCGTCCAGCAGTCAACACTGGCTCTGAAGAAAATAATAGAATTTTTAAGGAAAGATATTCCCGTAGAAAAATTGCCGCCAGAATTTTATGGAATTGAAAATAAAGATTTGAAAATGCAAGAAACTGAAATCAGAGAGCATGCTTTCGATCCTATCAAAGGTTTGCTTTCTGTCCCAGAGGAAAAACATGGATTTTTGGGTAAAGTTGCCGTTGAGAAGGGAAAGGCAAGAGAATGGGAAACTGAGAAATACAGATAAGTAAATTAAAATATTAATTTTGGAATAATTATGAAGAAGTGCGTTTATTTATCGCTAATTTTGTCAATTATCTTGATTACTCCCTGTTTGGGAGGGAGATATATTATAACTCCTCCAAATCAACAAGTGGTTATTTCTGGATTCAATGAAAAAGAAATAAATTGCACTCCAATTTACGGAACAAATTCCTGTTCTGGAGAATTAAATGAAAGCCAAATTAATAACTTACCACAAAACTATAAAATTTATCCAAATCTGAAAGTTTATGCTTTCCTGGATAAGTCTGTTCCGCAGATTCAGGCGGATAAATTATGGAATATCTCTGTAAATGGAACAAATTTGACTGGAAAAGGACAAACCCTCTGCCTTATCGATACGGGAATTGATTACAATCATTCTGCTCTTGGAGGAAAATGGGGAAATAAAGTTATTGGTGGATGGAGATTTTTGGATGGTTGCACTATAAATAATCAGAGTTGTAATTGTACCTACAATAATTCTGCCTGTTATGATGATAATGGGCATGGGACCCATGTTGCCGGAATTATTGCTTCAAATAATACAACTTACCGGGGAGTTTCTCCAGATTCTAAATTGGTTGTTGTTAAGGCTTTAAATAACGATGGTTTAGGCTTTTTAAGTAATGTAATTGCAGGAATAAATTATTGCGTTAATCATGCGGAGGAATACAATATTTCTGTGATTTCAATGAGTCTTGGCACAACAGATTATCATAATGACAGTTATTGCGATGCTGAAGTGCCCCCATTAACTTCCGCAATAAACAATGCAATGGCAAAAAATATTTCTGTTATTGTTGCAAGTGGAAATGAGTATAATTCAACTGCCATTTCATTGCCCGCATGCATTCAGAATGCAACTCCTGTTGGTTCAGTAAATGATGAAGATTCAATTTCAAGTTTTAGCAATTTCTGGTCTTTGCCGCAAATTTTTGCTCCTGGCGAAAATATATATTCAACTTGGCCAAATGGCTGGATTTTTGGTTCTGGAACATCAATGGCAACCCCTCATGTTGCAGGAGCTTTTGCATTAATCAGGCAATATCTTGAATTAAAAGGAATGTCAAAAACACCGCAGGAATTAGAAGATTTATTAATAAGTACGGGGATAAGTATTGACAGTAATGAAAATCATTCAAGGATAAATCCTTATCTGACTTATCTAGAGTTATTGGAGTTTAATGTTTCTATTATTCCGAAAAAATTGGAATTTATTTTGGAGTCAAACAGCACGGAAACAAAAAATATAACAATAAACTCAACAAAAAATATAAACATTACAATAACTTTTTCAAATCTGACATGCAATGGACAAACAATAAATAACTCAAATATATTTGCCTGGGTTGATGGAAATTTGAGTCATAATGCAACGGGGAACGAAATTCTGACAATAAATAATACGAACAGCACAACAATAAATATTAATCTGACAGCACCTGAAAATTCTTCTGGAATATATACCGGAGAAATTGGTATAAATATAACAAATGATATGAATTCTGCCACAACATCAATAATTGTGAAAGCAAACCTGCCCTACATATTAAAGAAAAAAATAGAAATTCAAACAGATTGCGAAACAAAAAATTACTTTGTTAAAATAGGAAATATTAGCAGTTTCGTTATAAAAGGGAATTTTTCTAATTTGACAAACAGTTGCATAACTGTTAAAAAAAATGATACTGAAATAGCAAAAAGTAGTAAAACAAATCTAACAGAAGATAGAATTCAGATAAATAATCCTCAACCCGGCATTTTTGAAGTAGTATTGGATTGTTTAAAAAGTACAAGTGGAGGGAATATTTCAAACCAATCCATCAGTTCTATGAGTGATGACGAAATATCAGGAACCTGGATATTTACTACAAGTTCTTTAAAGTTAGAACAAGAAGAATTAAATTTATCTACTATACCAAATACTAATATAACAGGAAGTTTCAATTTAACAACAAACTCAACAGAAGAAAATGTTACTCTAAGTGTGGAAAATTATTATTTAACTTATGATTGGACAAATCAAAATATTTCAAATCAAACTAAAAATTTTACATTTATTGTTCCTTTTTCTTCAAATTTAACAGCAAACCTGACATGGACAAATTCAACAAATAATTTAACTTTAGATCTGACAAATCTGAGAACCGGAGAGAATTTTGAAAATACTTCCAGCGAGGGAAACTTTTTGATCATGAAGCTAAATACAACTCAAGTAAAATATGGAATCTGGAGAGCAACTGTTTTCGGTGAAAATGTTTCGGAGAACGAAACTTTCAATTTGACAATTAAATTTTTGAATAACAGATTCAAAACAAATTTTACCGATGTCAAGCACAAATTTGAAAATAAAGAAATTTCAAATAAAACAATGCAGAATCGGACCTTTTATGTTGATAACAATTCTGTTGTTTCAATAAATGTTTCTTTTACTTCTAATGCAACAAATGAAATAAATATATCTTTGCATAATTCAACTGGTGGTCTGATAGATTCAACAAATACTGAAAATGGCGATGCTTCCATTTTCACAACAGATATCTCTGAAGGCTATTGGACCGTTTTAATAAACAATACTGAGGATACAACAAGTTTCTCTTACAACTTGACAATTCATTTATCCGGAAACAATATTACCAGATTGGGAAATTTGACAAATAATAGCAATTCTGTTGTTTACTTTAATTTAACCTCTCCTGAAAATAAAGTTGTAGATGGAAATTATAACACTGCTATAAAAATTGCCGCTATCAAGAATTCTTTTGAATTGCCTGTAAATATAAATCTCTCCGCACCAATTCTAAAACTCAAGCCAAAATGGAAAGAGAACTATTATATTGGAAATCAATCCTTAGAAACCGGAGAAATAGAAAATTACAACACGACGAGAACTTTGTTTATAAATTTGAATCAGACAAAAAATTTGAGTTTTATTATTAATAACACGGGCAGTTTGAATCTGACGGACTTAACAATCACAAATTCAACTTTTAATAGCATGCTGAATTTAACGAATATAAATCTTTCAAAAATGAACCTCTCTGCAGAGGATACCGCCTATTTAAATTTAACTATTTTTGGAAAAACTGTTGGAAGTTCTTCTGAATGGATTTATTTGAATTCATCAAACGGCCAACCATTCAAATACCTAAACTTAACTCTAAATATCAAGGTAACAAACAAAACTCTGCCGAGATTAAATGTAACAAATAAGGTATATTATTTTGAATCTGCACACGACAATCAACTGCCTGTTGGTTTCAGAATTTATTTCTATGACAATCAGACTATTGATAAATTCTGGAATTCTTCTAAACAATATAATTTTAGTCTGGTTAATTCCACAGACAATTCGCAGGTTTTGCAGTCTATAAATTTTTCTGTTTCAAATGGTTTGTTTTCAGGAACAATTAACACAACAAATCTTTTGGAAGGAAATTATACAATTTTGGGAAATTTGACGGACAATGCAAACAACACTGCAGAACTAAATTTAACTTTTGAATTGTTGCACAATTTGAATTTAGATGTGACAAGCAATTTAGATTCAATAGTTAAGGGGCATCCATTTGAATTTAAAGTAAATATCTCAAAATTGGGAAATTTAAGTGCAGAAAATGTTAGTGTTACTTTGCAATTGCCATCTGCAATAAATACAACAGATAATCTAACAAAATCTGCTGGAAAGATAAACCAAACGAATTCAAAATTGTTAATTTGGACTTTGAACGGAACAAAAAATGGAACCTACACCATAAACATAACTGCTTCTTCAGAAGATGGAAGATTTAATATAACAATACAACAAAATATTGTTGTCAAATATGGCAATTTGGTTGTTTCTTTAGATGAAGATGAGACGCCCTCTTCAAAATCTGTAAATTCTTCATTTGATGTGTATATCAAGATCAAAAACACAGGAAACTGGGCAGCTTTTATAGATGAAATTGAAATTAAAGTGGGGGGATGCGGCTCGCCAAAAACAGTAAATCCTTCAGAAAAAATAAATGAAGGTTCCACCAACACCTATCACGCTTCTGGATTTAAATGTACTTCCATAGGAGATAAAGATATCAAAGTGAGATTGTCTGGAGTAGAAAATGCCACAAATCAATATTCTGATTTTGTAGCAATTGGTGAAATAACAATAACGGGTTCCTCAACGCAAAATAATGGCAATGGAAATGAAAATCCAACAACATATTATGGCATCTCCTTTGAGAAACTTGAAATAAACAATGTTGAAGTTTCTAAAATTGAAATTTTGCAGGGAGGAACGGAAGATTTAAAAGTGAAAGTAAAAAATACGGGAAATGCAAAACTGCATAATTTGTATTTAATACTAACGGGACTGAATTCAAGCTATTATTCAATTACGCCCTCTGATAAAAGAGACCTGTCTGTAAACAATACTCTTAATTTTGATATTCACTTTTCAATTCCGGAAGATCTCGAAGCAAAAAGTTATTCTCTAACTCTGAAAGCAATTTCCGACGAGAAAAAGAAAACTAAAACCATCTCTTTAATCGTCTACAAACTCTCCGTTGAATTTATAAATATTACCAATTTAAATATCACTCAAGGAGAACAACTAATCAAAAAATTCAAAATAAAAAATACTGGCGATAGAACCTTGCACAATTTATACCTGAAATTATCCGGAGCAATTATAACTCCCGAGAAAAAAATCAATTTATCCAAAAACGAAGAAAAAGAATATAAAATAAATTTTTCGGTTTCAAAAAATGAAGAAATCGGAATTAAAGAAAAAATCCTGGCAGTAATCTCCGATGAGAAGAATTTCACGAAGAAATTCAATTTAACGATTTTGCCATGCGAAGAAGAGAAAATAAGAATAAATAAAATTTATGAGAATCTAACTTCAAAATTTAGCGATATATTGGAAAAATTTAATAATGCCAAAACCGAAGGAAAAAATATTTCTTCCGTTGAGTCCAAAATTATAGAGATAAATCGGACTCTGAATCAGATAAGAGATTATATTGAGCGGGGGAAATATATTGAAGCAAAAGATCTGCTTAATTCCTTAGAAAATAGTTTAAATTCTCTCTCCAAAAATCTCAATAATTTAGAGAAGATAAACGGCAGTTTCATACTCCCTATCGTAGCGATTATTTTTGCAATTGCTTTGGGCGGAGTGGTTTTGTTCTACTTCCTCTTACCAAAGAACGGCTACTTGCCGGGCAAAGGTTACATAATACAAAATACCCGCATGAATAATTTTAATGAGAAAATAAAGAATCTACTTAAAAAATTCAAAAGAAGAAAAAGCGAAGAGGAAATAGCCAGAAAAAAGAAATTGGCGGAATGGAAAAAACGCTACAATAAGTTAAAAAAAGAAAAAATATGGAAAGCGAAATAAAAAAATTTATTTTTGTTTCCACTCTATATTTTCTCGGATTTGTCGTTCTTTATTTAAGTTGCGTTAGTTTAAATTCAATAACTGCACTGCAAGCAAAATTTATAGAATTATTAATACTAAATGCGCGAAAATCTGCTTTTGAAGTTTTTATTTCAATTTTTTCCGGAATCTTAATTGCTGTTTCTGGTTTAGTTATATTCTGCATTGGTTTGTCTTTTCTGGCAGTCAAGAAACTGGACAAACTAAAATATCTTTTGTTAATTCCAATTTTGTGTTCCGGTTTTTTATTTAACTTCTCAATTTTATATCTGTTTTTTGGTCTGGGCTTATTTGTCTCAAGTCTGTATATCATCCCCCTTGGAGAAACCTATAAACTGGAATTAAAAAAATGGAAGAAATTTAGAGTTGGAAGTAACGCCATCTCAAAAGCTTTGTTCGTTTTATTTCTGTTTGTATTTTTTGGTTCGCTAATTTCATTCTCAGTTAATGATTCTTACCGGCAACTTTTTTTTAATACTTCCGTCTCAAGCATTACCAATATTATTAATGCGGAAATGTCAAATTATGATCAAAATTCTGAAGGAAATGCAACAAATGAAATCATAAATCAGGCCATAGAAGATCAGATGAAAAAAATAAGGTCTCTATATCCAAATTTAACAGAAGAGCAATACGTTCAGATGAAAGATGAAATGAGAAAAAAGATGAAAGAAATCAATTCTTCAGAAAATATCGGAACTAATCTGAACATGACTTCTCTCATCTCACAGAGAATTAAAAATTCATTGATATTTAATGCTATTCTCATCTGGTTTCCCCTAATAATGAGTTTTACGATTTGGGTTTTTCTCGAATTCCTCACGGAAATTCTGTTTTCTCCGGTTTCCGGAATATTTTCTTATATCTGGTTTTCCGTTTTTGGAGAAGAATAAAAAATTACAATTTTAATCAAAACAGGAAGAAGAATTTCTTGGAAATTCTCTAATCCGACGAACCATATCTATCTGCCTTTTTCTTTCTTCAATTGTTTTAATGTATTACGTTTTATTGTATTGCACCAACTCTCGCAATGATTGGTTGAAATACTATGACCATTATGAAAAATATTATTGTGAAGAATATGACCGCTATAGTCAAATTCTTCGCAATAGTATAATCTCTGCTGACTTCATCAAAACCGCGTTGAATCCCAACAAGAAAGATGCACATTATAATGGCGCACTCTATTAAATATATGCCCGCCGTCAATTCCAATATGGTCGGCGGCATTATTTCTTCAAGTTTTATCAACGATAGTGTGGAGGAAAGGGGAGAATAACTGGACCCTCCCACATTAGCTCCAAAACTTGTTATTTTTTCTATCCGGGCCAAGGCAGAAGAAATAGATTGCAGCAATTGAACTATTAAAACACCTATAGAAGCAACTATTCCGCTTATTAAAGGCAATATAAAGGTTGTTTGCACATTTAAATTTGAGATTACATCTTGCAGAAGATCCTTTATCATATTCTCAATATCTCTGGTTTTTTTCAGATAATTTATAATATTTCTCGCGGCATTTGAGACTATCATGGGTCCCTTTGAAAGAGACGCAGAAATAACCTTCATTATGCTTTTTATTAACGATGAAGGGAAATCTTTAAGTACACCGACTTCTTCATTAAATAAAGCTTGTTCAAAAGTCATAGAAAGTTGTGTTATGCAACTATAGATTTTATCAAAAAATACATACATCGGGCTGCCCTTCTTGTTCATTCTCTCATATTTATTAAGAACATTTGGAACGGCAAGTTCAATAGGTATATTCTGCGTCAGGGAGCTTTGCAACTCAAATAATCCAACTTCAAAATCTTCTTCTGTTTTCCTTATATATTCTTCTAATTCGTATTTCTTTTTACTTCTGAAATAACAATAGAAAATTATTGCGCTTGCCACACCCCATACAATAAATATGGCTTTAAATACATCCCCCAGTATAACATCCTTTCCATATCTAGTTAAACAATAAGTTCTCCATTTCTCTTTTGCTTCATGAGGGGGATAATTCGTATGATAATAAGAATAGTCAAAATAAAGCTGCAGGCAATAAAATATTCCCGGGAGAGCTATAATCAAACCTATTAAAATTGCCGTAAGTTTTATTGGAATTTTTAATTTCAATTTAGGTAAATAAATATATTTATTTGGTTTTACTCCTCCGGTTTTTTCCGAGTGAGAAAATGCAGAAGGTCTCTTCGAAATTAATCTGTCTAAATACCACCACAAAAATGAAGGCAGAATTATTACATAACCCAAGACAAGATATACTGGATTTACAGAATGCGTTAAAAAAATACTCAGTAATGGAAACATTACCAAACCCATTAATGGAAGTACAATTCCAAAAGAAAGCAACATAATGGAAGGAATTTTGAGATTTGTGGCATATTCTTTCATTTTTGCGTATGTGCTGCTCAAAGTTTTATCCAAAGCTTCATCCAAAATTTCTCTTCTCCTCTCCGGGGAAGGTTGAGCGCCAACCATTTGAAGAGTAATAAGGCTCGTCACAAACTCATCATTCCATATGGTCCATTTTTTACTATATGCTCCCAAAGCTTCTTCCATTGTGGTGTACTTTCCCAACTCAATATCCCACATGATTTTTTTAAAGTCCTTTCCAATAGGCCCGTAACAGTTTACTGCCGCAAACTGAACCGCTTTCTCAAATACTGGATTTAAAGAGAGATAGATAACCATATAAAGAATTATATTTACCGTCTCGTTTCCAGCTTTAATTCTTATAATATCGGAATAAAGAACTGGATAAGATAACGCATTGTACGCGATGAAGGCGGGCAATCCCAGGATAATCAATATGTTTGTTGGAAATTCAAGCAAAAAGAGTAAAGGCGATAATAAGAGAAAAGACGCGAAGAATGAAAAAAGAAAAAATGAAAAAACTTCATCGGAATTGACTTTTAAATCAGACATGTAAATGGGCTTATCTAACTTATTTTTTATAAATATTGGCGCCTTCACTTTTAAAAATCTGCCAGAAAATTTGCAAAGTTTCTCAAATCGATTTAATTTAAATAATTCTTTTTCTTCTTCTTTATATTTCTTATAATCTGTGGAAATCGGCAACTCAGTAATATTGGAAAAATCGTTGTTGGTCATAACTATTAGAAAAGAGTATATATTAAACACGATAAGTTTTTTTATATATCCAAAAAATCTTTATATATAAACGATTTATATAATTATGTTCAACACAAATAAAAAAGGTCAAATGAGTTTGGAGATGATCATCGGCTTAGTGATATTGCTGGTGGTTGCCGGAGTTATAATTATGATGCTCTTGCATTATCTCAATCCGAAAAATGTGCCAAATACTCAGGAAGAGATGGCAGTCAGAGATTTTAAGCAGAAGTGTGAAATCTATTGCAAAGATGGTACGCTTAATTATTGCAGATACTACTTTGAAGGCAATGACTGGGATAATGATGGCATAACAAATGAATTGGTAAGCGTTGGGGATATTGTTAAATGGCAAGCCTGCGAAGACAGAATATATTGTTTTTTGGTGGTTCCCTGCGAAAGATACGGCGAAAATCCGATAGAAGGTTGTGCAAGACAATTGTGTAACGCATACAAAATAAAATACAAGAACAATCTAACCTTGGCAACTGAAGGCGTACTTGAGGAAATTAGTCCCACTACAGACCCCGTATGTAATCATAAGTTAAAATCAATAAAGCCGCAAGATAATTGGATGTACAGTTATTTTAATAAATATTACGGCACCGAAGATCTTTGCAGTCATTATATAAAATAGCGGTTTCTGTTATTTAAATATAAGAAGTGTTGACTCATAAATAAACACCTTTTTTTGATTCAAGTTGAACTGGAAGAAGAACAGATTCTTCGCTTTGTTTTTTTGTTAATATATTTAATAAATCTTTATTTATAATATGGCACATATGAGTCTGGAAGTGGTTATAGGTTTTGTTATATTGCTCGTTGTCTCTGCCGTTGTCATTGGTCTTATATTTACAAACATAAATTCAAATCCGCTTCCCACAAAAGATACAGAATTATCTCAAATGAGTTTTAAAAATAAATGCAAAACCTTGTGTGCAGATACAAACTCCATAGAATATTGCCGATATTATTTCAGAGGAAATAAAAACAAGGTTTTTGATTGGGATGGTAATGGAATTGAAAGAGAATCCATATCCATAGGGAATATTATAACCTGGGAAGCCTGCGAAGACAGAATATATTGTTTTTTGGTGGTTCCCTGCGAAAGATTTGGAAGCAATCCGATAAAAGGTTGTGCTGATGCTTTATGCAATGCCTATTTGCAAAAATATGAAGGGAATGTTCTGGAAGCAAACGAAGCGGTTTTTGATAAAATAAAAAAAGGGTCCTGCAGTTTGCCTGCCAATAAAAAAGACAATTGGTTTTTGGAATATTTTCCCGAAGATGTCTGCGGTTGTGATTGCACAACTTGGAATGATGTAGGTTGCGGTACCGCTTTTGGTTGTAATCCTGGAGAAATGTATCAAACTAGATCCTGTCTTCCAAAAGGTTGCAGAGAAAGTACGGCTAGATGCATAAACAGTTCTAAATGTTAGATCGACAATTAAATATCAGTCAGAAGAAAGATGTAAAATATCTGATTTAAGTTTATTTTGATAACCTATCTTATTCTGCCAAGAGAGAGTATGACATAAAATAATGGAAATCTTTGCTTTGCCCTCTTTTTTACATACTTAAGAGAAGATTATTTTTCTTATATTGAGAACTTTCCTCAAAATTCAATACACAAAAAAAATTTAAATATAATATTGCTAACAACAAGAAAAAGCATTTTTTCTCTACTTTATTAAACAGATTTTTAAAATCATCAACTGATTGTTTTGGTGGATTGCATTTCAA
>CAYLRQ010000001.1:13567-53618 GCA_964386335.1 uncultured archaeon
AATATAATGTTTCTAAAACTAAAAACAAGAGACTTCAATTTTCAGAAAATTTTTAATTCTGGATTATTTTATTTCTTTTATGAATCTGAACCTGTTAGAGAAATTTACTTCAATGGAAAACTTTTTAAATTAGAATTCCGGCAGAAAAATAATTGCCTGATCATAACTTGCCCTATGAAATTTAAAAAAGAGGAGAGAGACAATCTAATCAGAAGAATAAAATATTGTTTTGGTCTGGAAGAAGACTTGACAGATTTTTATAAAATCTGCGAAAAAGATCCCGTGCTCAAAGACCATCTCGAAAAAATAAAAGAAACGAGAATCATCTCCGCTTTTTCAGATTTTGAATCTCTGGTTGGAGCGATAATCTCGCAGAATAACTCTTATAAAAACTACAGAAGACAGATGTATTCGGTTTATAAAAAAATAAATTTTATTCCGGAAAATTATACAGAAAAAAAACTATCTGGATTGAAATTGGGTTACAAAATTTCTTTTTTGGTTGGCCTTGCTAAAACTTTTGGAAAAATTGAAATCGGAAAAATAAAGGGAATAGGCAAATATTCAATAAATTTATTTGAGATATTTCAGAGGAGAAACTACAATTGTTTTTATATGGATTGCCTAACAGAAAAAATTCTAAGAGAAAAATATAAAATAAACGACAATTTTGAAGAAAACACAAAAAGACTTTGGGGAAAATACCGAGGTCTCGCCGAAGCTTATTTACAGAGATTTTTTGAGAGAAAATAATTTCAAACCTTTAAATTATTAAATTGATAAAGTTATGGGCAAGACAAAAACGAGCAAGATGAGAGGTTCAAAAACCTGTGGATATGGTTCAAAAAAGAAACACAGAGGAAAAGGTTCGAAAGGAGGTAAAGGAATGGCTGGTTCAAAAAAACACAAAAAATTCAAAGTTTTAAAGGAAAATCCAGAATACTTTATCCACAAAAAACTGAAAGGCAGAAAAAAATCAGAGAAAGTAATTAACATAAGGGATCTTGAAAAAATCAAAGAAAACAAAATAAATCTGAAAGAACTTGGATACACAAAATTGCTTGGAGATGGAGAAATAAAAAGAAAAATCGAAATTGTGATAGATAAATGGAGCAAAGGGGCTGAAGAAAAAATAAAAAAAGCGGGAGGAAAAATAATTGCATCAGAATCTTAAATGGGAATGTGATAAATATTATTTTTTAATTGAATTTATTTAATGGATCTATTAAATATACTTCCAGGAGTTGCAAATCCAAAAACAAGACTAAATTTTAAGGATAGATTAAAATGGACAGGAATAGGTCTGTTGTTGTTCTATTTGATGGGTTTTATACATGTTGCCGGAGCCCAGGCTGAAGTTTATGACAGATTCAAGCAGATTTCTGTCTTGATGGGTTCTAAATTTGGAACTCTTGCAACTTTGGGAATTGGTCCAATAGTTACGGCTTCTATTCTTTTGCAGGTTTTGGTCGGTTCCAAAATAATAAATTGGGATTTGAATACAAAAGAAGGAAGATCAAAATTTCAGGGAACACAAAAACTTCTCGCCATTGCTTTCTGTTTTTTGGAAGGTTTCGCTTATGTCCTGTTTGGGGCGGTTCCCGCCAGTTCACCTTCATTAATACCCATGGTAGGTCTACAAATTGCTCTCGGTGGTTTAATAATTTTATTCCTTGATGAAGTGATAATGAAATGGGGCATCGGCTCGGGTGTTTCCCTATTTATTGCCGCCGGGGTTTCAGAGAGAGTATTTATTGGTTTGTTCTCTCCTTTTGAAAAGGCAGGGGCAATTGCACAATTGATATACGGCTTTTCAACTGCAAATTTTGTTCTCGTTGGAATGGCGGTCACAACAATTGCGGCAACTATTCTAATTTTTGCTATTTGCCTGTATGCTCAGTCAATTAAAGTAGAAATTCCTCTGGCCTTTTCCCAACTGAGAGGTTTTGGAAGAAGATGGCCTTTGAATTTCTTTTATACTTCAAACATTCCGGTAATTCTGGCAGCGGCATTAATTATAAATATATCTATGGTTGGAGCAATGCTGGATTCAAAAGGAATAAGCATCCTTGGAAAATTTGATGAATCTGGAACTCCTGCTCCAGGAGGAATTGTCTATTATCTAACGCCCCCTCACAATGTTCTTCAGAAGTTCCTGTTCGGCTTTGGTCCAGATCCAGTAGATGTTGTTAGAATTTTTACTTATTTGGTTTTTTTGACAATTCTCTGTGTCGTGTTTTCTATATTCTGGGTTGAAACTGCAAATATGGGTCCCGAGGCCGTTGCCGATCAAATTTCAAATATTGGCATGCAAATCCCGGGATTTAGAAAAGATAAGAGAATTCTTATAAAAATATTGAGTAAATACATATATCCGCTTACTGTATTGGGTGGAATTGCCGTAGGTATTTTGGCCGCCCTGGCAGATTTTACCGGAGCTTTGGGTACGGGAACCGGAATTTTACTTACGGTGATGATTTTATACAATTTCTATGAGAGAATTTCCCAGCAATATATAGAAGATATGAATCCTGCTGTAAGAAAGTTCTTTAAATAAATAGTGAGAAGAAGGTGCCCGCACTATTTAAATTCTATCATAACCTCAATGCTCTCCACAGGCATTCTCTGACTTTTCTCTTATTTCATATCAAGCTATTCTTTACTTCAATTACAAAAGTTACCAATTCAAATTAGAGAATTTTATAGATGGCAAATAACTTCAAAATTTCCCTCTCTAAATGAAACTTCTTCAACTCTGTTTGTTCCCTTTATGTCCGGCAGAACCCGTTTTAATTTCTCAATATCTTCCTTTTTAGCCGCTATTTCGATTTTGCTGATTTGTTTTCCAAGAGATAATCTGTTCGATATTTTCCACCTGCGAACTTCCGAAATTACTTCTTTCAGCAACATGCCGGTTTTTAGAGATTCTCTGTCTTCAATTATTTTTTCGGGAAAATTAGATAAATGAATACTCTTGTCTTTCTCCATTTCTTTAAATAAAATCTGATAAATCTCTTCCGTAATATAAGGAATAAATGGGGCGAATAACTTGAGTATTCCAAGCAAAACATTATACAAAGTCCATTTAGCACTTAGTTTTGACTTTTCGTCCTCTCCGTAAATTCTATATTTGACTATTTCAAGATAAAAGTCGCAGAACTCGTGTTTGAAAAACATTTCCGTAATTCTTCTCGCCTCGCTGAGTTCATATTTGCCAAAATATTTGTGATAATCTTCAATAACAAGACCGAATCTCGTCAGGATCCATCTGTCAACAACAGTTAATTCGGGTTTTTTTAGTTTTTCAATATTTTGATGTATAAATCTCGAAGCATTCCAGAGTTTAATTAAAATATCCATGTTATGTTTTAAATCTTCCTCTCTAAAAGGCAAATCTTCCCCGATTTTTGCCGTTGTTGCCCAGAGCCTAATGGCGTCAGCACAATATTTTTCAATAATCTTTAAGGGGTCTATTATATTTCCAAGAGATTTTGACATTTTCTTTCCTTTCCTGTCAAGACCATGACCGGAAATCATTATATCTTTCCAGGGTTGTTTATCTAAATGCAAGTAAGATTTCAATATTGTGTAAAATGCCCATGTTCTAATGATGTCGTGTCCTTGAGGTCTAAGAGACATCGGAAATATTTTTTCAAAAAATTCTTCATCTTCTTTCCATTTAGAATTTATCAACGGGGTGATTGAAGAAGTAAACCAGGTATCAAATACATCCAATTCCGGAATAAATTCATTACTTCCGCATTTTGGACATTTCTTCGGATTGTCCTTCTCAGGATCTACGGGTAATTTTTCATCTTCTGCTAAAACAACCTCTCCACAATTTTTGCAATACCAAACAGGAAACGGAACTCCATAATATCTCTGCCTTGAGATGCACCAATCCCATTTTAAATTATTTACCCAATCTTCATAACGCCTTCTGTAAAATTTGGGATACCAGTTCACTTTTCTTCCAATTTCTATAAGTTTTTCTTTATGTTTCAGAATATTGACGAACCATTGCTTTGTAACTATGAATTCAACAGGAGTTTTACATCTCCAGCAAACGCCAACATTCTGTTTTAATTCCTCTTGTTTATATAAAATACCTTTTTCTTTTAAATCACTTATTATTTTTTCTCTCGCTTCTTCTATCGTCATTCCCTCGTATTGTTTTGCCATTTTATTCATTTTTCCGTCTTTTGTGATACATATTCTTAAAGGAAGATCGTGTATTTTCCACCATTCAATATCGGTCTTATCTCCAAATGTGCAAATCATCACAACTCCCGTACCAAAATCCGGATCAACTTTTTCATCAGCAAAAATTTCAACTTCTTGTCCAAAGATGGGGACAAATGCCTTTCTGCCTATGTAATTTCTATATCTCTTATCTTCGGGATGAACCACTATTCCCACACAGGCGGGCAGCAATTCGGGTCTCGTTGTTGCTATTTTTATTTTCTCCCCATCCGACAATTCAAAAGTTAAATAATTAAGATTTGTTATTCTTTCCTTATCATCAACTTCTGCCTGGGCCAGAGCAGTCTGATGAAAAGGACACCATATAGTTGGTTCTTCTTTTCTGTAAATTTCGCCTTTTTTATATAAATCAATAAAAGACCTTTGAGCCTGTTTTTGGCAAAAATTATCAATTGTTCTGTACAATAAATCACGGTCCCAGGAAAATCCCAAAGCTTCAAAAATTTTAGAATATTCAAGTTCTAGTTCTGTGGCAATATTGAAACACATTTTCCTGAATTCGTTTCTTTCAATGGTTGCTTTGGATACTTTTTTTGTTTCTTCAACATATTTTTCAGTTGGAAGCCCGTTATCATCAAAACAAGTTGGAAAGAAAACTTCATATCCGAGCATCCTTTTATATCTTGCAATATATTCAAAATGAGTATAACTCATAACGTGGCCAATATGCATCTTTCCGCTCGGCGTTATCGGTGGAACATCTATGGAGAATATATTTTTCCCCGACTTTATATTAAACTTATAAATTTTTTCTTTTTTCCAGAACGCTCTCCATTTTTCTTCAATTTTTCCTAAATCCGGTCTCTTTGGCAAAGTTTCCATAATTAGCATACAATATTATTTTTAGTAAATTCTGATTTAATTGCAGATTTCTTCAGATATTGTTGCCTCTAAACAAATCCGGGAAGGTAATAACTGCCAAAAAGAATTCCTGAAAAAGGAGATTTCTTCGTTAATAAAGAAACCAAAGTTATTTTTATTTCATTTGGTTTATTTAACTTAACTTTTAAATTTTTATTTATGGAACCCAAACTGTTTGGAAAGTGGGAATATAATGTGGAAATATCCGATCTTGGATTGAAGAGATATATTAATCTCGAGCCAAAGATTTTGCCTAAAACAAACGGGAGAACAAAAAACAAGAATGTTGTTGAAAAACTTATTACTCATTTAATGGTTCCGGGACATAGAGGAAAAAAACACAGACTCACAAGTGGATTGTGTTCGGGAAAATATCAGACAATTTATAATATAGTCGAAAAATCCTTTGACATCATCGCGGAAAAAACGAAGAAAAATCCAATTTTGGTTTTTGTTCTGGCAATAGAAAATGCTTCTCCTTATGAATTAACGGTTTCTCAGCAAATTGGGGGAATTGTTGCAAGAAAACCCGCAATCTGCTCTCCAAAAAAGAGATTGGATTTATCTTTGAGAAGACTCGTACAAGGAAGTTATGAAAAATCCTTTAATAAAAAGAAAAAAATGTTTGAAGCTTTGGCCGAGGAAATAATAAATGCCAGCAAAAATAGTCCGGAAAGTTATGCCATAGCAGAAAGGCAGAGAAATGAAAAAGAAGCAGAAGGCGCGAGATAATTTAATCAGCTTTAAATATCTATAAACCCTTCTGAATGGAGTAAAAACCGCTTTATAATTTCAAAAAAGCGTAAGTTTTTATTAATTAAAAATTTGTTAGTTTATGGAAAAAACTATTAAAATTCCCGAAGGCATAGAATGTTCCGTGGAGGGATTTAAAGTAAGAGTTAAGGGAAAACTTGGAGAGCTGGAAAGAGATTTGTTTAATAAAGGAATTGCAAATATCATTAAAATCGAAAAATCCGGGGAAGAAATAAAAATTTCTTCAAATCTGAATAACAAGAAAGGAAAAGCTCTTCTTGGAACAATCATCGCCCGCATATCAAATCTTTTTAGAGGAGTTTCGCAGGGATATACTTATAAGTTAAAAATTGTTTATACCCATTTTCCCATTTCCGTAAAGCAGGAGGGAGATTCAATAATTTTATCGAACTTTCTCGGACAGAAAGGAAACAAAAAGATGAAAATTCCCGCCGGAGTAAAGGCAGAGATAAAAAAAGATGAAATAGTGGTTTCTGGAATTGACAAAGAACTTGTCGGACAAACTGCCGCAAACATAGAAAAACTAACAAAAGTGAGCAAATTGGATAGAAGAAGATTTCAGGATGGCATATTTATTTTTGAAAAACCAAAAAATTAGGTTTTCCTCTTGGATTTTCTCGATTTTCCCGGCAGAGATATTCTCCTGTGCCTTGCGCAACTCAAACAAACATACAATCTTTTTGAGGGCAACATTAAACTATTTTTGGTTATTTCCTTTTTCATTGTGGGATCTGATATGGAAAATCCGCTTTTTTTTAGAAATGTTTTATATTTTGGAACTTTTTTCCCGCAAAAAGAACATATTACCATCGACTCTGTTCCTCTTCCCCTTCCATGCTTATGGACTCTCTTATAAGGTGCCTTTACCATAAATAACATAAAAATATTATTCTTTTAGAACAATTTGCATCTAGAAGTTTCTTGAATTATTGAAATCTCCATTTTCTTTCATAACAAATATATTAACAAGATTTCTCAACTTTCAATCTCCATTTATTAATGGGAAAAATAATCAACCCCGCAGAAATGGCAGTTACGAATTGCATGATTCCAAATGCTGTAAGAAAGGCAACGGGTATAACTCCCAAATTATACAACACCAAAGCAGAGATAAATAAAAATGCCGCTTTAAGCGCACTTCCATAAAATATTCCCTTCAAATAATGTTTTTTGTGTTTTAGATGGAAGAATTTTACGCTGAAAATTAGAATTGTATTTCCAATCCAGATGAAGGGGAGCATGAAGAGAAGATAAATCGTCAATGGGCCAAAAAGGACGCCTTTTGTCAGAACTCCAAGACTTGGAAGAAATATCAGAGGCAGCAGGCTTTTTCCTCTTGTATATAGTGCGCCCGTGATTAGCATGGAATTTACAATTGTTCCAAGCAAAAACTGAGAGTGAAATAAAAACAATGGAGTTAAATAAGCTATCAAAGAATATGAACTTATTTCAAAGAGATATTTGTTTCTTGACTGATAAATTCCGGTTTTTAGATTGGACAATTCTACGAGATTTTTATAGAAAGTTGTTATCAACGCCATAATATTGATAGGTGATTATGATTATATATACTCTTCCTCGTGATATATTTGAGCAATAAACTGCATAAATCTTTAATTTTGGGGGGTACATTTACAATCCGGTTCTTTAAGGCAATGAAAAAAATTATTAGGCAAGGTAGCTTAAGATTTATCAATCCCTCTTTAGCAAAACTCTAAAAACCCGATATTCAAAAATAAATTTAATTATGACTTCCTTTTATAAAATCTAAAGTAATAGATTGCACTGGCCAATATACCAACTGCTATTATAACCATAAGAATTGCTAAATAATCTGGTTGTTTTGGTTTTGAAATCGGTTGTCCTTCTTGCGGTTGTTTCTCTTCTGTTGGTTGTGTTATATTTTCTTTTGGATGCTTTGCTGGTTGCTCTTCTTGAACTTCCTCTAAATACTCAACATAGAATTCCACAGAAGTCTCATTAACTATAGAAGCATCTTTCTCTCCATTTATTTCATAAGTTATTGTTAATTCGTCTCCTTCTGAAACTTCTGGATAAACAAAAGCGTATTCCGGGTCTTTTTCAATAATTTCAACTGTTGCTTTAGGTGCTGTAACCGTAATTAAATCACTGGAATTCGCAAAGGTTTTTGGAACAGAATCATAAATAATAAAATTTTTTGCTTTCTTCTTTCCCTTATATTTTACTTTTAATTCTAATTTTGATTTGTTTTGTTCTATTTTGAATTTTCTTGTTGCCTCCAAATTTGAAGTAATACTTGCCGAAAGCCTCAATAAATTTTCTATTGCCCGCTGAGACATTTTTCCCTTTCTCAAAACTTTCTCCAAAGCTGTCTGCAATTTTGTATTGTTGCGAAGTCCAACACCAGGAACCAAACTTAATTTTTTTGTTGCATTTTTTGCTTTTTTTACCGGAGGGATATAAACTCCTCCGCCAATCCCTCCACCAGTTCCTCCGCCACTGCCTCCATCTCCGCCTTGTTGTTGTTCTTCCTGCTTACTACCTCCAGCGCTTTTAACAACAACAGTTATTAAGTCTGATTTAGAATCGCAATTTGAAGGTGAAGCGGTGAAGGTGACATTTTGAGTTCCAACTGCAGATGCCAAAACAGTGCATGTAAGAGAAGCTCTTCCACCGGGAGAAATCGAAGTCACTGGAGAACATCCGCTCGAGATATTCATTCCCGTGCCAGAAACAGAAAAACTCACGGATTCAGCACTTGTGCCCCCACTATTTTCTACATTTAAAGTAACGGTATAAGTAGAATCTTTATCTACTGTGACAGAAGAAGGAAAAACAGATAATGAAATTGAAGGGGGTAAAACAACATCAAAGCTTGAACTTTCAGCCGTAGATGGTGAACCCGTAGTGCTAATACTAACTTTTATCTTCACATTTGTTTGAATTGTTGAAATTCTTGCAGTTGTCCAGGATACGCTTGTTGTTCCATCTGAGAAAGATTTTGAAGTGCCTTCTTCTGTTGAAAATCCTGTGGGCAAATCAATTAAATTGACAGTGCCCGAATCGGATAAGCCTGAAACTGTGATTGTAAACGGCATGCCTTTCATTACGGTCCCGCTATCTGCACCTGATTGGGTAATTAAAACTGTTGCTGCCTTTACTGGTATGATTAGTGCTAAAGAAATCAAAATTAAAACCAAAACTTTATTTTTTACCATCATTTGCCACCACCTACTACCTTAAACCATTCTTTTTTTACTTCTGTTGCTCCAGTGGAATCTATTCTTATTTTCACCATATAATCACCTTCTGACCAGGTTCCATTAGGTGCAATTGTAACCAAAGCATATCCATAATTGTCTGTTTTATTTGAAGTAACGGTTGTATAATCTTCCCCTTCTTCCAAGAAGCAACCGCCTGTGTGAGTAAACTTCATTATTTTTTCTACGGATATGCTGGCATTAATAATCGGGGTATGGTCAAAGTTATATGCTTTCAATATAAAAGTAACATTATCAGATATATTAAATCCTTCGTTCATATCTCTGTTTTTTCTAATTAACATAGAAGTGTTGTTGTAAACCACTATATCCCAATTTGGTTTTTCCTTCCAACTCATATTTTTATTTTCTTTTCCAAATCTTAAATTACCGTTCCAGATTGCTGTTGGCAAACTGCTTCTCATCTCAACAATTCCAATTTCTTCTCCATAAAAATCATAATAACTTGGAGTCTCTGCACTTAGATTAACACCCCACCAATCTTCTGTTATATAAGGGTCATCATCAACTATATTCTGTGTTAACTTCGCATTATTATTTGTGAAATCATCCAAAGCAAATATATAATAGGTTTTATTCCTGGCTCCGTCTCTATCCAAATCCAAATTAATTTCTGTTTCATTAACTGCTGCAAAGTAGGTTGTATTTGTATCTTTAGCTATCCAAACTCCGATGCCCGGCCTAACTTTTCCTGAGAGATTTCCTATTGTTATGCCTTCCCACGGACCCGGGCCGATACTTGCTAAGTATAAATTTGATGTGAAATTTTCTCCTATTGAAACATTGATTGCATTGCTAAAATCTCCGTCTGTATCAAACCATGCAACTTTTGCACATTCATCAATTCCCAGCACAGAACACATGGGATAATTTAAAGTGCTATTTGCCAAAACTATGTTATAATATACTCCACTCAAATTTAAAGCCATCATTCTCCATTTTGGATGATTCCAGTCATGTCTCAAAGGTTTTACTTTTGAACTATTAAAGTTCTTCAAGCCAATAACAACTCCGTGACTTGTATTGGAATTGTTTACAGCAAGAATATAAAACATATAAGAATGATTATTATAATCTAAAATTGTAATCTGATCTCCCTCATTTTTTGCCTGAACATTTGAGAAATTACAATCTCCTTGTTTTATCCAGACCTTGCTATTATTTCCCGCATTTAAATAAACCCAATAATTAAAGTCCATGCTTAATGTCCAGTTTTCTGATGTATTATTAGCATCGCTGGGTATTGCAAAATTCGGACAAGATCCTGACCCGTTGCTTGCAGGATTTGCAAACACACCGTCATAAGTTTTTCCCCATTCACTGATATTGCCCATTAAATCCAACAACATGCCATAAGTATCTTCCCTATATCTTTGTAAATTTAACTTTTTAAAGTTATTGATATAACCGCCTTCACCAACACAACTATCTGCCAAAAATGCTTTTACTTCCACGAAAGGCCATCTCCGTTCTTCCATTATTTCCTTCCCGTCTTTGGTGATTGCCGCCAAACCAAAAGTATATCTTCCTGTCTCCATTGATTTGTTTAAGATTTGTGACAAATTAACAATTAATTCGCCTGATGCATTTATCCCCACAGGTGTAAAATTTATATCAGACCCCATAAACTCAAACATTCCATTTGAATTCTCCAATCTGATATGCGTAATTGTAACATTTGCTACTCCCGGACCTCCAGAAGGTTCTTGAATCATCACAGGAACTCTAACCAGATCACCTAATTTTATTTGTCCCAAGTCGCTCCAATCACCCGGCTTTACAGTATAAACTTTTATTTTCTTGGCATTGGGAGCAATGCTTAGTAAAACCAATTTGCTTCCTTCCCCAAATGTTCTTTGCGTTACATCGCTATTTACAGAAATAGGTATTGAGAAATTGCTGGTATTTGAGTAAAATAAGGTATCATAAAGCCCCTCTTTCTGACTATCTGAAATCATAAAGTACACAGTTGAATTTTCTTTGCCATCGCCATTTAAATCAATTCCTTTTTGTTTTTGCTCATTTGGATCAAAATATCCCAGCCATTCTTCATTTACTGCACCTAGTTTAAATACTCCGCTCTTTGATAAAGAAGTATTAACAAAAGCTCCTGTCTGTGCTAAAACATTTTGGCCATATAGGACAACACTGTTGCTATCCAATTTCAAAACCTTCCATTTTCCCCCATAGGAATCATTTATAATCCCGTTAAGTGGAATTCCCTGAATTGAACTAAAGTTTGGCGTATCGCTCATCCACAGGTGTGTTGTATTATGATATACATAAACAGGTCTTGAAGAATTAAATTTGGGGAAGTGATGAGTAAACCAATCATTATTACCCTGCAGATTCTTAATTAAATTTGCAATATAACCAAAATAGAAATTTGAGAAGTTTTTTGAATTATTTGGAGGCGTTATAACAAGTAAACTCGCCCCATAATCCTCAAATTTTTTTCCGCAAATTCCTTTTGCATTTTTTATCTTAAAAGAATAAGGAGTAATATTTAAAATTTTCCAGGTTATATTTCCCGCTTCAAAAGTCTGCCCTATTGTATAATTTCCGAAGACAATGCAATTATTACTACAATTTAGATTATATGCGAAATGCGTTCCATTCACAGCAACACTTATATCAGTTCCTGTTTCTCCTTGACTGCAGTAGCCCCAATGCCATTCTCCACTTTCTCCCGAGATGCAATAAGCCCCAGCCATAGTGGCATTATGGATTGAACTTGTATTAATATTATGTTGCCCATTCATGTCTGAAGTGCAATTAGTTATATTTGTTGATTGATTGAAAGAGCAAACTCCTGACAAATAATTATTATTCAAACAAGAATCTTCTCTGTTTTCCAATCTTAATTCTCTCTTTGGTGTATCCGTCTGCTGCTCAATCTGTACTTCAGTTATAGTGGGTGGGAAAACCGACACACTCCTTGTTTCAAACTCAATATTTTCCATATCTTTATTTCCCTTTATATCTACAATAGTAAGTTCTAGGTTGTATCTTCCTTTTGAAGAAATTATTTTGGATAAATTAACTGTAATTGTGCAATTATTTGCTGTACAGGTAACAGTTGTAGAATTTGCCGGTGGTTTTATATGTTCGCCAATTTTTTTATTCTCTATTGCTCTTACGCCTGTTTTGGTTTCATTAAGAATTACGGGACTTCCATTAAATGTATAAGCACTGACATTAATTACAACTATATCATCTGGTGCAAATATAACGGGCCATTGATCTTTACCCATATAATCCAGCTTTGCCAAGAAAGGAGATACCCTGAACCAATAGGTGCCTATATCAGTGCCTTTGTTTGTCTTAACTTTGACATTTGCCATAAGATTTCCCGTCTTATTAATTCCGGTTATATTAATTATCCACATTTCTTCTTCTTGCTGAAATCCGCCATAATCTACAGTAACATTTTCCTTGCTGATTTTATAATTATAATCTGTCCCGTTTTTTAGTACAATAGGAGGCCCTTCTCTAAACAGATTTATGTTTTCTAATGAAGCATTTGTAATAATTAAAGGCTGTGGCGTACCATTCATTTTTGACTGAGGGTCATAAGCAACCACTCCAAATAAAACATTGCTGTTTACTCCATACGCTCCTCCCATTCCAAAAGATGCCATTAAATTACCTTCAACAACATCAATCTGTCTTGCATCAATCCAGAAATTTCTTATCTCAAATCCAGCCCACCCAAAATAAGTATCATTTGTAGAAAGGTCGGTTAATTTTAAATCTATATGATACCAGCCTGATGGAAGATTGACCGGATTTATTGTCAGAGTTGCGCTTGAATTATAAACAAATCCTTCAATTACCTTGTAATCTGCGCCTTTCTCCATTTTCTTCATTAGTTGATCATTCCATAATTCATTAACATCTACCTCCAAACCATCACAATCTGTACAAGTTAATTGAGTTTTTCCTATATCTCTAATATCAAACAAACTTGCTTTATTTATATCGACAACATTTACCCTTATTGAAATATTTTCTCCAGAGCCAAAAATACAAGGCTGCATTTGGCACATTGGTTCGCCCCAAATCATATATTTTTTAAGCATGAAATATCCGGTTCCGGTTCCTTCTTCCACGGTGCCGCTCAAATTTGCCTTGAATTTAAATTTGAACATGAAAAATCCCTCATCATCAGGGGTAATAAATCTTATTGTCCCGTTAACCAAGGTTTCATTTGCAATTGCTCTATAATCCTCTGTAAAAACATCCTTATAAGAAGGCCAAACTTTATACATTTCAATAATTTTTGCATCTGTTATTTTACTCGCATCTAATTCCCGCCTTGTCAACAAATCAGTAATTTTTAATTTAATTTTTATTGTTTCATTTGGAGCATAGAACCAGAAATCGTCTCCTCTGAAATCTACAGGGTTTGCTCTTGCATATAATTTTTGTATTGAAAATCTGGATGTGCTTTCTTTCTTACCTAAAGGATGATCAACACTTATCTTAACTTTATAAAATCCTTCTCTCTGCGGAGCATCAAATATAACCATGCATTGCTTATGCATAATCTCCGGCGGACCTTCATCAGATACATTCAACAAAGTCGGCACTACAGACATATTTACTATCATTAGATTCAAAGAACTTTTATTTAATTCTTCTCCATTCTCGTCTGAAACACTAAGAACTGTTATTCTATCTGAGCAATTTACTCCATCGCCCTTATAATCCTCTATATCTATAACCCCCACTTCTTCGGGAGGACCTTCCATCAAACCTTTTGAAGAGTTAATCAGCATTATTGCAATTGAAACCTTGCTATTTGGAGCAAAGGAATCTACCATTGCTTCCGGACCTCCAGCAGAATCCAAAAATTGTGTATTTATAGCCATTATCTGCAAAGAGACTGACCTAATTTCAAAAGCAGTTAAAAATTCCTGCTTTTTATTGGAGTAACTAGCTATAATATCTACTTTATATTTTCCCTCCGGTTTACCTTCTAAATTTAACTCACTTTCATAAGTTCCGTTTCCTCCTGTTAAAGGAACAGAAGTTGTAGTTCCATCGGGATAACTAATATTGGCGCTGACCGAAGCCCCATCGATAAGTTGCCCGTCTAAAGTTTTCAATCTTGCAACAATTTTTAATTTTGGATTTGGCGTAAACAGATAAGTTGGCGTCCCTGCAAGATTTGTAATTTCGCCGTATAATTTGAAATTTTCAACTGAAAAGACTTCTGCAGGCGTTCCATTTATCTCAATAAAATAATTGCCTGTTCCATTGGGAGCTTTAAAACTGGCATTCAAACAACCCTCTTCCGTTGTATTAACTTCTGTCGAATTAATCACATTGCCTTCGCTATCTACCAAAGTTATATTTACTGTCTGATTTCCTTTTAAATGGTTTGTAGAATTTTCAACAAAACCCACAAAATAAACCTCTTCTCCACCAGAATACATAGAATCGTTTATTGGAGGTGCCAAAATAATTTTATTTCCGGTTGCAAATTCAACTTCTGCAATAACATAATCAACAGTTTCATCAATTTTCTCACCTATTTTTCTTGATTTCCAGATTCTTGAGAAGTTCGCACTTTTATCAATATAGACCGAATCATAAATTCCCGGGAATCTGTTATCAACAAGAACAAAGGTAAAATTCATTCCATCTTCTGTCAAATTAAAATAAGTTCCATAATGCAAAATTCCCGATAAAGACAGACCTTTCAGTTCAGAAAAGTTATGTCCGTCTTTTGTTGTTGTATTGGAGATATTAATAATATTATTTGTATTAACAAATTTTACATCGAGCATTCCCGCAAGATGTGCCTTGAAATATAATTTATCACTAACCATTTTAAAACCTAAAGGAATTGCTTCATTGCCGGCACTTACATTAACTACATAATCACCGGGGATTGTAAGATTTATATAAGCAGGGTCTGTTGTGTGAATAACCATTGCAAAAATATTATTGCTTCCGCCTATCGACATAGCAGAATGATTTGCAATTAAAGTTCCGGAAGAATTATAAAATTTGGCAACTACCAATGTATGATTTGTTGAAGTATCAACAACGCCATCTATTATAATATCCTCGCCCAACATATATTCCGTTTTATCTATATTTGTAACTAATGCAAAGGAGGGGATAATTTGAACTATAAGAGAAAGTACAAACACCAAAAATATCTTTCTCATAATAATATATTATTTTATTATATTTAAAGGTTTGTATATATTGAAAAATATACTTTTTTACTAATAAAAAATAATAAAATAGGTTCAACAAACAAACAAGTCCTTCTTATCCGGCCTAAAAGAGAATTTCCGACAAATTCAAAAAGGATTTAAACCAAATCTTCCATTTTTAAGAGTTGTAAATGGAATCAAACTTAAGCGGGATCTGAATATATGAGGGTCGCCGCTTATATTTAAAGTTTAAAAAATTGTATTAATAGAATATTAAAATAGAGAGAACACACAGATGAAAAATTTTTGAATATCCAATTAAAAGCGCATTTTTATAATATAGAAATGGAATACTAATTATGGAGAAAATTACAAAAGAGACAACTTTGGGAAAAATTTTAGAAAGAGGAGGTGTGGAGAAAATTCTAGAAAAATTTGAGATACCCTGTCTGCATTGTCCTATGGCGAGATTTGAGATGGAAAATTTAAAAATCGGAGAAGTTTGCAAAATGTACGGGATTGATGCAAATAAATTAATTAAAGAGTTGAATGAACAAAGGCATTAAGAAAGGAAGGGTCAATCTCTAATTATTAAGTTGTTTTTCAAATATATCCTTATCCGCAAGTTGCTTGAAGTTATTATTTAGATTTTATCTGGGTAATAAGATTTGATTGAATAATAAAAAATAGAAAAGGGGTAAAGAATAAAATTAAAAATACTTATGTTGTTGGAAATCAAAGATTTGGAAGTTGAAGGAGATGGGAAAAAGATATTGAAAGGGATTGATTTAGAAATAGAGAAGGGAGAGATTCAGGCAATTCTTGGTCCAAATGCTTCAGGCAAAAGCACATTGGTAAAAGTAATATCTGGAAATCCAAAATACAAAATTAAAAGGGGAAAGATTTTATTTAACGGGGAAGAAATTAACAAGATTCAAACGGAGAAAAGAACAAAACTTGGAATTGCCATAAGCTGGCAGCATCCTCCCGCTATTAAAAATGTAAAACTTTCTAATCTGCTGGATAAAATTTCCAAAAAGCATGTTGAAATTGAAAAATTTGGTGTCGGTAAAAATATGCTGGAGAGGGAAATAAATTTAAATTTTTCGGGAGGGGAAAAAAAGATTTCAGAATTGCTACAGATAATATCTTTAAATCCAAAACTCGCAATTTTTGATGAAATTGATTCTGGACTGGATATCAAAAAATTGGAAAAAGTTGGAGAAATTATAAAAAAAGAGTTAATTGATAAAAAAGTTTCGGTTTTATTAATTACGCACGGTGGAGAAATACTTAATTTTCTGAAACCCGCTTTTGTTAATGTGATGGTTGACGGAAAGATAATATGCAAAGAAAAAAATTTTAAAAAGGTCTTAAAAACCATAAGAGAGTATGATTATGAAGAATGCAAAAAATGCAAATTATATTCAAAGAGATCATAGTGCAAGTATTTTAAAATCTGAAGGTGTTGAATTGATGAGAATTTCAGAAGCTTTAAATAAATATGGGTGGTTAAAAAAATTTTTATATGGAAAACCAAAAGAAGGCTATTTTATATTTGTTAAGAAGCAGATAAAATATCCTCTTATTACTTGCGTAACCATTAATTCCAAAAAGATAAAACAGGAAATGCAGAACATAGTGATAATTGATAAAAATTTGAAAATTTCCATGCAGGGAACATGCAGTTCGTTAAAGAAAGATTTGGAGGGGGTGCATTACGCAAGAGGCAAGATAATCCTGAAGGAAGGCGCTCATCTTAAATACAATCATCTGCACTCATGGAACGATGGAGATGAAGTAAATTCGAATTATGAATTTTATTTAGAGAAAAACTCCAGACTGGATTATAATTACAATACTGTTTCATCACCAAAAAATTTATCGCTTACAACAAAAGTTGTGTGTTTGAAAAAGTCTGCTGCAAATCTGAAGATAAGCGGTATCTGCAAGAATTCTAAGATGAAAATAAAAGAGAATTTAATATTGAAAGAAAATAATTCCTCCGGCATACTGAAATTGAGATTTGTTGGAAAAGAGAACAGCGAAATTTTATCGCACTCGTCAATTACGGCGGAAGCAGAATGCAAAGGTCATTTGGATTGTCAGGGTTTGCTCGTTGATAAAACTTCAAAAATTTCATTAATTCCAGAATTGGCGTGCAAAGACAACAGATCTCAGATAACACACGAAGCATCAATTGGAAAAATCTCCGAGGAAGAACTGCATTATCTCAGAACAAGGGGTTTGAACGAGCAGGAGGCAATAGATTTGATAGTCAATGGTTTTTTGGAAATATAGAAAATTAAAAAATAAGAATCTTCATTCGGAGGATAGATTTTTGTTTCCATTTTTTATATTTAAGTTCATAAATAAAGTATGAGCCAAAGATTTATAAAATTTCGCTTTAACTCCTATTTGAGAGATCATACGAATAAAAAGTGTGTGAAATACTCGTTAGTTGCAATTTTTGGCGGTGCTTTAAAGCGAAAGGTATTTAATTTATGACTGAAGAAAAACGATTAATTAGCTATTGTGGAATTTGTTGTTCATTATGTCCCGCTTTCAGAGAAAAAGAGTGTCCCGGATGCCAAAAACTTTTAGAATTATCTGGTAGATGTGAAATTGCTAAATGTGCAAGCTCAAGAAATATTGAGTGCTGCTTTTTGTGTAAAGATTTCCCTTGTAAGTTGTTTGAAGAAGGTTTTGATTGGAATTTGGATGAAATTCCAGAATTCAAGGAATTCAAACTTGGTATAGTTAAGTGGAAACCCTATAGCAAAGAATATATCAGATTGTTTAAAATTGGAAAAGAAAAAACAGAAAAATAATTTTCGCACCGCCGAAAACTCTTCGGCTTACTTCGTAAGCCTCGCCACTATCGTGGGCAACTAACAGCAAATATGCGAGAAATCTGCACTTCGTTTGATTTTCCCAAATCGCCTATCGGCGACTTCGCATATTTGCGATATGTTAAGTCCAATTGAGGTCGGCTCGCAAGTATGATATCTCCCAAATGGGCGGGCTTTCAAAAGATTTTTATATCTTTAATCATTGACTAAAATTATGTTGTATAAAATTAAAGGAAAACAAACAGAAAAAGTAAATCAAACAAAATTTAAACAAGAAGAAAAATTAGAAAAAGATTTGGAAGATTGGATAGAGAATAATCCATCTATCTTAGGAGAAAGGTTATTAATAATAGGGAGACAGGTCCAAATACCTGAAGTTTATGATAGAATTGATTTATTAGCTCTAGATACTAATGGAAACGTAGTCATAATAGAATTAAAGAAAGGGGGACTTAAAGATCCAGTAGATATCCAATCTTTGAGATATGCTTCCTATGTTTCAAGGTGGGAATACGAGGATTTAGAAAAACAAGCGAAGAACTATTTTTCTGAAAAAGGTGAAGAAGAATTTAATTTTAATGACAAATTTGAAGAATTTTGTTCATCTGCTGGGATTGATGAAATTCCAGATTTAAATCAGGATCAAAGGATAATTATAGTTGGAAGTAAATTAAAGGAGAAATTAGGTTCTGTTGCATTGTGGTTAAGAGAACACAGCATAGACATAAAAATTATTGAAGTTTCCCTTTACAAAGACGGAGATAATTTATTTTTATCCCCTCAAGTGATAATCCCTGTTCCTACAACAGAGAAGTTCGAGATTGGTAAACACGCTTTAAGGAAGGATAGACCTTGGTTAAGCAATGGTGAAGATTGGCATTTAAATAAAAGATGTGGAAAA
Organism: uncultured archaeon; assembly: GCA_964386335.1. Lineage (GTDB taxonomy): Archaea > Aenigmatarchaeota > Aenigmatarchaeia > QMZS01 > QMZS01 > QMZS01. Next base: position 32,655 of record CAYLRQ010000001.1, read on the forward strand.
ATAATGAAAGAAAAATTAATTCAATTCAATAATCTAATTAATGAGAACTTTGAGACAGTCGAAGGTCCAAATTGGAATCAAAAATTTTATGTTTCTTTTAAAGAAGGAAATCATATTTGGATATATGTTAATACTCATAAAACAACTCTTGTTTTTAATTTTTTAATTAAAAAAGGGGACATGAATGTAAATAAAATATCCGAAGATTTAGGAATAAAAATATTTGATAGAGGATCTTCATTATCTGAAAAATTACAATTAGAAAGTTCTGTAGAAATTACAAATAAAGGAGAATATGATAGAATTAGAATGAGAATAAAAAAAGAATTTAATATTTCTTCTGATAAGTTCTTGAATTTTGTTAAAAATTGCTTCAATTCATTTAAACAAGTATAAAAGCCCACCCTTTATTTTAGCTCGCCGACCTCAACTTCTTCGTCGCTTCGCTCCTCGACCCCGTTGCACTCTCCTCGCCTTCGGCTCGTCGGGGGACTTAACAGCGATTTAACGAAATTCAGGCGGCTCGCTTTATATTTATTCGTAATTTAAATAACTTGTACTTCATAGAATCTTTCCCTTTCTTTCATAGGAACCTTTCCTTTTTCCAAATTATTTTTATATGTAAGGATCATATTCTCAATTTCCGAGAAAGGTTTCCAAAATTCTTCTCCAAACCTATTTTCAAGTTCAGCAGCAAGGGGTGATAAGTACCTCACCCTAGGTACACTAAGCACCGATGTTATAGCTTCGTATATTTGAGCTTTAAAAACACCGCCCTCTCTCTCTATAACCTTTTCTTCTAATATCTCTAAAGGTGATTTTTTACTAGCTATTATTGTTTGGTTAATACCTCCCTTTTCGTCCCAAACATAAATCTCGTATACCCTCATATATAAAAGAGAATAATTAATCTTTATAAACCTTTCGATTCTTTAACTGCTAATGGTTTTTTGGAAATATAGAAAATTAAAGGTGGAGTAAAAAATCTTTCAAATACTAATTATGTCAATAGATTTAAAGAAAGGTCAGAAGGCGGTAGAAAAAGCGGGTTTGATTTCGTTTTTGCTGACAGCGGGAAAAGGAATTGTGGGTTTTTTATCCGGAAGTGTTGTTTTGGTTGCAGATGCTCTGCACAATTTAACCGATCTAACAATTGATATTGCTTCCTGGTTTGGATTGAAAATAGCGCAGAGAAAGCCGGATGAAAAGTTTCCCTATGGATATTATAAGGTTGAATCTCTAACAACTTTGTTCGTTTCACTTTTTATTTTATATGCTGCATGCGAATTGTTAATTGAAGGTTATTCAAGACTCTTTATTGTTTCAGAAATTGATGTGCCTTTTCTCGCCATGCTGGTCGCTTTAATTTCTTCTCTTGTCTCAATATTCATATCAAAATATTTGAAAAATACCGGAAAAAGCATAAATTCAGAACTGCTGATTGTAAATTCAAAGGAAAGATTTGTCGACGGCATTTCTTCAATTTTTGTTTTTTTGGCAATCTTTCTGAATTATTACAAAATTCCATGCATTGAGGGAATTACGTCAATGATAATTTCCCTATTAATTTTGAAAGTGGGAATTTTTTCCATAAAAGATTCTGTTTTTTCTTTGATGGATATCAGCCCAAGTAAAGAAGAGGAGGAGAAAATAAAGAAAATCATAAAGAGTGTAAAAGGTGTTGATGATTTTACAGATCTGAAATTAAGAAAATCTGGCCCATTCATTTTTGGAGAAGTAAAAATAAAAGTCAAAAGATTTATTAAGGTTGAAAGAGGTCATGAAATTGCAGATGAAATCGAAAACAAAATTAAAGAAAAGATAAAACAAGTTAATTCCTTTACTGTGCATGTTGAACCTTACAAAACAAGCAAACACAGAATCGCAATTCCGATTTTGAAACCTTTGGGTTTGGAATCAAAAGTGATGGAACATTTTGGAAGAGCAAATTATTTTTTGTTTGTTGACACAATCAAAAATTCAATTACCAAACATTATTCAAAGGAAAATCCCTGCAAAAAGAAAGAAGTTAGAGCTGGGCTGGAAGCCGCACATTTCATCATAAAAGAAAAAGCGGACGTTCTCATAACAAAAGAAATCGGAGAAATCTCCCTGCATATTTTAAGAGACAAACTAATTGATGTTTATAAAACAAAGGGGGAAACAGCGAAAGAAGTCATTGATAATTTTTTTGAAAATAAATTGGTCAGATTAAAAGAGCCTACAAGAGAAAAGAATTGAAAATGGATGAAAGATTAATTAAAGAGTTTTTAAGAAAAGAAAATATTTTTGCGGTTGTCGGTGTTTCAAGAGATAAAAAGAAATATGGATACAAAGTATATAAAAATCTAAAAGAAGCTGGATATAAAGTTTATCCAATAAATCCGAATGCAAATGAAATTGACGGAGAAAAATGCTATTCTGCTCTTTCAAAGTTGCCAGAAAAACCGGATGTCGTTAATCTTGTTGTTCAACCAAGAGTTACAGAACAAATTGTGAAAGAATGCAAAAAATTGGGAATTAGAAAGGTATGGATGCAGCCGGGATCAGAATCTAAAAAAGCTGTTAATTTCTGCCTGGAAAATAACATAGAAGTTATTTACAATATTTGCATTATGGCAAAGAGAAAAAAATAAGTTCTGACACTCTGCATAAGAGAATTCTCAAACAGTTTTTTAGCTTTAATAACTGGAAATACTAATTAGTTTTAAATAATATAACAGTGTAATATTATTATAATTATGAAGTGCGAAATATTTGTTAACGATTATCTGCCTGCTATCAGAGCAATAATTGCAAAAAAATTGATAAACTTCGGATTTACCCAGCAGGAAATTGCAGATAAATTATATTTGTCGCAGGGGGCTGTTGCTCTCTACAAAAAGCAGGTAAGAGGCAAAAAAGTAAAAGAATTGGAAGAGAAGCCGGGAGTAAAAGAAAAAATAGAAGAACTCTCAGAAAAGATAATTTCAAGAGATCTAAAGATGGAAGAACTTGAAGCCGAATATTGCAGGATATGCAGATTCATTTTTAATAAATAAGAATTTAAATCCTGTAATTATTATGAGTTTCTTCAGAACAACACTATTGCTGGGTTTATTAACCGGAATTTTTTTGGGAGCGGGATTTTTGATTGCTGGAATTTCGGGGGCAATTATCGCATTATTTTTCGCGGCCTTCTTTAATTTTTTCTCTTATTGGTATTCAGATAAAATTGTCCTGAATATGTATGGAGCAAAAAAATTAAAAAATGAAGAAATAGAAGACATTGTTTCCAAACTCGCAAAAAAGGCAAAGATTCAAAAACCCGAATTATATTCTATAAATACTTCCGTTCCAAATGCTTTCGCAACTGGCAGAAATGAGAAAAACAGCGCCATTGTTGTTACAAAGGGTTTAATCAACAGTTTGAATAAGGAAGAAATTGAAGGTGTTCTCGCTCATGAAATTTCACACATAAAGAATCATGATATTCTAATTTCAACAATGGCCGCAACAATAGGAGGAGCAATTTCTTTTCTCGCAAATATGGCCTGGTGGAGTTTGTTTGTAGGAGATTCCAATAGAGATAGTTTGGTATTTCTTCCTCTCCTGATTTTTGCTCCAATCGGAGCCACAATCGTCCAACTGGCAATTTCAAGAACGAGAGAATATGGAGCGGACTATTCAGCAGGCATTATAACAAAGAATCCTTTGGGTCTGGCAAATGCTTTGAGAAAAATAGAAAGTTTTGTAAAAACAAATCCAATAAGAGGAAATTCCGCAACAAGCCACCTATTTATTGTAAATCCTTTCAAAGCTGATGCAATCTCAAAATTATTTTCAACCCATCCTAAAACTGAAGACAGAATTAAGAGATTAGAAGAATTGGCGAAGAAAATTTAAGGAATACCAAATTAAGCAATAGCTTGAACTTCATAAGAAGATTCAATAGGAACTTCGCTTTCTAAAATTGAGTTTAGTACATATCTTGTAAAGTTAAGGGTTTTTTTCCAGTAAGATGGAAGAGAATCATAAAGCAATGCTTCAACTGAAACGCCAATCGGTAGGTTATATTTCCTTCTCAAAATGCCAGAATCTGAGGAGATTATGAGACTGCAACCAACTTTATCGGCTTCTTCAATTTGATACAAATCTTCCAATCCGCTATCCCTTGCAGAGAATCTAAGATCACCGATCTTCTCAATATTTACTTCTTTCACATATTTTTTGACAAATTTTTCAATTTTTTTCAAAACATTTAGTTTCTCAAGTATCTGTTCCCCTTTTTTTAAGATTACCCTTTCTGATAACTCTTTCCATTTCTCACTGATATATGCTTTATATTTTCTTTTTTCTATTTGTCCAAATAAATTTAATGTCATCTTGTATGCTGCATAATTCTGATTCCCAAACTCTGTACAGACTCTATCAATAATTTTCATAATTTCGGTTTCGTCCAAAAAAACCTCTTTACTCTCTATATCTGGAATAAAAATAGGCCGTGAAAGATAAGGATACTGATAAGAAGTTGGGTCTATATATTCTACTGCTTTATATATCTCATAAGTATTTTTTGGAAGAGCCCTCATAAGTTAATTTTATTAAAAATAAATAAATTAACTCTCATATAGTGGTGGCTGACTGAAAGAACGGCAGGCAAATCAAATAAATTTAAGCAAAATTATTTATGGAAGATTTGTTTACAAAATTGATAGTAGACAGTTCAATAGATTCTCATTTGGCGGAAGTTTTCAAATACTACACAACTGCGTTCTATGAAATTTGTCTAAATTACGACCGAAAAATAACCAAAAAAGAGTTTTTCGATTTTCTCGCATTTGCCGAAAATATCCTGTTGCCGAAAGTATTTTCTAAAGCTGCCTGTCATCTCCACACATATATAAACTTTTATAATAAAACCGTATGGGAAGGGGTGCCTCAGGATAAAAGAGATTTAAGAAAATTAACAGATAATTTCGATGAATTAATAGCAAATTATGTTGGTTGCTGTTTTAATAGTTGCCTTGGGAATATTATAGCAGACCTTATAAAGGATAAAAAAAATAAGACGCCGATATTTTTGGGATATGAACAGATAATAAGAAGTACCATAGAAAGTGCGTACAAAAGGAGCAGAGATAAAATGTTGAAAGAATATGAAGAGTTTTTAGAAAAAGAAAAAGAAAATTTGATACAATATAATTAATACGGATTTGATTAAAACAAAAACTTAAATCTTTTTAATCACAACATGTCTTTTCGTTTTGGAAATTGGCCTGCATTCTGCAACTATTACCTCGTCTCCTTCTTTTAATTTAATGCATTTCGGTTTGTGAACGCTTATTTTTTTCTTTCTCCTCTCATATCTCTCATATTTTTTAACAAATTTCAGATATCTCCTTTCAATTATTGCCGTATTTTCTGGATCCAAGGATACAACTCTGCCTTTCAAAAGTTTTCCCCTTATTTTCAAGTTTCCATGAAAAGGGCAATCCTTGCTCTCGCATTTTTCTTTTGGAAATTCAACTTCTATCCCTATAGATCTCATAATTAACAAAAAAATAAATTAAGATAATTGTAAATAATCGTTCAAAACTAAACAGTCAAAAAAGAAAGGTTGTAGAGATTTTTCCGAATTGATGAAAAATCAGAACGGAGATATAATTAGAGATAAAAATATTTAAACAGCAGGAATCGGTTTATGGGGCTCTTCTGTTTTACAATTACTAAAAAATAAAATTAATTTTCAACAATTTCTATAATTCTGCCTTCCAATAATTTTTCCCATGGACGTATTCCTTCTTCCTCCGCTTTTTTTGTTGGTATCGCCGTAACGGCCCCATAAGAATCTATTTCAACAACAAACTCTCTGTTACAATTTTTGTTGTTGCATCTATGAATATTTTTGTTGTTTTTCCTAACATTGAATTTATTATCTTTTCTGTATTTCATTTCTATTTCCCCTCTGTGCAAGGTATTGCAAAAAGGACAACCAACCTCATATCTTATCAGAACCATAATAAATATGCATATATTTGTATATATATTTTATAAAGATGAGAATACTCTCTCATAAAAGCATTGTATAAAAACCATCCAAATGCTTGTTATTGTAATGAGAAAGCGACCTCTAGGATTTGAAAACCAAAATAATCTGGTAAAGGGTTGAATTGTCAGAAATAAATATTTAACACTTCTGTTTTTTCTTTGATCACCATACTCAAAGAATAAAAAACAAAAAAATAAGAGATACGAGCAATAATATTGTTAAATGCTTCAAACCCGCTATATAGGAGTTCTCGGTTATTTTTCCCATCGCAATCCCGGATAAAATGGCTTCTATGATAATAATGTGTTGAAATAAAATCTTGTATTCTGATAAGTTCGTGATGCCAATAGAGGGAATAAAGAATGAAAAAATAATAAAAATAATTCCCAAAAAAACAAAGAAAATGAAATACAAAGAAATCAATTGGGGGAATAATTCCGTGCTTCTCTCTCTTTCAAGTTCTTTGGTTAAATAAATATATTCATTTATCTCCCTCATAGTATTGCCTATATCTGTGCTAAAATCGGCGGCCCTTTCGGCCAAAGTGATTATCTTTTTGATAAATTTATTGTTTGCCTTTCTTTCAAAATTTTCAAGAGCAATCTGGAAAGGTGTTCCCCATTCAATCTGCAAACACATATTTCTTATCAATGGCGTAAGTCTTCCGTAATTTCCTTCTTTGCTTTTTCTTACGGATTCCACCAAAGACATCCCGGTTGAGGTATTATTATATATTTCCTGAAAAAACTTTGGAAAAAATTCCAGAATTTCTTTATTTTTTAAATAATTATAATAGATAACTGCACTAAAACATATCAGGATTGCGGATAAAACAAAAACAATTAAAGTAATCATACTTTCACCAAACCCAATATAATCAAATATATCGCCCCGCTCACAGGAACAAAAACATATACCAACAATCTCATCAAGAAAGGTATATTAAAAGAAAAGAATGTTGAAGTAATCAAAGAAAATGTAGTCAGAAGGATCATAATGACAAGCGGGACTATCAAAAATACCACTATGTAGATATCCGCCAAAAAGCTCATCAAAGTGGTATATTTCCTCTGTCTCTCTCTATAAACGTCAATTTCTTTCCTTGATTCCTCACTTAAATACAGATTTATATTTCCTCCAGATAAAATAGTTGAATTCAAACCCAATAAAAAATTTTTGAATTTTTCTGAGGGTGTTCTAAAGGCGATCTCACTTATACTTGAAGTTACGTCTTTTCCAACCAAAATGATTTGTTTGTAAATTCTTTCAAATTCTTTGGAAAATTCGCCAAATTCCTTGTCTTCTGCAATATATTTAATCATCTGCTCGGGAGGAACTCCGCTCTTTGAAATGATATTCATATAAGATATCCCAAAAGGCATATTTCTTTCAATATCTTTCATCTGCCTGCTGTATTTATAAAAAGGGTACAAATAAAAAACGGTTGCAATTGTCCAAGTCAGAGTTGATGTTAAGATTAACGATATTATAAAAGATTGTGCAAAATTCAACTTCCAGAATATCAAAAAAAAATAAAGAAAAAATACGAAAGAAACATTTAAACAGATAAAGGCATAGAAAAAAAGTTTTCCGATGTATTTCTCATAAATAATCGGCAAATTTGATTTCTCTACGAGCTCCTTTAAAGATTGAAGTTTCTTTCCGAAGAATTTGGTCCCTATCTTTCCGAATAATTGAATTAACTCAGAATACATAATTTAAAAAATTATATTCTTTATGGTTTTTGAATATTCTTATACAAATTATGTAAAACCTCAAACAAAAAAATTATTCAGAAACATCACAATAATTAGTCTATTTTTCATTGTTTTTTGTATAATTCTAATATTATTGGCGAAATTATATTTGCCTTCCCATCTGTTATCGGGTATTGATATTTCCGGGTTTCTGAGTTATGGTTATCTGGGACTCTTCATAATTACTTTATTGGGCGGAACATTTTTTCCAGTTGGAAGTCCTGCTGTAGTTGCAACGGCGGGAGCAATAGGAATGCCAAAATTGCCCGTTATTCTTATATCGGCACTTGGATATACAATAGGAGTATGCATTAATTATTTTTTAGCCTATGAATTTGGCATTCATTACGTTCAAAAAAAAATGGAAAAAGAAGTGTTCGAAGATCTTTTGGTTTGGTGGAATAAATATGGGATTATTCTCGTCGTTTTATTTGCATTATTCCCCATTCTTCCGTTCAATCTTCTGGCTCTGCTCTGCGGTTTATTCAGATTCAATCTATTTTATTTTATACTAATTAATTTTGCTTCCAATCTTCTAAATTCCTATCTCTTCGTTTATCTTGGCTCTTCCATTGCGGCCTTGATTGGTTTGTTTTAGTTTTTTGATTATTCCAGTTTTTTAAGCAAATCTTCTATCTCTCTGATTTTCTTTTTTATTTGCTCAATTATCTCTTCTTTTCTTTGTTCTTCGGTTTTCTTAGTTTCTTTATAAGTTTCTGTCATAAAGTTCAAGATGTCTTCATTTGTTTTTAATTCAATAACTTCGTTTGTTTTGGCATTTACGAAGGCTTGATATGCAATTCCCGCCGAATCAAAAGGAATAACAACAACTTTCCAATACAAAGTATTATTTTTGAAAAAAGGCAAAGGCTCTGCGAGTTTAAATCTGCTCCAATCAACTATTGGATTGTTTTGCCTTACAAAATCTGTTGCCTTTATAGGTCCAGTTAAAGTCATTCCAGGAAGTTCAAGCAATTCAATTTTTCCCGTCCTCGCATCAATAATAAAGATTTTGAATATGCCGTGACTTGCGCCATAAGGTTCTGTTGAGATAAACCATTTCAATCCCTCCTTTGTATCTAACAAAAAAGGTTGCCTGTTGAAATCTATATCCTGAATTTCAGTCTGGTCCTTATGTATGAAAAAATAGTTTATTAAACCATTTTTAAATGCATAGGATTCTACATACAATCTCGCCAAATTTTCTGGAAAAATTCTGTTTCCCTCAAGTATTTTATTTTTTAAAGCCTGTTCCGGTTTCAGGAAGTTAATTTTTCCCGCCGAATCAACAATAAACAAACCTTCAAATTCCGGAAGGGTGTACAACAAACCATAATAAAGTTTATATTTATAACCAATTGCGGGAACAATGGTATAGATTTCTCCGTTCTTATAAATATAATAAACATCATCGAAATCTACAAAATATTTTTCTTTGTATAGATTCCAATACAAGTTGTCAAAAATCTGCATTTCCTGTCCAATCTCCAAATCCTTCTCTATTATCTTGGAATTTTTCTCCTGTTTTGTCGCGTCAACAATAACAATTCCCTTATTCTTGATTAAAAATTTTAATAAATCCCCGTCCGGAATCAAAGGAAATACCCATGACAAAGAATTATTTATATTTACTATATTTTCTGGACCAAGTTTATACTGGGCAAGCTGCAGAGAATCCTTTGCATATCGGTAAGCAACACTCATCGGCATCAATCTTAAATTTTTTGTTGATTCCGGCAAGGTTTGTATATTGTTGAATTTTAAAGTTTTTGGCAATTCTAAAAAAACTATAATGTTTGAGAAAAACGATGCAAAGAGCAGCAAAAAGAAAAGCAAAATTACTGAAGTCGATTTAAAAATATTTATTGTCAGTTCTTTATTTTTCATTTTTCTCCTGCTGAAAAAGAAATAAATAACAGCCCAAATCAGAACAACTTCTATAATTGCCGGATTTTTATAAAAGTATATAGCAACGGGATGAAACCACGGTCTGAAAAAATAGATAATTAATATTGCAAAGAGACAAAGTAGGATTTTTTTAATATTCATATATCTATATCGGTTTTAATTAAATAAAGGAAGAATCAGAATGCCCGAAGGATATTGCTATAATCAGAGGTTTCTTCAAAACTAAATCATCAAACAGTGTGTTGTCTAATTTCTTTATTGAGAAAATAAAGAACGATCAGTCCAATAATTACAACAATCCAGAAACTGATAAATCTGTCTAATAAAATAAGAGATGAAGAGATGAGAGAAGGAATTCCAAGAACCAGAAGAGATGAAATTGTTCCCCCTTCCACCAAACCGAGACCTCCAGGAAGCCACGGGATAGAGGAAAATAAGATCAGAAGAACCCAGACTGCCAAAATAATGGTGAATGAAACTTGAAAATTAATAGCCAGAAAAACAAAATATATCCGTAGAAATTCCAGAAATCGGCAAAAAAAAGAGATTGAAAAAATTTTCAAAAATAATTTCTTATTACACAAATATCTAAAACTCGAACTGAAAACTTTAGTCGATATTTTCGCATTTGGTTTAAAGAATCTTAAAAGATACTTCTCGATAAATTTCTCAATTTTGTTTTTATCAGACAGAATTCTAAATGCAAAGAAAAAACCGCCAACACAGATAATAAACGATACAATTCCAATATACAAAAATCCAATTGAAATAAGTTTGGTGGCAGATAAAAATATAACTAAAATCAGCAGAAGGGAATAAAAAGAAATTAGCTCGCTTGTTATTTCTATAATAACTGAAGCCGTTGCTTTTGTCACAGGTATGTTAGTTTTTGTAAGATAATACAACTTTACGGGCTCTCCTCCCGCTTTGACTATTGGAGTTAACTGATTAACGGCCATTCCAGAAATCAAAATTTTGAACAATTTTTTGTATTTTATATCATATTTTTGTGCGGATAAAATTGTTTTCAGTCTCGCAACATATAAAAAAATTATAAAAAATTGAATTAACAAAGCAATAAAAAAATAATTTAAGTTGGAATTCAACAAAATATTAATAACCTGCGTCCCGCCGAAGTAGAAAATTACTCCAAAAAACAAAAAAATGCCCAAGACAGTTCCAATTATTCTTTTCATTAAAAACACCTATATTTATTTGTTTTTTAAATCTTAAATCGCATTTTCCGGTTTTGGTATTTATCGGATTGTTCTTTCATATTCTCAAATTCTAATTGCAATAAGTAAATTGCGGATTAAGGATGTGGAAAATATTCTTAAAGAAGAGGATAATTCAAAATTGAAAATAATGCAGAGCATATTCACATTTCTGATTTCCAAATAAAATAAAAGGTTTTTGGGATTTAATATAAGTTACTCCAATCCTTTCCTTTTTTTAATCTTCGAAATAACCTGTTCCTGAAGTGAAACCGGTAATTTTTCAAACACGACATTGATCAAAGAGTAGAATCCTTTTCCCCTTGTTGCCGATTTCAAAGCTCCTTCAAATCCAAACATTTCGGAAACGGGTATTTTTGCTTTTATTATTGCCGTTCCCAATTCTGTTTCAACATTCAGAACCTGTCCTCTTCTGTTTTGGATTTCGTTCATGGCTTCGCCCACCAACTCCTCTGGAACATCAATTCTTATTATCTGCAAAGGTTCAAGAATTCTCGGATTTGACTGCAATATTGCTTCTTTTATTGCAGTTCTTACAGCGGGAATTACCTGAGCAGGACCTCTGTGTATTGCATCTTCGTGCAATTCGGCGTCTACAATTTTGACTTTTATCTTTGAGCAGGGTTCTCTTGCCAAAGGCCCTTCATCGCAAACATCCTTGAATGCCTGTTTTAATAATTCAAAGGTCTCATTCAAATATTGAATTCCTTTCGTTGCGTTTATCAGAATATTTTTATTATACACATAAAGAATCTTTTTTGCCTCTTCTCTTGGCAATCCGCATTTCACAAAAGATTCTATAACCTCTCCCTTTATCTTATTTAATTTTTCTTCCTGTATTTTTCCGGAAACCAGACACTCATAAACAGATTCTTCAAGAGGCTCTACAATGAGATAAAACTTGTTGTGTTTATTTGGACTTTTTCCTTCCACTTCTTTGGGAGTTGCGGATTCGACTGTTTCCCGGTATACGACAATGGGGGTAGAACTTCTTATTTCTATCCCTTTTTCTTTAAGCACATTTTCAACTTTTGCATCAATATGCAATTCTCCAAGACCTGAAACGAGATACTCTCCAGTTTCTTCATTTATTTTTACCTCCAGACTCGGGTCTTCTTTATTAACCTGTTTCAGAAATTCGATTAACTTCGGCAAATCTTTTATATTTTTTGGTTCTATTGATTTCGTCACTACGGGTTCAAAGATATGCTTTATGCCTTCAAAAGGAGTAATAACACATTCCGGATTGCAAATTGTTTCTCCCGAGAAAGAATCCGGTATTCCGACAATGCCCACGATATTTCCGCACAAAGCTTCATCAATTTTAATTCTTTTAGGCCCTCTGTATATTGAAACCTGCTGAACCCTCTGTTTTTTGTGTTGGCCAACAAGATAAACTTCTTCTCCCTCCTTTAGAGTGCCTGAGAAGATTCTGGCTGTTGCAACCAAACCGGCATGAGGATCTGGAATAACTTTTGTAATTATGGCTGCTAATTTTGAGTTCGGGTCGCAGTTTGTCATACCTTTTCCGATTTCGCTATCTTCCTCTCCCGGCCATATCTTTTTAATTCTGTATTTTTGTGCTCTCAAAGGATCTGGCAAATGTTTGATAATGCTCTCCAAAACAACCCTATGAAGAGGAGCTTTTTTTGCCAGTTCTTTCTCTTTATTGTCATTGGTGAATTCAATAACATCTTTGAATGTTATTTTTGTTTTTTGCATATAGGGAACGGATATCGCCCAGTTTTTATAGGCAGAACCAAATACAACGGAGCCGTTCATAACATTTACAAACCATTCTTCTCTGAATTCTGGTTCGGCATATTTTTCGATTAATTCATTTACTTCTTTTATATATCTTTCAAATCTTTTTTGCATTTCTTCAGGAGATATTTTCAGTTCTTTGATCAATCTATCGACCTTATTTATAAAAAGAATTGGCTTTACTCTTTCCTTCAAAGCCTGTCTTAATACCGTTTCTGTTTGAGGCATTACGCCTTCAACCGCACAGATAACTACAACCGCTCCATCAACGGCTCTCATTGCTCTGGTTACATCTGCGCCAAAATCAACATGTCCAGGAGTATCAATAAGATTAATCAGATAATCCTTGTTTTCATAATTATAAACAATAGATACATTGGCAGAATAAATTGTAATTCCCCTCTCCTGCTCTTGTTTATCAAAATCCGTAAAAAGTTGTTTTCCCGCAAGGTCTTCAGAAAGCATCCCGGCTCCAGATAACAAGTTGTCCGTCATGGTTGTTTTTCCATGGTCTATGTGGGCAACAATTCCAATATTTCTAATGGTCTCTCTATTTCTCATCAATTTAACAACATCTTCTGCCATAACATACGAAAATTTTAAATTATTAATCAGAAATTGTATTCAACTGTTTTTTCATATCCGAAGTTTCTCGATATAAAAACAAACTCTATTTATTCTTTCCGGAAAAATCCTGAATTGTTCATTTATTTTGAATTTTCTCTTCTATGGCAAGAAAAAAGATTCTTCAAACCAGAAAAAAATAGAAAACAATTTTTTAATAATCTCCGTATTTAATCAATTTCTGCAAATATCTTCGTTCTGAATAAACTGCATATTGTCGTTATTTAATATTTAACTTCAGTAAATTATGAAAATTCCAAAGGAGCAAAAAAGATATTGCAAATATTGCAAAAAACACACCGTTCAAAAACTGAAGAGAGTTAAGAACAAGCCGAGGAGAAAGCTCGCGGTGGGGCAGAGAAGACATCTAAGAAAACTTGCCGGCTATGGTTCTTTTCCGGCAAAAAAGCCGAAAGGAAGGGGAAAACCAACCACAAAACTGGATTTCAGATATATCTGCAAAGAGTGCGGGAAACAAAATATTATTGGAAAAGGTTTTAGAATTAAGAAAATTGAAATGGTTTAAAGAGTCTATATAATTAACGTAAAGATTGGATGAATATGGTAGAATAATGGCAAGATTGTCGAAATTGGGCAAGCAATTAATAAGCGACTAATAACAAGTTAGACTATCTTTCATACAAATCCTTTGTCCCGACCTTCAGATTATCTAAAAGTTTTGATACTTTTAAATATCTTCTTTTAAACCATAAAACTCAACAAAACCTTGTTTAAATCCAAATTTTTTGAGGCAAAATTTTCGTCCTTACATTTTTAAGAATATTGAAGATTTAATGGATTTTGGAGTCAAAGTTTGCACATAACTTATATTTTAAAAAAGATTTTGTGATACAAGTTCGCAATCACTAATTCCAATCCAATAATTTCTTCATATAATTTTCTATCATATATTTCTCCAGATAAACTACGTTCCATTTTAAACAAATTCTTCGCGATTTTTTCCAGTTCTCCAAGTGCCGCTCTCCCATCCAATTTGCCATTTTCTATATTTAAAAGAGATTTCTCCATATCTTTTAAACTGCCAAAGTTTATGATCTGGGTATCAATATCATCAAAATATGGCAGAATTATAATAATCTTCGGGGGTTTGATTCGATCTAAAATTTCTCTTTTTAATTCCTGAATCTCCATATACATCTCAAATTTAGTTGCCGTATCGGATATTTTGTAAACTGTAAGCAAAGCGTCATTCAATTTATTAAATGAATAATTCGGAGAACTTTCACCATACAATTTTGCTAAATTAATTCTTTGTCTGGCGGAAGCGGTAAAAACATCGCCATGTTTTTTTCTGGCTTTTTCTCTGGATTTAAGTTCTTCCTCTTCAAATATTTTCCTTATTTCTTCTTCCATCTCAACTTCATTTTCATAAACTTTTATTTCCAGATGCGAAAGTCCAAGATCTTTGACATACTTGTTATAGAGTTTTTCCAGTTCTTTTTCTAGTTCGTAATTATTTGTGGTTTTTATGGCTACCACAACCCTTTTTTTATGTCGATACAGGCGTTTGATTTCATCTTCTTTATTCATTTTTGGTAAAATAGAAGGATAAACTATTTCCCTTAATGATTTTATTCTTGCATATGGGCTCATTTTTACAAAAGCCGTACCATATTCTGAACTTCTTATTGAATCCCCTACATAAAAATATTCCATCATTTTTCTGAAGAAAAAATTTCTCTCTCATAATGCCATTTCAATATATAATCGATCTCCTGTTTTATGTATTCTTCCAAATCAGAATTCTTCAATAAATTTCTAATTTCTCTTTTGTATAAGTTTATTTTTCTTAATTCTTCTCTGCTGTTTTTCTTGTTTAATCTCAGATAGGCTGCGGGAATCAGAACCTCAAAAAATAATTCTATTTTTTCTTCCGCAGAAATTTTAGATAATTTGCCCCAACAAAATAAATCCCCAACCATCTTCCAAAAGAAATAAAAATATGGGGATTACTGCAACTTGACAAAAATTGTAATTGGATGATAAAATGCAGTAATCCAAATTCGCATAATATTATTTACTCCAAGTATTTATAATTTTTGAATTTTATACGGCAAATGTCTATTTATTTCAAACTCAAAAATTCTTTTCTCTTTTTCTGCTCCCTGTCCAATTGACTCCCTGCCTTGTTTGCCTTAAATCTGCCCGTTTCTGGATCTCTTCTAAAAGTTATATTGAAATTCTTCAAAAAATTATTCAACGCGTCATAAGTTCGGATTATTTCTGCATACCCGGATTTCGCGGGCTTTCCTTTAAAAAATAAAATCCTGTTTGAAATTTGAGAGAGTAAATGCAAATCGTGATCAACAATTACAATGCTTGCCTGTTTGTTTTTGATAATTCTGCCAAGAATTTTGACTAATTGCAATCTGTTCTCGATATCCAAAAATGCAGAGGGTTCGTCCAGAAGATACAGGTCGGCTTCCTTAGACAAACACAAAGCTATTGCGAGGGTCTGCAACTCCCCTCCAGACAAATCCACAACATTTTTCTTGTATAATGTTTCGAGATGCAGGGGATAAGCAATTTGCTCCTTAAATTCTCTCGATTTCGGGACGATTTCCTCGACGGGACCAGAAAAATCCGGATAAAGGTATTGCGGTTTGTAAGAAATAGAAGATTTGCAGGATATACTTCCTTTATCTAACTTTAGTTTGCCCGCAAGAATTTCCATAAATGTTGTCTTGCCGATCGAGTTTGGACCTATAATCCCAAGAATTTCGTTCTTATAAATTTCTCCGCCTTTGACTTTTAATTTAAAATCTCCCCTCTTTTTTTCCAGATTTGAGAAAGAAATCAGTTTTTCAAGTTTTAAATCTTCTTGCAAATTTATATCAAATTTTATTCTGTCTCCTCTGATTCGGACATTCTCCGCAGGCAGATATCCCGCAAGATAGGAATTTATTCCTCTGAGAGAAGGATATAAAGTAGAAACGACGCCATATACTCCGGGAGAACCATACAACAAATAAACTTCATCCGAAAGATAATCCAAAATTACGAGATCGTGCTCAACAATTATTACTTCTTTATCTTTCAATCTGTCTTTTATTAAATTTGCCACCTTCAATCTGGAAACAACATCCAAATAAGACGAGGGTTCGTCCAGAAGATACAGGTCGGCTTCTTTTGATAGGCAAAGACCTATATTTAATAACTGCAATTCGCCTCCAGAATAATTCGGTTTTTTCTTTATGTTTAATTCTCTTATTATCGATTTATCTATTTTTTCTATATCCACCGGTTTGAGTATCTGTGGTTTATAAGAAATTGTTTTTTCTTCGCTCAAATAGACTCTTAAAAGCGTTGGAAAATTTTCCGATGCAATTTCTTTTTTCTTTGCCAGAATTTTTATCGCCGTTGATTTTCCTATTCCGTTCCTTCCAATCAGGCCAATAATTACCTTTTTTTTTGGAATTGGCAGATTATAGAGAGAGAATTTGTTTTCCCCATATCTATAAACCAGGTGCCCTATTTTTTCTGGAGTATTTACAATTTTTATTGCGCCAAAAGGACACCTGTTTGCACAAATTCCGCATCCCACACAAAGTTCTTCGTTTATCTTTGCCGTTTTTTCTATCGTTATGCATTTCTCTTTTAGTTTATTTCTTGGGCATACTTTTTCACACAAATTTCCGCATTTTTTGGGTTCGCATTTTTTCTCATCAATAACCGCCAGTCTCATTCTTTAATTAAAGTTCTCAGTGTGAAAATGCAATTAAAGATAAACCTTTTGTTGTTATTGCATATAATATAATAAAGGCAAGAATACACACTATTATAATAACTGCCCAGAAGACATTCTGGTGCAAGATTTCTTCTTCTCCCATAACTAAATTAATTTATTTTTGAATTTAAGGTTTGTAACGCTTTCTTTGCCTCTATAAAACAAGGATCAATACGTAACGCCTCTATATAATTAGTTTCAGCAGAGGCAGGATCGCCCAATATCTGTAAATATAGACCTTTATTGTAAAGATATTTCGGATTGCTGGGGTTTATCTTTATGGCTTTTTCTGAACATTCCAGAGCTCTTTGATAATCATTCAACCAATAGTACATTACCCCCATTCTGTCATATATTGCAGCTTTTGCCTCTTCCTTTGATTCAAGAAGCAACCCTTCTAAAATCGACAATGCCTCTTTATAATTTTCTTTAAGCATTTGTATATCCGCTTCGGCGTAAGCAATAGCTTCTTCATCGCCAATTTCTTTGGCTATTTTTAATCTCTTTTTACAAGATAAAAGTTTAGTTTCATCATCTGCGTATCTGTTTAAAAAAGCTTTTTCATAATAATTTATTGCTTCCTTTTTGTTGCCTTTAATATATTCTATATATCCTTTCAATATTAAGCTGCGGATATCTTCTGAAAATATATTTAATGCTTTTTCTAGATACTTCTCCGCCTCAGAAATTTTATTTTCACCAACAGCCCTCTGTGCTTTTTCAAATAATGCCGGAACAAATTCTGGAAAATGAGATAAAATTTCATTCAACCTTTCTTCTTTATACACCCAATACATATTATCATCGCCACATAGATGTGAATAATAAAGAGCTAGAACATTCGTTTTTAGAGCCTGTTCCAGACCTTCCCCCGCAGAGATCCTTTCCATTTCTTTATATCTGGCAACCGTCTCTATGTCTCTGTCTGGATCACCTTTTATCCTTATAAAAGTGTGGTTGGGAAGAGCAACATTTCTTAATTTAAAAAATAAATCAAAATTTATCATTTCCGCAAGGCATGAAAATAAAATTGTTTTTCCAAGGCAGTTCGCCCTCCTGCTTTCTTTATTGTCTATTGTGTCCAAAATATCTACAAGATTGTATCTACCTTCTAAATAAGGAATATTCTCTTCTGCAACAAATTTTTTAATGACTTCCTTTGCCGCTATTTCAGTTCCGCCAGTTTCTTCTACTTCGGCGAATAGAGCGTCTGCTATAGAAAAAAGTTTTTTCATATAGTTCTCCGGATTTGTAGAAATATTTTCCATTCTTTTAATTTTCTGACAGGTATGCAATATTTGCTCGGTATAAGAAAGTTTAGAGTCGGTCTTCAAGATTCTACCTCTATTTTTGTGGAGGTTCTCCCATAATTTAGTTTTATTTACCACCATTAAATAATAGTATAATAAAGTATTTAAGCCTGATGAGGAAGTACTTCGCCTGTTTTATATAGTTCATCTAAATTAAAAAACCTTATTGCATTTTCTGTTGTTATTTTATCCGCCTCAGAAAAATCTAATTTTTTTATTTCTGCGATTTTTTCAATCACAAATTTTACAGAAAGAGGGGTGTTCCTCTTTCCAAATCCCAGCCATGGAGAATCTGTTTCCGTCATCAATTGCTCGATCTTCATTTTTTTTGTGATCTTTTTTATGCTCTTGCTTCTAAAAATAGAAGTATTAATCGAGACAAAATACTGATTTTCTATTACTTTTTGAATTAGATTTTTATCCGAGAAAAAATGAAGCAAAACTTTTTTTGGTTTTTGTTCAATTATGATTTTCAGACACTCTTCTGCAGCATCCCTGCAATGAACAATTAGAGGCAGATCAAGTTTCTTCGCAAGACTTATGTGTTCAATAAAAAGTTTTTTCTGCCCCTCTCTCAATTTCTTATCCTTAATCCAATAATAATCAAGACCGCATTCGCCAATTCCAACCAAATTATTTCTGTTTTTCTCAATTTTTTCCAAATATTCTCTTATTTCGTCCCCCGAAAATTTTGAGATAAATTCAGGATGAAAACCCGCCGTGAGAAAAACAAAATTTTTGTATTTTTTGACCAACTTCAGACTTTTATCAAAATCTTTCGGGTTGGCGCAGGAAGTAATTATCGCGAGCAATTCTTCCTTGCACTTTGAAATCACTTCTTCCCTGTCTTCATCGTAATCCGATTGCTCTAAGTGGCAGTGAACATCTATCATTTTAAAAATCCAATCCAGAAAAGGTTTTTTTTTCATTATAAAAATAATGCTTTTTCTCTTCCAGTTCTGTTACAAGATCCGCCATTTTAATTATTCTTTCTGAAGCAAATCTTCCAGTTAGTATGAAATGAATATTTTTTCTTCTTTCCAACAAAGAAATCACCTCGTCTTCATTCACAAGTTTGAACTTTATTGCATACAAAATCTCATCCAAAATTATTAATCTATGTTTGTTTTCAAGCAAAAGTTTTTTTGCAAATTCCATCCCCTTTTTCGCTTTCTTTTTATGAACTTCAAATGAACTTTTTTTTAAATTTGATGCGAGTTTGTCGGCGGCAACTTTTTTGCTCAATTTCTTTCCACTAAACAAATTTAAAGAAACGAATTCTATTCCCTTTCCCTTCAGCCATCCCCCAAGAGTTGCCTGGGTTGTAGCCAAAAAATAAGGGGGTCCGAATAAATATAAATCAATAAATTTGTTGTTCTCAAGGATTCTGTATTCTCCCGTTTTGCGACCCTTCATAAACTGCAAAATTGCGACTTTTTTTCCATAACCGGCAAATCTTATTGCATGACCTAATGCGGCCGTTGTCTTTCCTTCTCCATTGCCTGTGTATATAAGAATTTTTCCGAGCATAATTAATCATATTTTAGTCTATAAATCCCGCGAGCCAGATTTTCATCAACCCCGTTCTAATTAATTTTTCTTTCTTAGGGGGGTGTCTGACTTTGAACTGGCAACCCCTCGGTTTCTGAATTAGAGCACCTGCGTTTGTGTAAAACCAAAGTGTTAAACACTACAGCCGAGTGCTCTGCCATTGAGCTATCGCGGGATAATATTAATTACTTTTTAAGTTTTTTAATGAAATACAAAGAAATGTTGGATAAAGTGTATGAAAAAATAAAAAAAGGAGAAATAAAAGACAGAATCAATATAATAAAACCAGAAATTTCAAGTAGCGGAAATAAAACAATTATTTCAAATTTTGAGCAGTTTTGCAATTCAATTAGAAGAGATAAAAAACAGGTTGCAAAGTTTTTATACAGAGAACTCGCCACTTCTGGGTCAATAGACGGAAGAAAGTTGATCCTGCAGACGAGGTCTCCAATTTTGGAAGATAAAATACAAAAATATCTCAAAAATTTTGTTTATTGCCACGAATGCGGAAAACCGGATACAATTCTGCAAAAAGAAGGGAGATTCTATATTTTGAAGTGCGAGGCATGCGGGGCGAGGAAAAGTGTGAAATTATGACAAGAGATAAAAAAGAAAGATGGGTAAGAATCTGTCCTAAGTGTGGTAGCAAAGATGTTGAAGCAAGAGGAATGGTATGGGACTTGGCTTATAGTCAAACTTGGGTATGTAGAACTTGTGGATTTCAAGGTTCATTATTTCCTGAAGTAAAAGAAGATGAAGCATTGAATATTCCCGAGAAATTACCAAAATTCAATCCTTCCAGAATGCCAATTGTTCCTGGAAAACCAAACAAATTATTTAGAGTAATTTCTTATTTGATAGTTATTTTTATAATATTGGCATTAATACTTCTTCTCTTAAAATTTGTTAATCTCTTGTAATTCTTGATTGACTAAAAATTTTAAAACAAAAAAATAAATGAAAATAACTTTTCTCGGAACCGGAGGGGGAAGGTTTGTTGTTTTAAATCAATTGAGAGCAACAGGTGGTTTTATCA
>CAYLRQ010000001.1:53718-79005 GCA_964386335.1 uncultured archaeon
GGAGGGGGAAGGTTTGTTGTTTTAAATCAATTGAGAGCAACAGGTGGTTTTATCATAGAAAGCAAAAATCTGAATATGCATGTTGACCCGGGACCGGGAGCCATAGTCAGGGCGAAACAATTCAAAAAAAATCTGGCAAAATTGAATTCTATTTTTGTTTCTCACCATCATCCTGATCACTATACGGATTTAGAGGTTGTTATAGAAGCGATGACTTTGGGAGCAAAGAAAAAGAGGGGGATTTTAATTTCAAATGAAAATGTTATCAAAGGTTTTGATGATGAGCCCCCCGTAGTTTCGCCATTTCATTTAAATATTCTTGAGAAAATTTACATTTTAAAACCAGATGAAGAAATTTCTTTTTTAAATGTAAAATTAAAAACGACAAAATGCGTGCATGGAGAAGAAAACTGCATGGGTTTTGTTCTTGAGGATGAAAAGAAAATCGGTTATACTGCAGATGGAGAATATTATGAGGGGCAAGAGAATTATTTTAAAGATTGCGATTGTTTAATTATAAATTGTTTAAGACCGAGAAATTCTGAGCCCTATGGTCATATGACGGCAGACAAAGCAAAAATTTTGATTGAAAGGGCGAAACCAAAACTTGCAATTTTGCAGCATCTTGGAATGAAAATGCTCTTTGGTGTTGCAGAAAGAGAAGCAAAATGGATAGAACAGGAAACCGGAATTAAAACTGTTGCCGCGAAAGATGGGCAGGTTTTTGAAATTGGAGAAGAAAATAAAAGTTTGAAAAATTATTGATTGCATATGAAGAGTTATCAAATATTTTACAAATTGCAGCAGTTAAAATTTTCCAATAAGTTTGCAGAAAATAGAAACAACACACAATTTAATGAAAAAGATTTTTATAATTATGAAAAAGATTATTCGCATAATTCCTTTTTTAATAACTTTGATATTTTTGCCTGTAGTTCATGCCATATCCTTTGAATGGTGGAACTCTTCGTGGCATTATCGCATACCAATAGAAATAAATTCCACCGATTATGAAAGGAAAGATGCCGTTATAGAAACAAAGATAAATTTTACTGCCGAGTTGGAAAGGTTTGGACTGACGGAAAGTTTTGATGAAAATTCTGTGAGAGTGGTGGAATACAATTCATCTGGCTCTATCATTTTTCATCTTCCTTCGCAATTTGATAGGGCCAAAAATTATAATGCTTCTGAAAATGCTGTTGGAACAGTTGCCTGGATAATGAATGGCACCACGCCTGCAAATCAAAAAAGATACTATTTCATTTATTTTGATACCTTAGAAAACCCAAAAGAGCAACCTGAATATGTTACCAATCTTGCATATAGTTGGGATGGAGAAGAGTTTTGGCTGAACAACAGTTTGCGTGCGATCAAAATAGATACTTTAAGAGGCGAAAATACCTCAGGTATTTACTATGCAACAAATTATACCCTAGATATTTTTAATGCTCCTTCAAATGAGCGAACAATTGAGTATATTCAACTAACCAACACAACGCAGAATTTCACATATGACTTAAGAGGGAATGCAAGTTTTATTGGAGGGCCTGTAAAAATAACTGTTTTGCAAGAGGGAGAAGAGGTTCTTTGGAATCAGCCGGAAGAAAAGACGGGCAAGGCAAAACTAATTAAAAAGTACATTTTTTACGAAAAGCAACCGTGGATAAAAATCCAGATAAAACTTACTGCCAATGATTCCATCACGAGAGAAAGTGATGAAATTACGGCAATAGCTTTAGATGCTGGCAGAGCTTTTGGAATAGATGCTTTAACAGGAGAGACAGCAGATCCCTTTTCCTGGCAATCAGCTTATTCTAATGATAATAAAAGTTTGGGCATAATTTTAACCAATGAAACAAATACCGCAAACTTTTATGTGGAAGGAAATCTGTTAGAAGGGAGAATAGGGCTTAAGTTAGATTCTACAAATTTGTCTCAAGGAGAATCAATTTTTGCAGAAACTTATGTCTATATCAATGATAAGGCAAGCCATGAACCTGTTCAAGATTTAAGGAACAGATTAATGAACCCCATAAATATAACCAAGCGATCGGCTCAAAAACGAGAAGTTGTGATTAAGCCAAAAACAGATTTTTCCATCTATAACAGAGGAGAAACCGCGGTAATAACTGCCAACATAACAAACGATACCTATAATCTGGTTGCATACATGAATGCTACATTAAATGGGGTGACTTTAAGATTATACGACGACGGAACTCATGGAGATGAAATTGCCGGAGATAAAGTTTATACAAACAATTACACATTTCCGTCTGATGCAAAAATTGGCGAGTGGAATTTAACAGTAAAATCTTATGATTCAACTTGGCAGTTGCTAAGCCAAAACTCAACAACTTTCAATATAACCAACCAATATTTTGCAAATCTGACCATTTTAAATCCAAAAGGAGCGATAGAAAGAATTGTTTACGCCAATTTGATATTGAAAAATTACAGAAGGGATAGAGGAATTGGTGGAGGAAACTTAACCTGTAAATTTGATTCTGCATTTGTAACCAACATAACAGACAAAGGTAACGGAAATTATTCAATAATCTTCACGGCACCCTCTCAAATTGGAAGTTTTAATTTGACCTGCAATGCTACCAAAAATGAGAATTATGGTTTCGGTTCCGGGTTATTTTACACGGAAGCAAAGAAAACTTTCCTGCTAATAAAACTTAAACCAGAAAATATAACTGCAGGAAATATAACTAAAGAAACCTATCAGGTATTTGAATTGAAGGCAACATTAAACAATACGGGAAATGGAACTGCCTATTCGACCATAATAACTTTTGATTTGCCTTCAGGCTGGAGCATAGAGCCAGAAAACGCAAGTTGTGGTGATTTGGATGCCAATTCAACCTGCACAGAGTATTTTAATCTAACAATTCCGTACGGAGTCTCGCCGGGGAATTATTCGGTTTTTTCCATAGTTAATTGGACCAACCCGGATTTTACTTTAAACTCCACTAAAGATTCCCTGAATGCAAATGTGTTAAGCAACCCCGTTTTGAGGGTTGAGGAAGATTTTCTGGAAGCAGAAGTGGAAGAGGGACTAACAAAAAATATAGGAAATTTTACAATAAATTCAACTGGAAATGATGCCCTGCAAAACATAACTTTTGATTGCTTCTCTGGAGAAGTTTGTACAAATTTTACCATAAACTTCTCGCCTTCCAACATATCAAATTTAAATGCTGGCAATATGACAGAAATTTCTGTTTTTGTAACTGTCCCGGAAGGTTATTCAAGGGGCAACTACACGGGTAAAATTAATGTAAGCGCAACAAATGATGGTTTTGATATTCTGGAACTAAATATAAGCGTTCCCGCCAGCAGAACCTGGATGATAAATCCATCAACATGTGAAAAAACTGTACTAATAAACGAGACCGGAATTATTTGCGAAGTTGCAATAAATAACACGGGAAATCTTCCTATAAATTTTAGCATATCTCCGACCTCTGTTAATTTCACCTTTATAAATGAAACAAATTTCACCTTAAAGAAGCAGGAATCAAAAATTATTGATATAAGATACAATACCTCTTCTGCAAAACAACAAACGTATAATGCAACTTACATCATAAATGCAACAACACCCGAATCTCAACCCCTAAATCAAACCATTCAAGCAACTCTAAATGTCGTATTCGGTCCATCCGTAGTTTCCTTAACTCAAGATTTGGCCAGACAACTTGATGTAATTGTCATAAGAGCCAATATTACGGACAGATCTGGAGCAACTATTGATTTTGTAAAAGTTAATATCACAAAACCCAACAATGAAACGGAAGTGTTGAATCTCACAAATGCAACAGCGAATTTGCCCAAAGCTTCCTCAATTTGGGAAGCCAATTATTCAACAACTCTAAGAGGAGTTTATAATATTTTAATCTTCGCGCGGGATAAGAAGAATGGTTTTGGAGAGGAAAAAGATTCCTTCAAAGTTTTTGCAAGACTGAACATAACTTTAAAAACCGGCAGAAAGGCTTACTACACCGGTGAATCTGGTTCAATATACTGCAACTTAACAGACGGTTTGGGAAAACCTTTAAAAGCCAATATCAGCTTAGAAATTAGAAATTCTCTCGGTAATTTAATTCTAAATCACTCGTTTGAAACAAATGAAAACGGAACAATCCCATTAATTCCAACTTTCCTGATAGCCAGCGATTCGCCTTTGGGAAACTATACTCTAAACTCCTTCGCTTCTTTCTACGATGACAAAGTTAATATGAGTTTAAATAAATCTACAAATTATAAATTCAATGTTCTAGAAAGATATGCGATTGAATTTGAGACCGCCATAGTATGGTATCCAGAAGAGACAATGAAATTCTATCTTTTGCTTTATACCCAAAACAAAATTGCTCCGCCCGATTATCTAAAACTTACGGTCTATGACCCCACAGATAAGGTATATTTAGAAGCAAACCAGACACAATTTACTCTAATAAACCAAACTCAAACTTCTTTGTTGTACAAATATCAATATGCAATGCCTTCAAATACGCCAACAGGATTTTATTTAGTTATGCTAGAAGTCGCTCAAGAAGGATTAAGAGTTGAGATGATTAAGAGTTTTAGGATTTCAGGAGGAGGGCCTTACGATCTGGTAATAGATAAGATTGAAGGCGAGGTTCCTCGAGGCGATAAATTAAACTTCAGATTATTGATACAGAATATGGGTGAAGTTTCTCAGGATGTTTCTCTGGATTATTGGATTTCAAAAGATGGTGAAATATACGCCTCGGTTTATGGAGAAGCCATTTTTGTCGGGGCGGGATCGAATAGAACCCTAGACAGAAGTTTGCCCATCTATTCAAATCAACCAGCCGGCAAATATTTTTTAAATGTTAAACTGACTTATTCCGGTATTCAACCATCCATCTATACAAATAAAACGTTTCTGGTAAGTTCTGCTTTTCCTTCTCACGCTTCTTCCTCATCCTCTATTCCCTCTGCGCCCATGGTTGTATCACCCGTGGTAGCAGCATCTCAACCAATTTTTAAATTAGACCCAATAAAAATAATTCCAGAAGAGTTATTGGTTGAAAAAGGGGATACAAGATACATCTTGATAGAAATAAAAAATTCTGGAAACCAAGATTTGCACAAAATCTCCGCCAAAATAGATAAAATTAAAGATTGGTTCAAAACCGTGGGAGAAATTGAATTGCTTGAACAGGGAGCAACAGGTCATTTAATTGGAAAATTCGAGATTCCAGAAGATGCCGAGAGGAAAACTTATCCAATAACTTTGAGTGTTTTTTCAGAAGAAACGAAAAAAGAAAGAATTTATAATATAACTGTTGTTGAATCAAAAAAAGAATTGCTTGAGATTAAAATAAAGAAAATAAAAGAAGCTCTTAGAGAGATGAAAAGCAGGGCTGCTGAATTGGACGCTCAAGGTTTTGATATTGAAAATGGTGTAGAACTTCTTGAAAGATCTTATGAACTGGTTTCAATTGCTGAAAGATATGTTGAAGAACAGAAATATTTAGAAGCGACAGAAATGCTGGAAGAAGCAAGAAATCTGATGGAAGAAGCCAATTACAAATTTTGTATTTCAAAGAAAATGAAAATTCCAAAAATAGATGTTCTCAAAGTTCCTTGGATTTATCTAATTTCAACGGCATTTGTTATCTTAATAGTTGTTGGCACATTTCTTCTTTTTAAAAAGTTTGGATCTTTCTTAAAAAAAGAGCAAAAAAAAGAGGAACTTCCGTGGAAAATCATTGAAATGCAGTACAAAGAAGGAAAGATATCAAAGAAAACTTACGAGGAATTGAGAAAAAAATTCAGAAAAAATATTTGAATAATTTAAAAAGACCTGCTGTAAAAATCTCCGTCTCGAAAAGATTCTTTCAAGTTTTTCTTTTTCTGATTTTCTTGGCTATTTTTTCTGCATCCTTCTCTTTGCTTTTTTTATGCAATTTCGACTCATTCAGCAACCTATTAACCTTCTCAGACAAAGTTGAATAAGATTTCTCTATATTTTCAATTTTTCTTTTTAATTCTTGCAGAAATGAAGATTTTTTCACAAATCCCATCGTTGCGAATGCTCTATCAACCTGCTCCTCAAGAAAATCCAATCTTTTGTCCAATTCTTTTACGACTTTGAATCTTTCTGCAGTGATGGCTTTTATTTTTTCCTCTATAAGTTCGGGCATGATATTTACTTTCTTCTCCAAATGCAAAAGATTCTCCGACAAATCTTCTTCTACTCTTTTTTCCAGTTTTGATATCTTTTCCTGAGAGTAGTTGATATCTTCTTCCAGCATAGATAAATCAGATAACTCTTTCTTTATTTTTTCAAACATAATATCTTGTTTTATGGACTTTTGGTCCAGCTCAAAGATTTTCTTCTGAAGCGCGGCAATATCTTCAGAAAATTTTTTAAAATCTGCAAAATCGATTTCTTCTGTTTTTGGTATTTCTCTCTCTTTGTTTATTTTCTCCTCTATTTCCTCCAAAATTTCTCTCCATTTCATTTTTTACTTATTAACTTCTTTATCAGAAGCAGATTTCTCGTCAGGGCTTCGTCAAATTCTTTTCTAATCTCAGAAATCTCCTCTCGTGTTTCCTTTGTCTCTTCCGACAAATTCTTAACTTTATCTCTGAGATTGCGGAACTCCAGCGTGAGTTTTCCAGTTTTAACAATATTTCTAATTTCATCTTCGGTTTCAATCATCTTGTTTCCCAGTTCTCTGACTGTTCTTTCAATTCTTAACATATCTCTCTTAACAACACTCAAACTGCTTCTTTCATTTCTTATCTTTTGTTCTATATCTTCTCTTTCTCTTCGCAAACTTTTTACTAATTCCTTTGTGCTCATCAATTCATTCAGCATCTCTCTCATTTTGGTTAATCTTTTTTCTTGTTCTATCAAACTGTCTTTTAACATCTCGATATATTCCAGTCTTTCTTTCAAACCAGATATGCCATCCAAACTTGAAAATCCATTTTCCAATTTCATAAACTTCCGTCTTATCTCCGCAATTTCTTCGGTCTTTGGTAAACTTTGGAGTTGTGATGAAATTTTTTCTACTCTTTTCTCCACATTTTTTAAATCTGCGTAAAGAAGATCTCTTGTAAATTTTTTCAGGATCGATTCAATCTGCGACAATCTCTTTTTATTTGTTTTAACTATCTCTTCATAACTGCTTTTACTTAAAGAACCTTTATTATATTCCATCTCCACTCTATTTAGAATCTCTTTTATCTTATCTTTTTCATTTTCTAGTTCTTCTAAACTTTTCTTCTCGAAGTTTACCATTTCAAATTTTTCTTTTAAAAAGTTATCCGCGTCTCTTTTCAACCTGTTCGCAAAATCTTCAAATTCATTTTTTTTGGTGTATTCGTTTTCCAATTTTACGTTAATCTTATCCAAATCCTTTACTACTTCTTTAATTAATTCATCATCTTTATAAATAATTTCTTTTTCCTTCTTTATTTCGTTTAAACTGGAAGTGAATTCGGAGAATAGTGCTTCTATCTTTCCAGCCAATCTGTCCACATAGTTTCGACTTTCCCTCACGTTAGATTCTATTTTGGAAGCGTTTTCTATAAGTTTCGCTATAACCTCCGGCTCTTTTATTTTGGAAAGTTTTTCTTCGGCCTTTTTAAAAGCATTCGATAAAGTTTTAATTTTGAAATTTATTTTCTCCAACTCGGCATTTGTCTTTTCAAAATTTACGGCAAATTTCTTAAAATTCTTCGCGATTTTTTGAGGCTCAACCTCTTCCACTTCACTTTTCAGTTTTTCAAAATCTGCGCTCAGTTTATCAAAAAATTTTTCTTTGTCTATTATCATCCTTCTCAAATCGCCAACAGTTTCAGAAATAGAAGAAAATCTATCGTTGAACTTATTAATCATGTCTTTCTGCAATTCCACTTTACCGGCTAATTTTTCAATTTTAAGAATAATTTCAGCTTCTCTTACTTCCTCTTTTTTCGGTGGTTCTGCTTTCTCTTCATTTTCTTTTATTATCCCCTCCTCCTTCAGGATCTCTCCGACGGTTTTTTTCTTCATGAATATCAAACCTTTACACCAATAATAATTATTTACATTTTTAGAATTAATTTTTATATAGGATTTTAATATTCATCTTAGCAGGAGCTTTGCAAGTTCATATTTCTTTTCTTTCAAATATTTTTCCACAAGTTTCCTTTTATCCTCCGGCAAATTTTTTGGTATCTTGAGCATTTCAATTTTAACCCCTGTTTTGCCTATCTCGCTTTTAATTCTTTCCAAATCTTTCAGAAGTGTTGATCTAAATCTAACTCTTTTGTGATAATTTTTAAAGAGAGAGAATAAAAAGACAATAAAAACCAATAAAAATGCAATTAATAGTAAATTAAAAATCTTCCGTTTTCTTGTTTTTTCTGACAGGGATTTCTCTTTCTTAACGATGCTGAAAGAATTTACAAACTCGTCAAGTTTTCTGGCAGCTTCAGAATAGAGCCCCAGTCCAAATAACTCTTTTGTTTCATTTAATTTTTCTATTCCCTTAATCTCGTAATTTTCATAATTCAAAACTTCATTCAAATTTTCATAATAATTGATTGCCGTTTTAAGATAAGTCTGCAGATTTGTGACTTTAATTTTTAATTCATTCGTTTTATTTTCAATCATGATTTTCAGATCGTAAGTTCCAATCTCTTTAGAATAAACAGTTATGTTTAATTTATTGAAATTTCTGGCGCCTATTTCAATATTTTTCGGGCAGGTAACATTAAGTTTTGAGAAGCATTTTATCTCAAAGGTTTTTCTTTCATTAAAATCATTTCTTATTAGTATTTTGGTTTCTGTAAGCGTATTCGGCAAAACGAATATATTCTTTTCGCTCGCTATTTCTTGGGCAATGCTCAAATTTGATCCGCATATAACAATTGCAGATATGAGCAATATGAGATATATTGTTCTCATAATTTCACCTTGGAAGCTAAGGATTCCAAATAAATTTCTGCCATCCTGAATGAACCCGCTTTTAGTTTGTCTTTCGTAAGCTTCAACTCAAGCTCCAAATCAGAGACTTCCTTTCCATTGGCTTTCATCTCCTCTATCTTCTTTTCGATTACTTCTATCTTCTTGGAGAATTTGGTATATAGTTCAAGCTCTTCATCTAAGAGTTTATGCGGTTCGTGTAACAAAGGTTTGAATCGGACAAACCAAGGTCTGCCCTTGTTATATCTCGGATTTTGCATAAGTCCGGTACCTACCTCCAACATAGTAACACGTTCGGCATAAACTCTGCCATATTTTTTCTCAATTCTTCCAAGATCTTCTAAGCCTTTGGTATGCATCTGAATTTCTGTCAACACATTGCCCTTAACACTCTCCTTAAAATCTGCCAGCACCTGAGAGATCATGAGCAAACCAATGCCCCACTTTCTAAATTCTCTGCATGCCTTTTCCAAGGCAACATATCCTCCCCTTCCTCCAAATTTTTCTAACAGCCTGTGAACTTCATCAAACACTATTAACAGTTTAAGAGATGATGACTCTTCCCAGCTCTGCTTGAAAATCGAATCGATAATATTTCTAACAGCCGTATCAAACTGCTTTGGAGTAAGTTTTCTCAGCACAAAAACAGTAATCTCTCCTGGATTTAAATATTTCTTCAAATCTATCTTGGCTTTTGGATCTGTCATTTCATAAATCATTCCTCTAAAAGATCTGGCTTCATCTTCGTGAATTCCAAATTCCTTATAATGAGAAAACATTTTCTTATCCTTGCATGCTTTAAGAAAACCTGTCCACTGGGCAGTTGGGTCGAAAACGACTACGGGTATGCCCTGTTTCAAAACCTCTTCTGCTATCACCATAGAAGAAATGGTTTTTCCCGAACCGGTTGCACCTGCACAGATTATGTGAGTTGGCAAATCATCCAAAGAGAACTCTGCTCTAAGCTTGGTTTCTGCGATATCTCCAAGCCATATCCTGCCTTTAGGCAATTCTTGAGCGGCAATAGGCATTAGATAACGCATCTTCTTAAGCTTCCATTTTTTGTAAAATTTGCGAATAATGAAAATGAAAGCTATCCCAACACCGACAAGAATTATTATGATTACTAATCTAATTCTCTCGAAAGTCCAGAAAGGTTGAGCAATCTCAAAAATACCAACTCCTTTAACAGTTCTATTCTCATATTTTCCCTCAACTTCTATGAAATATTTTGCTGGTTTCAAATTCTTGATTTTGCTTAAATCAAACATCTTTACAAAAGAGAGAGATGTTTCTATTGCCAAAGTTTCTTCCTCGTGTCCCAAAATTTTTTCTGTTGCTACCTCTTTAATCCGGTAAGTTAGAAGAATGTCAAATCTTTTCTTCATTCCAAGATTGTAAAGCGATACATGATATTTAAGTGTATCATTTGCGCTCAAAACTTTTGTTAAAACATTAACCTTCAGATCAAGCAAAGCTTCTCTTTCCGGAAGCACAGCAAGGGTTACAGGTATCGTTCTAATCACATCACCAACCCTTACCTGAATATCTCCCGTATATACTCCTACCGGAGTTGTCGGCAAAGTGAAAACTTTAATTTTAGCTGTTGCAACATCTTCCGGTTCTATCTCTACTTTTTCTTTCTCAAATTGTATAAACTCCCATATTCTTCCGATAACACTGAGCTCAGCCTCTACTTTTTCATCTAAATTATTGGATATCCATAACGAATAAGTTCTCGACTCTCCCGGTTTCAAACTTGCTTCTATCAAATCAGTTTCCATGCTGAACGGAGGCGGGGCGGGTTTTTCTTCGGTTGGAGAGATTTCGGGAATCTCTTGGACGGAACTTCCACCACCACCTCCGCCTCCTCCTCCACTACTTGGAGCTGGAGATGGCGGAGTTGTAGATGGGCAATCTTTAGGACAATTTCCGCTGTTTTCTCCATAATATTCTTCACAAATTCCATTGCCGCATATTACAGATTCAACAACGGCATAAGCAGAAAATCCAGTTATATTTTCAACACTTACGGTTTCATTAGCCACATTTATCTCCCCTCCTATATTTACCCAACTCGTATTGCATTCCCTTTTTTCGAAGTTCCATCCAGAACATTTATAAATTCTTATCGAATCAATCAAAGAATAACCGGTTCCAGCAAAACTTAAAGCAAGATGTGCTTTGGTTTCATTAAATTTCTCTTTTACAGCAATTCCCTTTAAAACTTTCCTGATCCTTTGCGGATTAATAAACCTCGTTGGTATTTCATCCAAATCTATTGGATCAGTCAGATTTTCTCCAATAAAAACATCTTCAAAAACGATAACGTGATTTAAAGCTTTTACAACCACATCATAACTCCTATTCAAATGTATTGCAACAGAATAATTTCCCTCTTCGTCTGTTTCTGTCTCATTAATTATATCATCGGCTTCTCTTTTTCCTTCTCCTCTGAAGAATTCAAATTTTGTAAATACAGGATTGTCTTCTGCATCTTTTACACTACCACTTATTATTCCCTTCGGTTTTACATCAAACCAACTGCTTTTTCTTGCTGTGTTATTGCTAATATCTTTAGCTATTATCACAACAGAATAATTTCCTTCTTCTAAATTGGAAAGATTAAGAACCCAGGTTGTATTTGTCAAATCTGCGGTTTCATTCTTCATATCATACATCAAAGAAGTGCCGTTTGGATAGGTGATGTTGGCAAAAACTTCTTTAACTTCCAAATTATCCCAAATTAACGCTCTTATGGTCTGGTTTCCTCCAGGGATGGGATGTCCTCTTTCAACTTTATCCACTTTCGGCGGGCTTACATCCTTGTAAGATAATCCGTCTGTTTTTATATCAAAGAAATAGGCATCAATCATAGAATAATAACTTCTTAGCTTTACATCATATTTTCTTCCATCTGGGATGTTTGGAGCTATGCATTTCACAGTCCAAAGACCCTCCATTTCGCTGAAAGAAGTTTCATTAACTTCGCAAGCATATGAATCAAAGTAAACTTCAAAGCTTACATTTTCTTTTAAAGGCAGATTTTCATAGGTTGCATTCGCCTTTATAGTTATCGTATCATTACAACTTACATTGAGATTCGGTTCCACCGTGATTATTTTGGTTCTAAATTCCACTATTTGCATTTTTATTTGAGTTATTTTTTCACTGGGTGCAGAAGTGTTTGCCTTTATTGTTATATTGGTTGCATAAATTCCT
Source organism: uncultured archaeon (assembly GCA_964386335.1). Taxonomy (GTDB): domain Archaea; phylum Aenigmatarchaeota; class Aenigmatarchaeia; order QMZS01; family QMZS01; genus QMZS01. The sequence continues at coordinate 65,903 of CAYLRQ010000001.1, forward strand.
TTGTTCGCTGTTTCTGGAATTGAATAATTGACGAGAACTGAAGTCTTGTGCGCAGCAGTGAGATTTAATTCAGTGGCATTAATATCTATGAAACTTGAAGCATTCCCGGATTTAGTTAGATTGAAGTGCAAATCGCTATTTGCTAAAGAGGTAATATTTATATAGCCGATTATTCCCTTGCTTCCCGTTCCCGTCTTTCCAAGGTCGAAGTTTTCTGGAATTCTTTCCCAGCTCTCATTAGCTGGAACTGAAACGGTTATGTAGAGGGAATCGGAAGTTTTATTGCTGCTCGCGTTTACAACCAAAACATAATCTCCCGAAGGATAACCAAGAGGAACATTGATCGTTACATTTATTTTTTTGGTGGAAAGCACTTCTAAACTTGGAACGAATTCCGGCTCAATGCTTACATTGAATTCTTGGCAATATAGAGATGAACAATTGATCGTTATATTTTCAACTTTATAATTGCCTGTAGAGTTTAATGTTAGATTTAAAACTTTTGTCTTTCCGTGACCGAGTTCCACGCTAAAGTCGTTTTCAACTATTTCAAGCACAGGATTTGGTTCGATGTTGAAGGTTATTTCTCCGCTTGATTGCCCCAAAGAATTGTTGGCATTTGTCCAATTGGATATGATTTTGACTTTATAATTTCCTGAAGCAAATCCTGCCGGTACTTTTATTGAGGCATTTTTCCATTTTCCGGTATTTCTGCTCATATTTCCATAATTTAGCAAAGAAGGTTCTGCCTGCCAATTAGGTGGCAATTCAAAACTCGTATTTACGAAATATGCACTGCTATTATAAGAATTGTTCAGAGTTATGTTTACTCCAAATTCTTTTCCATAATGCTGCGTCATGTCCGTTATATTAATTAAAGTAACATTTGGAATTACTTGCAAGAAAGTATGCCCCAAAGCTTCAAAGTTTATGCCTGTAAAATTACTTGTCAGATTCTTGCTGTCTTTTGCATAAATTGTGACATTATGTATGCCAGAAATTTTCGGGATATAAGAAGTGTTGTAAGTAAATGGTGGCGATGTTCCGAATTTCTGCATAACTTCCTTTATTTGAGTTCCGTTAGGCAAAGTGATGTTTGCCCATACCTCTGGGTTTAAATCAGAGTTATCGCTAACATTTGCTTCTATCTTGACTTTTTCGTAATTTACATCAAGAATGTTTGGAGAAATATAAGCTGAATGAATTGTTGGAGGTACATCTTTTACCTGCATATAAATTGTTGTTGTTAGATCATTTGGTATTACATAACTACTGGTATTCTTTATAGTAACTTCAATCGTATACAGACCTTCATCCTGGTCTGGTGGTATTAGATAGGTTAGCACAAGGTCTTCTGTGTTTGGATTTGCATCCCCGTTTGCAGGTTTGTGAGAAATAAAGTAAGAAGGGGCTGTTGTTAACAAACCTGTGCCGTTGCCTGCATAATTTATGGTAAAGTTTATATCCAGATTACCATCATTTGTTATGTTTATCCTAAATTCTCCTTCAGAATTTAATGGAGTTGTTTTTTCTATTATATTTGGATTTCTGCTCCAATTTCCTTTTTTCTCAACGGTTATGTTCAACCAAAGCCAGTCATGGCCTGCATTTGTTGAAGTTACATTGATTTTAGTCCAGTAATCTCCGAAATCTTGATGCGGAGGAACATATATATGAGCATCTATACTTAAGTTTCCGCCGCAAGGAGATAAACTGGTTTGGGAACCATTTGCAGGATCAAAGATTATCCAAGAAGATGGCAAGTTTCCTCCTTCTGTCTCATAACTTAAACCAACTACCAATTTATTTCCTATGCTGTTTATATCAAAACTTCCAGCAATCTTTGCTTCTCCATTTTCAAAGGAAGAAAGTATGGCTGACTGCGGAACTTCCATTTTTGGATTGCTTGCTATGGTTACAACGGTTTCATTTACTTTATATCCTATGCTTTTATCGGGATTCTCCCATGTGACATTGGTCCTAACATATTTTGTTCCCGGTTCGTCGCAAACGGGTATATTAACCAAAATTTCTTTAGAACAATTTTCATCAGCACTTAAATTACCGCAGTCATAGTTTATTCCCGTTGTTGAATTCCAGTCAACTTCTGGTAAAATAAGGGTTATGTTAACGAATCTCGCCGTCGCATTTCCTGTATTGTTTGTCGTAATATTCATGTTGAAAGCTCCTCCTGTGTGTACATCGGTGGCAAAAGTTCCGGCATTCTGAGGAACTTGTTCATTTGTCAGATTGGTTGTTCCTTTAACCTTGAAATTTCCCGCAAATACCGAATTTGTATTATTGCTTGTATCATTTGCATAAATCGTTACATTATGTATGCCTCCTTTTTCTGGAACATAGGCAATATTGTAAGTATTTCCGGAAATATGGCTTAGTTCAACTATTTGCATATAATAAGGACTTGTGATTTTTGCCCACACTTTGCTTATGTTTATGTTATCTAAAGCGTCTGCCTGTATATCTACGCTTTCATAATTCGCTTCTAAAATTTCCTTGCTTAAACTCGCATTCTCGACTACAGGCAAAATATTGTCCTTAACCCAAAGTTTCAGAGTTGTGTTCTTGTTTGGCGGATGGGCTTCCAGATTCTCTATTTTTATTTCCTGCACATACAAACCTAAAGTATAAGTTGGAGGAACTGAATAATTTATGATTAAATTTTTGGAAGTTCTATTCCCTACAAAAATCCATGATGGAATTTCTATAAGTTCTGTAGCATTTCCAGAATAAGTAATTGTGAAGTTTAGAGGAATCTCTCCTGAGTTATTAATAGTTATGTTTAAACTGCCGGAAGTGTTTGTATAAACATCTTTCTCTAAAATCTCTGGCTCTCTATCCCATTCCTTGCTTACGATTTTCACTTGGGTTGTATTTATTAAAGTTGTTGGAGTTCCGTTGGGATTGATAAACTCAACCTTGTGCTGGATTTGATACAAGCCTGGAGGGGTTGCCGCAAGAACCGTTATATTAAATATTCTATAGCAGTAATTATTGCTCGTGTTTACTTCCTCAATTTTTCCGCATTCTTCAAAGGTTGAATTTGAAGTGAAATTTTCCGGCAAATTTAAAGTAATATTTACAGAATAAGCTCCTCCCTCCCCCAAATTAGTGAAATTGTTCCAAATAATAAAGCTTATATTCTCAAAGTAAGTTATATTTATTTCTTTGGAAGTCGGCTGAACAGGTAAAACTGCAGTGGTGAAAGGAATTACTTTAACTGTTTTCGTTGTACTTGAGACAGAATTATCGCTCGTATCTTTGGCAAAAATATATTGGGCTTTTGTTCCAGGAGTTTCGAAAGTATAATTAAGCTCATAAATATTTTTGTCTGTCTTTGGCATTGCCAAACAACCAAATTCTCCGCAAACCCAAACTTTGTAAATCTCGATGTTATCAGAAACATTAGCCTTAAAGGTTACCTGCTCCTTATCTTCGTCAACTATTCCAGGAGTTGATGGAGTAATTATTTCAAAACTGTTTATTGTTGGCGGAATATTATCTTTAATTTCCAAACTAACATCTGTTTTTTGCAGGATTGGATTGGCATTTTCTGTATTATTTGGCTTAATTGTAATATTTCCTGAATAAATTCCTGGAGTTCTATTTGCAGGTATTGAATAGTTTATAGTTAAATTCTTTGCTGTTTGTTTCTCAACAACCGTCCAAAGAGGGAATTCCAATAAATCGCTTATGTTCCCTTCCACGCCGATAGTAAAGTTAATTTTTATATTTCCTGTTACATTTAAGGTTATGTTTCCGTAAAAACCCGAAGTATTTGTGTAAACTGTTTTAACAGGTAATTGCTCCGGTTTTCTTTTCCAGGTCCTATTGACTGGAACAGTTATATTAATCTGAACTTCATCCCAGCATCTTTCAGGTATTTGGCAGATTGTGTCCGTGGCATTTGCTCTTATTATGCCCAGATAATTGCCTGGAGCATAACCCAAAGGAACGCTTACATTAACTTCTATAGAGATATAATTGCCGGTTTCGAGCAAATTAATTTCAGAAGGATAGAACCAGACACTAAAATCTGTGCATACCGTCCCAGAGATACATTCAAGAGATATGTTCTCAAGTTTATAATTACCTGTAGAATTTAAGGTAAAGCTTGTCGTGTTTGAGCTTGCATGCAACGCTATCGCTTTAATTTCTTCTTCCTCTATCTCAAGAATTGGATTGCTAATTACAGTCGCATTTGGGCTAGCTGAGGTTGTGTTTATTGTTTTATCTGCATCTCTCCAAGTGCAGGTTGAATTAAGTATATAACTCCCCGGCGGAGTTGCCTTGGCAACGGTTATTTCAAAAGGCAAAAAGCATTCTTCTCCTTTGCTAACATTGCCGCAAGAATATGGAGAGCTTATGTTGCTGCTCCAGTTGGCTGGCAATTCAATGCTTATATTTAAAGAATAAGCTGTGGCATTTCCTAGATTTTTGCATGTAATATTGCTTTCAAAGATTTGGCTTAATTCTTGGCTTACATTATAAATCGTTATTGTCTCCGGCAGATGCGTTATATTGACTAAAGTTTTTCCAATTGCTTCAAAAGCATGCATTGCTGATGAATTGACATTTCCGCTTGTATCCTTTGCATAGAAAGTAATGTTATAATATCCCGCAATCTCCGGAACATAATTTGCTTTCCAGACAGAGCCGTATAGGACAGGATAAGTTTCGTTAATTTCGTACCCGCTTCCTGAGATTTTGCTCAAGCTTACATTTTGTTTGCTTCCATTCGGCAGTTCAATAAAAGCCCACACCGAGCTAAGATTTATATCATCAGTCAAATTAACCTTAAATTCAATTGTTTGATAAGTTTCTAATTGCGTGGCATTTAAACTTGTTTCAATGAATTCTGGAGCTCTTGTATCTATTACATCTATATCTACAAAATCGCTCGCTGTGCTTGCATTATAGTACAGAGTTGCATTGTCTTCTATCTTGCATTTTATTTCGAATGTTCCCAATCCTGTTGGGTTCCAAGTTGCGTTGGCGTAGCCAGAGCTATTTGTCAAAACTTGAGCGTGCAAACTTGAATTTACCAAGAATTTTACGGGATAGTTTGCTATTTCTTTGCTTGAATTGCTGTCTTTCACCAAACAAATAAAATCTATCTGCTTTCCATAGCTGTAAATTCCAGAAGGTTCAACAACTTCAACTTCGCTCCATCCCCAAACGGTTATATTAACTTCCTCATGGGCAGAATCATACCATTGCTTTGTAGCATTTGCATGCAGGGTTTCCTTTCCGGGTGTGTAATCTGATGGAATCGTCCAGTATATATCTGTGTTAGCACCGCCTTCCGAAATCAAATCCCAACTAGAATTATACCATTTGACTGTTGGATAAATTATGTTTCCGTTTTCATCTTTTGTTATTGCATGCAAGGTTACATTTTCAGTTTTGTGATAAGAAGAATTTGCTTGCGGCTTTGAAATTTCTATTTTTAAAATTCCTTTAACAACGATCCACTCTATTCTATCATCACTCGGATTGCTCCCTGACTTGGTTGCGTTTATAATTAGGGTGTGGTTTCCGGGGATTTCTGTATCGCTTGGATTATAAGTTATAGTGCAGTATCCAGAAGCGTTAGTAATGCAACTATCAAAATAAATTCCATTTTCGTAAAAGCTTGCATTCGCATTTTCAGCCGATCCCAGCAAAGATTCTGTTATTTTAACTGTTAGGTTTGTCTTATAAGGACTGAAGGTATTATTCCTGTAAATGAAACGATGTTCAAAGAAAGCTTCATCAACATATAGTTTTCTTTCAATAGTCATCGAAGCATTAAGTTCGTTCTCCTCGCTTGTATTATAATACAGACCTGATTCGTGAGTAATATTGCATTTTATGGTATAATTTCCTTCTAACTCCTCGCTTGTGTTCCAGTACCAATAGGCATAGCCGTCTGCTTGAGTTGTGTTTGTTGCTTGCTCTATCAAATGACCCGTTTCGTTAAACTCGTAGAAGTAAACCGTATAGTTTTGAATTGCCTCGCTTGTGTTAGCATCTTCTACTTTGCACTTGACTTCAACTATCTCTCCTGCCAAAGCTGTTGAATTGCTTCCAGTTTCCAAACCAGTTAAAGTTATTTCGCTTACCTTGCTCCAACCATAGATATAAATTTGCCTTATTGTTGAGTTTGAATCGTAATAAGTGCCCATAACTGTTGCATTTATTTCTCTCAAACCCAAACCGTAATTAACAGGGACCTGCCAATAAGTAGCTTCTCCTTGAGCAAGTAAATTGCCGCTCTCATTATGCCATTTGACCTCGTAGTAATTCGTTGGCGGCGAACTACAAGAATCGCTAACAGTTGAGCTTAAACTTGCATTTTCCGTTCTGTGAATTATTTGCAAATTGCTTGGAGAATCTACTGCTATGTTTAATTTATCTCTTAGAGTGGTGTTTGTCGCTGAATTGCTAATTTTTGGGTCTGCAAACAAGCTTGAGTTTGATTGAATACTTGCGTTCAAAAAGTAAAATCCCAAAGAATGGCTGCAATTAGCATTCCAAATCGCTACACATATGCCAGAAGAATTTGTTAGAGAAGTGTTAAAGCTGGTTAGATTGGCGAACCATTTGCACGGATAGTTTGCGATAGAGGAACCATTGAAGTAATCTCCAACCTCTGCTTTCAGCTCTAAGGAATTTAATCTGTAAAAAGTTGGTGGAGCTTGAGTAAGCATGGAAATATTGGCCAGAGTCCAGATTGAAATATTAACTTCATCATATCCTGCATCATAATAAGTTTTGTTTGCCGTGAGGTTTAGAGAGAAATTCCCTAAACCGTGATTTATTGGAATCCTCCACCTTCCCTTTTCACTTTCATTGAGCAGTTCATTGGTTTCTTCCAGGTACCATTTAACGCTCGCATTCACTATATTTCCATTTTCATCATATATCGTTGAATTCAACAGAAGTGTATCGTTTTTATAGTATTTTTGCTCATTGTAAGGAGTTTCTATTTCTGGCCTAAGCAAACCTTTTACAACAAGATAATCAAAATCTTCATCTCCATAGCTGTGGTCTTCCGTTACATTGGCCTTTATTGAAAAGTTTCCGGTTGTATGCGTATCCATAGGATTGTAGGTCAATACGGCATAACCAGAAGAGTTTGTTAGATTTTCTCCTATTAGATTACCTTCCTCATAAAATTTTACTTTAACCTTGCTGACATTTCCCACTTCGTCAGTAACATGGGCGAACATCTTCGCTCTATAAGGGCTAAAGCTATCATTTCTGTAAATCCAATCTCTTTCCTTCTCCAAGTTTATGCTAAACTGCCTGAAAACATCTATGTTGGCAAAATCTTCCGCATAATCAAAATAATCTTTGCTTGCATTAACCTTTATCTCCCAAACACCTTCTTTATCTGTATCGGTTATTGTATAATTTGCTTCCCAGAGCTTGTTTGAGAAATTGAATTTCATTTCCATATCAACATAACCTGTGCCATTCTTATCTATTCTTGCAAAAACGGTTGCATTATCTATAATATTCCGCTGGTCATCCGTTATGTTTGCTTTAATGAATAGTGTATCTCCTCTCAAGAAATCTTCTCCCTTTAGAGGTCCTATTATGCTCGCATTCAAACAACCTCTGATAATTATTGATTTCTCTGTTAAATTAACGCTTCCGTGCCAAGCTGTTTTATCCCATCCTATCTCGTGTCCTCCCAAAACCCTTGCCGTCCATTTATATTCTCCTGGTTCAATTGAATCAGAAGGATTGAAGTTGCAAGCATAAACTCCCTCACCAACTTCATATTTTTCGCAGGTTCCGTTTGGAGTGTAAAATGCGGCTTGAGTTAAATTAAGCCCTATGACTGGATTATTGTTATCATCGATGAATTTCACCTTGAAGGTTGTGTTTTGCGGAGAGTTGCAAGAACTCCTGTAAATCGAACTTGTAAAAGCGGCGGCTAATTGCGGATCCTGAACACCTCCATGCACTATAAAGTTATGAGAAACATTTATATTCAAATGCCACAAGCATTCTCTCGACGAACAACTGCCATCATCCAACTTGCTCGTGACCATTATTATGGTCGTCATATTATCTCCCGCTTCATTATCGCTCGCATCCCAATCTCCTCCTCTATTTGGCTTAATCTCGCAATCTCTGGTTGAATCGGGAATTGTAAAGTTCGAGAGATCAACAAGTTGACCTTTATTATCGTAAACCTTCAGATTTTTATAACCTACGCAAGGTCCTCCATGGTCATTCCAAGATTGCAGTTTTCTGTCTATGTAAGGGGAGTCATAATGTTCATTTCCGCTAAAATCAATAGTTGTAAAGTTTGCATAACCGATTACTATCTTTCCATGAACTAAATAATCTTTTGATTTGATTATTTGCCCATCATAATTTCCTATTCCTGTAAAAGTAATATTTGGATAAATGATATTTCCGGCATAATTATCCGAAGCATTCCATGTTCCCGTCTTTGTTATATTATAATCTATTCCCTCTGTTAAAAGATTTCCAACCATATCTTTGAGTTCGTAACTTACATTAATCAAGTTTCCTTCAAAGAGAGGCTCCTCGAAATTATCTATTGTTGCATTTTCCTCAGGGCTAATGAACCAGTTCTTTTCTATTCCATTATACCACGTTAAATTCGTTAGATTAATAACGCCAAGCACTTTGTAATCCGCACTTTCAAAAATAAATGTATGATAGAAAGGCTTTTCTATAGTTATTTTAATTGTATCATTGGTTTGTCCTAAAGGATTGTTATTTGGTATATCAAAGCTTCCATTAGTTTGATTGCTTATAAACTGCTTTCTCCAAGTCAATGCTAAATTATAATCGCTTACAAAATTTCCATTTTCATCAGTTATGTTGGTTGCATTCCATTCTATGCTTATGGGATTGCTTCCGCCTTCATTTCTGTTGACAGGGCCTGGAGGCTCTGGAGTCAGGCCAATGTTTGCGTAGATAGTTCCATAAAGATTTATGGTTGCAGAATCTTCTTGCACATTTGGAGTGTAGAACAAAGTTGAATTCTCTTTTATCTTGCAAGTTATTTCATATTTTCCCGGTTCCTCTAAAGTATTATTCCAGTCAAATCTTGCTATTCCGCTTAAATTTGTTGTTGCGTTTGCGATATTTGAATTATTTATCCAGAATTCTACAGGATAGTTTGGAATTGCCGAACCATTCATGTCCAGAACTTCACACTCAATATTTAAAATTCCTCTGTCATAATCTCCCGACAAAGGAGAAATAACTTCAACACTTGAATTTCCCCAAATTTCTATGCTAATCGCTGAAGTGTTTGAATGGTAATTGTCCTTTGATGCATTAACTCTCAGTTCATGTATTCCGAGATTATGATTTAAAGGAACTTTCCAGTACAAATCTTCTCCCTCTGCTATCTTGCTTGAATTAACAAACCATTCTATCAAAGCATTGCTATCTGAACAATCAAAGTTTATGCTGGAGTTTAAACCATAGGTAGAATTTTTGTACAACTTTGAGTTTGGCAATGGGGCATCCAAAGTTAGGAAAATGCTTCCAAGTATTTCTATAGTAAAGTTTGAGCTTGTTGCATTTTTGTAAGATGGAGTTTCGCTTATGTTGATTTTCCACCACTGCGCGCCTTCTTCAAAAGTGCAGTTTGGATCAAAATAAAATTCGCAATAAGGATTGCTCGTTGTATTTTCAATCTTTACAAAGTTTTGGAAATCCTTGGTAATAAACAGTATGCACTCAGAATCATTAATTGATTGATTTCTATCAGAATCTCTTACGAGAACTTTCAGCGAAACATTTCCCTCCTTCCTATCAACTGTACTCGCATTTCCAGCAATATATTCTATGGCTAAATCATCCTTTTTGACCTCAACGCTTTGACTAATTTCATCGCTTCCATCTTTATTGTCTGTAACATTGATTTTTATCCGTCTCATTCCCACATCGCTTTTCTTCCATCCAGGATCTTGAACAAACTCTACAACATAATCCTCGCAAGGGCAAGTAACATTTGTTGAATTTATCAATTCCCACGAGTTGGTTCTGTTATACCATAAACTTACATTAACTATATCTGGATTGATTTCTGTAAGATTCACTTTGTATATCCATCGCTCTCCCCATCCATAATCTTGCTCAATCTCCGCTTTAAGTTCCTCAAGCTCTGGAGGAGAGGTAACTACTTTGAATCTTTCTTCAAAAACCGAAGAGTTTTCATGACAATAAGTTTTGCTGGCATTTATTCTTACATCATAAAATCCTGTATCTTGTTCGCTCGGAACATTCCATAAGCATTGATAAGTTCCATTGTTGAAATCTGTTAATGTGCAGGAAGTGGTGATATCCTGCCAGTCAGAGCTTGTATTGCGCTTAATCTCTACGGAATTGCTTGCTCCAAGAACAAAAGTTTGATTTTCATCAACTAAAGACCAAGTAAAATTAATCTCGTCCTTGCCTGCAGTAAATTGCTGGCCTGCAGGATAAGTAAGATTCACCAAAATATCTCCTATTAAAGTTAAAACAAACTCCGAAGAATTTTTGTCCTTATAAGCCGGCTCGTTCATAATTCCGACTTTCCATTTCTGCACACCTGTCTCAAACTCCTCTTCATTTGGAATAAAGGCTATATTTGCAAAACCCAAAGAATCAGTAAAGGTCGAGTTGATTAACCTGAATTTTGTTCCGTCAGTTGTTACAAACAAGCTTGAATTTGCATTTCCTATCCAAACTCCTCTGTCCGTATCTTTAATTCTCGCCTTCAGCACAGCAGAACCTGTGTTCCTATCTATAACGCTCTGATTTCCGGCAACATATTCCAAATCTATATCATCTTTTTCTATGGCAAAGTTCTCCGTTGCATTTGCTTCTATAATTCCTCTTCCGCTAAGATCATCTGCTATTAATTGCCATTCTCTCATACCTATCATGCTATAATTATGGCCTATGCAATAGTCTGCCGTTTCATTTTCAGAAGGACTTTCCGCTATGCAATTGGTTGAATTGATGTAGAATTTCCTTACTGTAAAGCTATCCGTATCTGTAAAGTTGTGCTTTGCTATAACTTGCCACTCTCCATTACTAAATCTTTCTCTCAAAGTTACTTCAACCGTATCGTTATCTAAATCCTGAAGTTCAAAAGAAAAAACAAAGGTTTCTCCCCATCCTGCAGAGTCAGGCGTTACGTCAAGATTTTGCAGTTGCGGCTTTGCTATAACTCTGAATGAAGATATGTTGCTCGTTAGATAATTGTGGCTATCAGTTGCGTTTATAAATATATACCATGCTCCTCTCGTTCCTATCAAAGCATTGCTCACATTCTTTTCATAAGTTCCTCCATTAGGTATGTCTGCAATCTTGGTCATTTCCGTCCAGTCTATTACGGTGCTGTTGTCTGGAGGTTTCACGACTTTTACTTGAACGCTTGAAATATCGTTTGCTCCTTCTTCATCGGTAATATTAGTTCTTATCACAACTTTCTCCCCGGTAAAGAACACAGAAGTTTCCGTTCCGTCTTCAAGATAGGTTTTTATGGTTTCTATAATCGGCTTTTTGGTAATTTGGAAAGTCCTTTCCATAGAGCTTGGATAGCTTGCGTTGTAGTAAAGGGTTGAATTATCCTTTATTTCGCATTTTACAGTATGGTAACCCAAGCTTTCTTGACTTGTGTTCCACAAAAATTCTGCATAGCCGCTGGCATTTGCAAGACTTATGGTTTTTTGAATTCCGTCAACAGAAAAGTTCACCGGATAGTTTTCTATGCCCGTGCTTAAGTTTGCATCAACAACTTTGCATAAAATCTGAACTGTTTCTCCCTGAACCGGCTTATCATTCGTTGAGTTGTCCAGCATCTCGCTAAGATTAGCAAAGCCATAGATGTAAACTAAAACTTGGGAAGTGTTTTCATCGTAGTAAGTGCCTGAAGCATTCGCCCTTATTAACTCTGGTCCTACCACATACTCAGCTGGAATTTTCCATGCGGCATCTTCTCCACTAGCAATCTCTTCCCAGCTTTCATTGTACCAACTTACAGAATAATTTTGTGTGGAATTTTGATTGCAGTCATCAAGCATGCTCGAATTTAAATAAACTACCTGTGTTTTATACAGAATTTCATTTTCCAAAGGATTCTCTATAGTTATTGCGAGTTTTCCATTAACAGAGTAATTTTGCTCAGTCGTATTATGGCTTTTATAGGCATCATTTGTTATTTCTCCTTTCCAGTGCTGAGGTCCTACTAAATAAGAGCAATCCGGTTTTAAGTAAACGCCGCAATATCCGGAATTGTCTGTTTGATTTGTAAAGTTTGCAGCATAAGTTGAAGTATTCTTTGTAAAGTAAAATGTGCAATTAATTCCTTCTTCGACCCAAACATTTCTATCTGTGTCATTTATCCTTATTCTGAATAATGTTTTTTCATCTCCATATCTTCTGGAGATTGCATCAGAACCGTTTACAACGACTGCTACTATATCGTCTCTTTGCACAGAAACAGAGTGAGAACTCTCATTTGTCCCACTAGCTCCATCGCTCGCATTGAATTTGAAGTATCTCGTCTTTCCAGCATCTTCAGTTTGCCAGCCTGGATCGAAAGTAAAGTTTATAGCAACGGCATAGCAACCAGAAGGCGGGCATGCTATTATTTTTGAATCCTTGTAACTCCACGTTAAATTATCATTAGAATACCATAAGCTAACATTTACACTGTTATTGTTGGGCTCTGTTAAATTAATCTCATAAGTCCATTTCTCTCCCCAACCGCAATCTTGTTCGCAATTATAGAAAATGCCTTCCAAACTTGGAGGTGTGTTAATAACTTCAAATGTTGATGAGTTTTCATTCACTTGATTATAGGTATCATTTGCCCAAACATGTATTTGCCATGTTCCGAATTCATTGTTCTGCAGATTATTTAAAGTATAATTATACTCAAAAACATAGCCATTTGGTATTGATGAAACATTAACCATTTCTGCATTCTTAATAACCAAATTTCCGTTTGCAGAAGTTATATTTATCAATACGGTATCTATTTCCTCCACTCCTTCAGGGTCTGTAACATTTACTCTAATCACAACCTTTTCGTTCTGCTCAAAGTTCGTTTT
>CAYLRQ010000002.1:0-34837 GCA_964386335.1 uncultured archaeon
ATATAGATCAGAGTATAGTGATGTGGATATTTCTTTTTATTTTACTAGATAGTTTAATTTAAATTGTTCTGAAATCTTTTTAAATAAAAATGCAAATTTATTTTTGATTAATTTTAATTCCGACAATACTTGAAATTCCGTTTTCGGAAACCACACCATAAACCTGATCGCTTTTCGATATTGTAACATCATTATGGGTAATAATTATGTATTGCTGTTCCTTAGAGAATTCTCTAATCGCTTCTATAATTTTTTTTGTGTTTTCGCTGTCAAGGGCGGCATCGATCTCATCAAGCAAAACAAAACAACTCGGCCTGCATCTCTGTATTGCCAGAAGAAAACCTATTGCGGTTATTGTTTTTTCTCCTCCAGAAAGAGAATCTATACCAAGAAGTCTCTTTCCCTTCGGTCTTGCTTTTATTAGCAGTCCAGAATAAATATTTCCCGGCTCTTCCAAAACAATATAACCTTCTCCACCGGTAAACTTCGAATAAATGTCTCCAAATTCTTTATTTACAACTTCAAACAAATCCATAAATTTTTCTTTTCTTCGATTTTCAATTTCGGTTATTACCTTCAAGATGGCATATTTTTCTTCAATAATTTTTTCAACTTTCTCCTTCAAATCCTCGTACTCGCTTCTGTATTTTTCAAAATCTTCAACAGATTTCCAGTTTAAAGGACCCAACTTATTGATTTCGTGTGCATAACTTCTTAACTTTTCTTTTAATTCTGGAACGCTTCCTTCTTCCACTTCATCAAACAGTTCTGTTTCGGAAAGTTCATCTTGATAATTCTTAACTTCCACTTCTATTCTGGCAAGTTTTATTTTTTCGTCAGATAATTCGCTCTGCAATCTCAATTTTCTTTCATAAATTTTTCTTCTTTTCTCTTGAATTTTTCTTATTTCTTCTTCTATTTTTTCTGCTTCTTTTCCAATGCCCGCATATTTGCTGCTTGTTTCCTCTCTTTTTTTGGATATTTTTTTCAATTCTTCGTTCAATTTCTCCAGCTCTTTTTCCAGATTTTTGTTTTCTTCCGTTAAATATCCGATTTCCTTCCTGATTTTATTTGCATCAAAAAGCTGTTCTTTATATCCTCCCAAAACGGCACCGCTTTTTTCTATCAGAGAGCCTTCCAAAGTTGCAATTCTGTATTTATTCACAAATGGCTTGGAATTTTCTAGTTCATCTATAATTATTGTATTGCCCAACGCGTATTCCACGACATTTCTGAATTTTTCATCAAAACTAACAAGATTTATTGCATTTCCAATTACTCCTTTTCCTTCCGGAGTTTGAATGACGTTTCCTTTAATTTTATCAAGAGGGAGAAATTTCGCCCTTCCTATTTTGTTTTCTTTCAAATATTTTATATAAATGGGTATTTTATCAAAAGATTTTACAATTATATCATTTTTTGTATTTCCAAGGGCAACATCAATCGCCTGCTTATATTTTTGGTCGCAATCCAGAATTTGTTCAACAGTTCCAAGAATATCTTCCTTTCCAAGTAAAAATTTAATTGCTCTTGGTTTATTTATTTCAGAAATCTGTTCAAGGTATTTTTCCAATCTTTCTTTTTCCCTGTTATTTAAATTTATTTTGTTTTCTAATTTCATAATTTCGCTTTTTACTTTTTCTTGCTCTTCTATTACCTTAACTTCCTCGCTCCCTCTGAAAATATTTTTTGTATATTCCCTTAATTTGTTTTCTAATTCCTCAATTGTTTTATCCATATCCTGAATTTCTTTGTCTATTCCCTTTATTTTTTCATCATATTCCCTTGCCTTTTCGCCGATTCTTTCTTTCTTACTCAGATGTTCGTCCAAAGTTTTCTTTAAAATTGAGAATTTTATTTTTTTAATTTTTGAGTTTAGTTCATTATAGGTTTCAACTTTTCTTTTCTCAACAGAAATATTCTGAAATAATTTTTCTCTTTCCTTTAAAAGCAAACTTTGTTCTTTTAAAATTTCATCTACTTTTTTCAATTCCGTTTCGCTCTTTTTCTTTTTTTCATCAAACTCCGCCAGCCCGGCAAGTTCGTCTATGATGTGCCTTCTCTCCAAGGGATTCATTTCCAAGATTCTCGTAACATCTCCCTGCGCGACAATATTCAGCCAATCTGGAGAAATCCTCGCCTCTCTTAATAAATCAAGAATTCTCTGTCTGGTTTCTATTCTGTTGTTTAATCTATATGTTGATTGTCCAAGAGTATTTATTTTTCTCTCAATTACTATCGTGTTTTCATCAAATTTTATTTCTCTATCAGAATTATCAATTTCGAGTTCAACTTTTGCACTATCGGACTGTCCCTTCTCGCTTTTGAAAATTAGGTCTTCCATCCTGTCTGCTCTCAAAGCCTTCGCGGAATTCTTTCCCAGAACAAAGGAGAACGCATCCAATATATTTGATTTTCCTGAGCCGTTGCTCCCGGCAATACAGGTTATTCCATCTCCAATAACTAAACTTGTCTTGTTTTTAAAGGACTTAAAACCTTGAAGGGTCAATCTTGAAAGTTTCACCATATATGGATTTTCTTTTAAAAAAGAAAAGAGATAAGCAAAAAGAAAACATATAAAAATATAAAATCTTCTTTCAAGTTTAAAAATCCTTTAAATCCTTCTATGCAGTCCGGGTCATCTCCGGGTTTGCAAGCAATTCGCAAACCTTGCAAATTTTTCTCGAAGACGGCTCTCCACAAATTTTGCAATATTTTATTTTTCCTTTTTTGTAAAATTCTTTTCTCAGAGAGGGAATCAATAAATCGGCAAATTTAACAATCTGAAATAAAGACCCAGGATATTTCTCTTCCAACTCATATAAAAATTTTCTTATGGTTTTTCTTACAGATTCTTTTCCATAGGGACATTGTTTTTTTGGATAATAGGGCAGATTTAGAGCATCGCAATAGGCAAAAATCTCCTCTTCTGGAATTTCTCTTAATGGCTTTATTCGCGGAACAAATTTTTTTATTTCTTTATTTTCAACTTTTGGTCCCAATCTCAAAAATTTATCCAGATTCCCAAAAATAAAATTTAGAAAAATTGATTCCGCCTCGTCATTTAAATTAAATCCAAATGCCAGTTTTGTGGCTTTATTTTCTCTTGCTTTTTTGTTCAACAAATATCTTCTCAAGACACCGCAATAGGTGCATGCATTCAGTTTTTCGTTTTTTAGAATTTCCGGCAGACTCTTTGCAAATTCTTCCTTGAAGGAATAAAGTTTTAGGGGAATATTCATCATTTTACAAAATTCTTTTGCTTTATTTAGGGTTTTCTTTCTATATTCACCTATCCCTTCATCTATTGCTATTGCGAAAATCTTCATATCTTTTCTCTTCTTTACAATCTCATTTAGAACATATAAACAAGAAATAGAATCTTTTCCCCCGGAAAGGGCAACACAAATGTTATCATTTTTTGAGAGAAGTTTATTTTTTCGGATATTTCTTTTTATTTTTTTCTCTATAGATTTTACAAAACATTTTTTACACAGTTCTATCCCCTCATATTTTCTTTTATAATAGGTTTTCTTTCCGCATTTGCAAACCATAATTAAATAAGATAAAATTATGCCTCCGTTGTGTAATTGGATAACACACCACTTTGCGGAGCAAAAAAATAGTGAAAAGGTGGCAATCAGGGTTCGAATCCCTGCGGAGGCATTTCCCTCAATGAGATATGGATATCTTCGAACAAATTTTCCTGTTTTATCTCAATTTTTTGTTGATTTGCAAGATGCAAGATTGCAACAAAATATCTTGCCGTTTCCAAATCACTTTTTCTGTTTGTCAGTTCATAAAAACTCGTCTTAATTATCTTTGAAAGTTCTCTAAAAACCTTTTCCACATAATCCTCAATATTTATTTTCATCAATCTCTGCAATTGATTTATTTTTTCTTCTCTCTTTAGTTTTATTTGTTCTCTTCTCTCTTTTTCGCTCATTACTTTTTCCAGAGTTCTGGTAAGTTCTTCAAAGGTTATGTTTCTTCTCGGTATTCTGCTGATGGGAGGTTCAAGAATCTCAAGGCCTTCTATATCAATTTTTTCCAATTCTCTTTCTTCCTTTTCTTCTTCAATGAGAGTCTCGGATTTTAATCTCAATAATATGGCGGAAACTAGAATAAATCTCGCCGGGATTCTGAAATTTATCTCTTTAAGTTGGTTTAGATATTTTAACAGAGAGTCCGCTATTTTTGTAATATTTATATTCCAGGGATCCAACCCCTCTTCTATTATAATTTCTCTTAGGACTGATTGAAAGTCAGACCCTTCTATAATAAGCTGAAGAATATCCATAATATTTAATATTGTAATCTATCTCGCAATTATCTTCTTAATTTTTTGTGCTCTGTCTTTCATCAATATTCTATATCCGCAGTGAGGACAAATAATACCCTCTTCTATTTTTTCAATTTTTCCTTTACATCTAACGCAGGTATAAGTCATTATTTCACCCTTGAAACAACAGCGGAACCGGGACAAATTATCAATATGGATTTTGGACCCATTACAATATCGCCGTCTATGGCAATAATGGTCTTTTTTATCCTCTCTATAGCTCTCCTAAGCTCTCCAATATCTTTTTCTTTCAACTCTTCTGTCTCTGCAAGAACAATCATTCCTTCTCTAATTTCCTTCTGAATTCTTTCGGTATCTTTATAAGCGGTTATTTTTTCTATTTTGATTTTTATTTTACCTTCTGTACTTTTTGGCTGTTCAATGATTTTGTTAAAATCTACATACTCTTCATCTTCTCCTTCAGTGCTTCTTAAAGTTTTTCCAAAGATTTTTTCAAGTACCATAAATAATATAAAATTATTTATAAGAGATAAAAGAAATATTTTTAAGAATTCAAGATGTTATCAATTAAATTTATAAAAATATTATAAAAAGCCCTCGTTTGTCTCTCTGACAGAATTTTTAAAATATTCTAATATTTTCGCAAATCTGCAAACTTTTATAATGCTTTCGTCCATAAATCTCCCAAGAAAAAGCATTTATTCAAACCAAAAATATATTATGATAATAACGATTTCCGGGCAGGTTGGTTCTGGAAAATCAACAATTGGGAAAGAGTTGGCAAAAAAGCTGAAATATAGATACATTTCGATGGGTGAAGTTTTCAAGAAATTAGCAAAAGAAAAAAACATGAATTTAACGGAATTTTTAAAATATGCGGAGAAAAATCTAAAAGTGGATAAAGAGATCGACGAAAGTCAAAAAAATCCCGGACAGAACTGTATTCTGGATTCAAGAATGGGTTTTTATTTTGCAAATCCAGATTTAAAAATCTGGCTAAAAGCCCCATTGGAGGTGAGGGCAAAAAGAATTGCAAAAAGAGAATCTTTCAAAAATGAAGAGAATATTAAAGAAAAAATCAAAGAAAGAGAAAAAGCAGAAAGAGAAAGATATATGAGAATGTATTCCGTGGATATTTTTGATAAAAACAATTACGATTTAATTATCGATACAGCAGAATATAATATTAATCAGGTTGTTGAGAAAATTATCTCAGCCGTAAAACAAAAATTTGCTGTTAAAAATCTGTATAAATAGTATTTATTATTTATTATTTTAATTTATGGAAGCGATGTGTAGAGATATTATAGGGAAAACGATAGTTTCAGAAGAAACTGGAAGAAAATTTGGGCTTGTAGGAAATCTCAATTTCATTGTTGAAAGTGGCGAACTTTTAAATTTGGTTCTTGAAGCTCCGACAAAGGCGGTAGAACAGATTAATTTGGAAACCGACGATTCTGGAAGATTTCTCATCCCCTTCTCAACAGTAAAATCGGTTGGAGATTTCATAATCGTCTCCGAAAAAGAAATTATTTGATTTTCATTTTTAGTTTTAGAAATAACTATTATGCATATAAATAGCTCTAAAAATATTAAAATCTTATTAATATTTTTGCTATTTCTAATTATAATTCCCGTAGAGGCAAATCCCGCTTCTTATTTAACGGAAAAAGTTGATGCAAAATTTGATTATAATGGAACTTTAATTAGTTTGGATAATAAAGGCAGTGTTGAAGTAGAAATATTCAACAGAAACGATGTGCTACAAAACATAGAAATTATACTGTCAAGTACCTCAAATACGAATTTAAACGATAAAAAGGCCTATTCTGCTGTTGCTGCATCGCCTTCAATGGGAGATAAAACAAGACTGTATATAAATACAAATGAAAGTAATGAGAGCATATACTACAGATTTTACAATGCTCCGCTTGTAGGCATGAATTTGAGTTATCAGAATGAAATTGGAGGAAGAGACCTAACTCCCGAGAAAAACCGAATTAAATTCAAACTTTATTTAAATTCAAGTAAAAATCTAAATGGTGTGGAACTTAATATAAAAGCAAAAAAAAATACTTATGGAAGAAACGACTCTCTAAATTTTATAGAAGGGAATGCAAGTAATGGCGATGTTCATTTAATAGATACTGACTCAGACAATTTTAAAGATAATTTGAGATGGATTGGAAATTTAAGAAAAACTGCGACAATAGATTTTGTTGCCGAGATTACTCCCGGAATTAATTATCCTGAAGATGAACTGAAAGATGATATTGACTCAAAAGAAAGTCATCTTAATTATTCGCAACCATCTACTTTTACGGGAATAACTTTCTCGGATAGATTTGCGAGAGGACCAGTAAGACAGGGTGTAGAAATAATGGCAAAAACAAACTGGACTGTAAAAGGTTTTATAAAAAACATTGCTTATGGATTTATCTATTATATAGATCACTGGAATTTATACAAAGTTGGAGAAAATACGTCTTCGGCATCTGGAATGGTTAAAAGAAATATTCTTCCCGGAAAGTCGTTTTATACAGATGAATATGATACGGGCATACGGGCTTCCTCCACTCCAGAGCAAAGTTTAACAAAGCCTCCAGAGGTCTATTATTCGGTAGCATTTGACTGGAATGTTCTGTGGGGCGGATCAGAATACTACGGACTAATAGATGAAAGAATGAATCTACCCAATTTATATCAAATGGATCTTGGTTTAAATAAAAGAATAGATATTATAAAAAATGATGCAAACGGAAGAATACTTGGCATTGAAGATGAAATAAAACACCTTGGGCATGCAAATATACAATTGAGCAATCTGAGTATAAATTTAACTGGTCTGAATGGATGGAAAGTTCTAAATCTAAAAATTTTCTATGTTAATAATACAAACAAAACAGAAATAATCAACTATACAAAAAAAGAAAACTCAGGAAATATGGAAATAATATTGCCTTTGAATATTTCTGAGAAAATCAGATTAAATGATATCATTCTTTTAAAATATAATCTTAGTGGAAGTGCAAAAGAAGAAAACAAAAAATATGTCTTTGGAATAAATGCGATAGCAATAACAAAAAGCGGAACTCCGATAAAGAAAACTCTAGTTAGTGAAATAGAAGTTCCCGGGTTAAAACCTGTTGAAGAAGAAACGGGTGGTGGAGGGGCTGGTGGAACTTATCCAGAAATAAGAGAAACCGCGCAGATAATAAAAATTTCTGCCGAAAACAAATTTATAACCGATTATACAATAGAAAACAAAGTATTATTTAAGGTAATAGATACGGGAACTAAAGGGATCAGAAATCCAACATATTTCTTATATCTGCCAGAAGATTCTTATTTGCATGTGGAAGATATAAAAATTACATTGATAAGGAAGGGTGTAGAAAAAGAATTAAATATTGAAATAGAAAAAATGGGCATAAAAGCCATAGGTAAAAAAAATTATCTGATATATGCCATTAAAAAGAAAACCGAACCCACGGAAGTAGATACATTGCATGATCAGGATATTATAAAAATACAATATAAACTGGATATTCCTCTGGGGACCAGCGAAATTATTACACGTGCCTATGGTTACAACTATTACGAAGACAAATACATATTTGAAGACGAAGTAACCAAAGTAAGGAGAGAATACTGGAAATTAAGAAATTTGACCATAACAGAAAGTAAATTTGAAAATAGAAAAATTTTTGTTGGAAAACCCGTAAGATGGATGAAAACAATAGAGATATACAATCCAAATGAGAGATCTGTAAAAGAATTGTACACAACAAAAGTTTTTGACAATAAACTGAACGTCAAAATACATGAATCAAGAAATGGAAGTACAAATAAGATAAACATAGAAAAAGAAGATAAAAGTACAGTTTCTTTTTTTGTAAACATAATGCCAAAAGAGAGAATTACCTATTTTGTTTTTGTAGATACGCCGCCAATTTTGGAAATAAAGAGAAATACAAACATTCTGGAAATAAAAAATAAAAGTGTGAAAATTAGTTTGGATATAACTATTAAAAACTTCGCTAAATACCAATATAAAAATGCTTATCTTGAATTGCCTATACAAAATATATTAAAATGCAATTTTAATTATTCTGTTATTGGAAATAAAACTGAGATAAAAATACCTGTAATAAAATCTTTTGAAAATAAAACTATAAAAATTGTTTATGTGGAAAAACCCCCGCTATTAAAAATATATACAGATAAACTGAGATATAGATGTAATGAAATAGTAAATATTACCTTATTGATTGTGCAGGACAAAAAAAAAGGTTATCTTGAAATAGAAATAAATGGTCCTGGAAATTCTCTAAATAATATTTATGCCGACTTGATTTCTTTGGAGAAGTCAGATACTAAAAAAAACATAGAAGTGAAACTGGAAAGATGTGCCACTGGAAATTATACAATATATGGGTATTACAAATCAAACTTCCGACCAATATTGATTTCCAAAGAAAGTTTTTTTGTTGATTGTGAAGAAGTTTATGACGTGCCTCTAATAATTTTTGTAATCCTCACAAGTATCCTAATAATCCTATTGGTAAAAACTGTTTATAGAAGAAAGAGTTGGAAAGAAGAAATCAAAGAACTAAAAAATCCTCGATAGATCGCAAATTAATATCCCAATCTGCTGTGGAATTCCGTTATTTTCATCAGAACGCGCGGATTGCTTTCTTCCTGTTTTTCATATTCGGACAAAAGATGTATATACTGCTTTCTGGCCTCAGTATAATTTCTGGAATTTATTAACATCTGAATACGATTAATAAGTTCAAAAATTTTATCCTTTTTTTCTGATTCTTCCTGATTTATTATGACGGGTTTATAAATATATCTTGGCTTGGCATAGTTTATTTGTGAGGCTAATCTCTCTTCAGGAGAAATATTTTTCTTTGTTTTTTCCATATACGAGTTATTTTCAATTTTGCTGTCTATCTTCTTAGATAATCCGAGAAGTTTCATCTCCAGATCGGCAAATCTTTTGTTCAAATTTTCTTTTTCCAAATCCAATTGTTTTTTTATTTTTTCTTCATAGTCTTTTAGTTTATTATCTATGTACGTATAATCAACTCCCGCCAATTTTCCGCTTTGTTCTCTTTTTAGGGTTTCCATTCTCCTATCAAAAAACTGTTTAATTTTTTCTACTTCTTTATTTAATTCTGTCATATTTAGACCTCCCGTCGTTTTATTGGTTCCTTTGATTACTTCAATCAGATCAGAAAACTTGCTCTCGGTATCGAATTTTAATTCGGCCAACTT
This sequence comes from uncultured archaeon, assembly GCA_964386335.1. Taxonomy (GTDB): domain Archaea; phylum Aenigmatarchaeota; class Aenigmatarchaeia; order QMZS01; family QMZS01; genus QMZS01. The sequence continues at coordinate 9,587 of CAYLRQ010000002.1, forward strand.
TTCTTCTAATTCTTTATTTACTTTTTCTAATTCCCTTTTTTGTGCTGTTTCTGTTAATTTTAAAGACAATCTATCAACTGTTCTTAAAAGTTCTTTAAGTGTGTCCTCATTTGTTTCTATTTTATCTATATTGTTTCGTATTTTATTTAAATTTTCCTTCAGTTCATAAAATAAGGTTTCAACAGTTCCTGCATTCTTCTCCGTTTTATTTTTTAAATCTTCTACAATTTTAATTTTCTTATTTAATTCGTCTGCAATAGAAACAACATCTTTTAAACCTTTTATTTGTTCTATGGCGTTGGATAAATCCTTAAATTTGCCGGATAGGATTTTAAGTCTATCTTCAATGGATTCTATTTTTGCGTTATTTTTTTCTATTTCGGCCTCCTTTTTCTCTAGATTTTTCAAAATTTTTTCTGGTTTTAATTCTTTAGCGATATCATATATTGTGTCAAACTTGCCTATAAGTTCGCTGTAATTTTTATCCAATTCTACCAACGAAGATCTCAATTCTCCAATTCTTTCGGAGAGATTAGTAATTCTCTCATTAACTTCTGATCTATTATTTTCTAAAATCTCGACACGGCCGAGCAATCTTTCAAGTTTCAGTGTTAAATCCACCAGGGATTCTTTTTCTGCATCTCTGCTTTCAAGCGAGGACAGGTCTTTTTTTTCATTTTTTTTTCTTCCAAATAACGTAAATTTCTTTTTTTCTTTTTCTTTCTCCCTTTTCTCAATATCTCGGAATTCTTCGGGAGTGATTATATTTTCTTCTTCTACCATAATATTCGCTAAATTTTTTCTAAGGAATTCTCCAAAGATGATATATATATTTCGGCCATCCTGAAGTTGCCCGTCTTAAGTTTATTTGTCGCGAGTTTGAAGTCCACCTCATAATCTTCGGTATAAACATTTCTTTCTTTTAGTTTTTTTATCTTCTCCTCAATAACTTTAAGCTTTGCTATATATTTTTTATACAACACGAGTTCGTCATCGCGGATTTTATGCGGATTATGTTTTGTTGGCCTAAATTCAACAAAGAAGGGTTTTCCATCATTGTATTTGGGATATTGCATAAGTCCCGCACCAACACCCATTCTTGCAATTCTCTCCGAATATTGCTCTCCATATTTTGTTTTAACTTTATCTATGTCTGTCAACGATTTTGTATTTAACTGGAGTTCTGTCAAAACATTGCCTGCAATTGCTTCCTTAAAATCTGCCAGCACTTGTGAACACATAATAATGCCTATGCCCCATTTCCTGAATTCTCTTGCCGCTTTTTCCAGAGCAACATATCCTCCATGGCCTCCATATTTCTCAAGTAAACGATGGACTTCATCAAAAACAATTACCAATTTTAATTCTGAACTTTCTTCCCAACTTTCTCTAAAAATAGAAGCAACAATATTGCGAACGGCTTCATCATATTCTCCGGATTTTAATTTGTTTAAGCAAAAAATGGTAATTTCTCCCGGGTTAATAAACTCCTTTATATTTAATTTAAAGTCCGGTTCTTCTACATCATAAATCAATCCGGGATAGGATTTTATATCAAAATCCCCCATATCAAATTTTTTGTATTTGCTTAAAAGATTATTATCCCTGCAGGGTTTAACAAAGCCCGTCCATTGCGCAGTTGGATCAAATACAATGACTGGTATTTTTTTGTCCAAAGCCTCTTCCGCAAATACAGAAGCAGAAACAGATTTTCCCGCTCCCGTTGCGCCAGCAACTATTATGTGAGTAGTCAAATCCTTTGGATCATAATAACAGTAATTATCTGTGCCGGCAAATTTTCCAATTTTAAAACCTTCTCTTGGAACTTTTCTATAATCAAGTGGATATAAGTATCTTTCCTCTTTTTCCTTTTCTTTCCTCCAAAGCAGATAATATCTCCATATATATGTGCCGCCAACTGCTACTGCCATCGCTAAAGCTAAAATTAATAATCCCACCGTTAGTGGAGATTCAAATAAGGGTTTAACCACTTCAAAAGTTGCCACATCCATAATACTTTTTTCCTTATAATCTGCCCAGACTTCCAGAGTATAAGAGCCTTCTTCGGTGATATTTAAAGGCAAACTTTCTCTGACTATTGTTGTTGTTTCCAAAGTCGTATTTGTTTTCAGTTCTTCAATAATTTTATTTGTTTTCTGATATTTAATTATGTAAGTCAAATTCAGGGGATATTTTTTTCTTTCTCCCAGATTTACCAATTTTACAATAAAATCCAAAGTTCCTTTTGGGTTTATTGTTTTACTTGCAATTTCAACTTTAACAGAGTAAATTGGTGCCGCCGATTCTAAAACCCTGATCGTAACGGGAATGCTTTGTTTTTGCCCTTCTGCTCTTATAATAATATTTCCCGCATAAGTTCCAATACTCTGATTGGTAAAAACTGTCAGGTAAATATCTAATTTTTTGGTTTCATTTGGTTGTAGAGTCAGTTTATTAGTACTTAAACTTAATAGGTCTCGCAAACCCTCTGTAATTTCCAGAGTGGTTGAAACATTTTTATATAACTTATTTTTCATAGAAAGCCAATAAGTTTTAAGTTCTCCGCGGAAAACCCTGACGTCTCCAATATTCGTATCTATAACAAGAGGAAATTTTTCTATTGGACAGTCATTTGGACAGTTCTGCCAATTTTCTCCTATTTCGCAGACATTATTTCCGCAAATCGCTTTCTCCTCTTTTGAAGGAATGTAACTCTGTCCTCCACCTCCTCCTCCACCGCTAGTTCCTCCGCTCGTTTCTTTTTTTTCTTCTGGTTTAGAATAAGGAGTGCAGGGAACCAAACTGCTGCCAGAATAACAGGCTTCTGCAACAAAGAACGCCGACAGGCTTGAAACGGTAAAATTGAACTTCTTGTTTTCTGGTGTGGCATTTAATATGTCTGAACTGGTTAAATCCGAATTGCATTTTCTCTCAATATAGTTCCAATTATGACATTTAAAAATTCTAAGATGCTGCGGATTAATTGCCCAACCATATTTTTCAACTACGTAATTATAAGCATCTGTGACATCCAAAATCAATCTCGCTTTACTAAGATTTATATTTGTGTCCACAACAAATCCGAGAATAGGAACATGAGTTTCGTCTGGTTTGTTCACCTCTGTTTTATTTGAAATCTCTATATAAGTTCCAAAATAATCAAATTTAAATGGATTTTTTATTTCATTTTCGGTTAAATCTAAGTTTGCATCATAGAAAATTATTTTCTGACCGAATAAATCAACATCCACATCATATTTTCTCTTGTGCAAAGTCCAGTTATATGTTTTATTATCTCTGATGGAAAATTCATGCATTTTGTAGAGTTCTGCTAAATTTTTTTCTTCCCGGTAAAAAGTGAAGTTTGCATTGATTTTCTCTCCATCCGGGTTTGTTAAATTTCCCGTCATTTGTATTGGCAGATAAATATCAAACCACCCCTTTTTGCTGCTTACGGGATTGCCTTCGGTATCATTTGCATAGACAATTATGTCGTAATCGCCTATCCGTTTTGGATTGGAAAAATTGAATACGAAATTTCTTTTATCAAAATCGTTTTCGGCGGGCAAAGTATTATTGGAGATGGGATATATCCTGTCTAATTTCCAATTGCTTCCAGTGTGATTGACGGTCGCCCATACAGAATCTATCTCTTTGTTATCCGTAACATTAACCTTAAAAATTATGTAAGGCAAAGTATAAGAAGTATTATCTATAAAATATGTGTGAATATTCGAAAACCAAGGCGAAGTATAATCTTTATAAATAATTGCCTCTTCCTCTACATCGGAAAGAACAACTTCTTTTTTGGTATAATTTCCAATAACTTCCAGATTATTTTTAATGGGGTTGTCTGTAATATTTGGAGCTGTACAAGTAATAAACCATCTTTGGCGTATTGTATGAAAATATAAATCTGTAATAATGCATTCCTCTCCGCCAATTAAAATTGTCCAGTTTATGTCCTCCTGAACCGGAACATTTCCTTCCTTTGATTCTACTTCTATTGTTAAATTTTGATTTGGTGAAACTTCTTCTGGATAAGGATCTTCCTTCTTTGGAGAAATAATATCAACGGTGAAATTAATTATTGTGAATGTGATAGGAATTTCAACGGATTTTGGAGTAGCACTTTCATCCAAGTTTTCAATTTTTAAGGTATAATTGTAAGTTCCAATTATTAGAGAGTTATTATCAGTATCATAAAAAATTTCAACGGTTTTCTTTGTTTTGCTTGTTACACTTACTGAAGTTTGATTTGCTTGCTTTGTATCATTTAATGTTAAATAATTAATTGTTGTTTCATTTCCCGGGAGGATGGATAAATTAAATTCAAAATCTGCTTCTTTTTTGTTTGTGATTATAATTTCGCCGAGTTTATTTATTTCTTTTTTTAAACCCACTGTTTTGTTTAGGTAAATCGGAGAAACTTCCCAATCCTGGGAGGTTATATTAAGAATTAAAGGGAGATGGTCTGTGCAATTTCCGGTGCAATTTTGGATGGTTGCAGTGATATTCAGATGGTAAATGTTTATATAAGAATTGTTATCCGGTATTGTCAAAATCATGTTTATTGTAGAATTACTTGCTTTATTTAAACCGAAATTATTATTGCTGAAAGTTGTCCAATTATTTATCAAATCAGAATTATCTCCGGTTAAATTTAAAATAATATTGGTTAGATCTACATTTCCATAATTAAGTATGGTGAAATTTGCCGTTCTGCTTGCCGTGATGGGAACGGTAAGAGTTAAATTATTTTCGGAGAATTTTATTCTCTTGTTTTCTTTAACATAAATTGAGATATTTTCCATTGTATTATTTTTTGTACCGTCTGCATTCTGCCATTCAACGGTGAAATTTATCTGGTTATTTCCGATCTCCGCCCCGGCAGTTACAGTAATATTAATCTGTCTAGTGCAATTTTTTCCTGTTGGTATGGGTTCGCAATATATGGCCGGAATAAAAATTCCGATTGGTTTACTGACAGTTATTAAAGGATTGTACATTGTGCCATTTCCAGTATTATTCAGAAAGAAATTTAATAAGAGGGTTGCATTGTTCTCTATTGTTATGCCCTCCGCTGTTGAAGTGTTCAAACTCAGAATTAAATCTGCCGTCGTATTTCCAGAAGATACCTCAACCTTAATCTTCTTTTCATTAAGTTCCGTTGCATTATAAAAAAGATTCGGTTGATCTGCTATATTACAGGAAAAATTATAGTTGCCTTCGCCTCCAACTTTAGAATTTTTAACAGATACTCCCTTCTCATCTGTCAGATTAAATCCAATTAGCGTGGTGGTATTATAAAAACTAACATTATACTTCGGTATTCCTTTTTCTGTATAATTATCTGCAACTTTGCACAATAAAGATAAATTTGCATTCTGCATGCATTTATAATTTAATAGACCTTCCGTTATATTAACAAAGGTGCAATAGTTGGAAACTATTGTAAGATTATTGATATAAGCAAAGCCCGTTAAATTAAAAAACAGGGTTTTTTTATCAGAATCGTAAAACTGTTTTTCTGCCTCTGCAACTAATTTTCTTCTCCCAACATCTTCTGTTCCATTTAGTATATAATTCGTCGTATTTTCACCTATTTTTTTCTTTGAACTCAGATAAATTTGAACTGGCTCGCCAGAATGGAAATTTACACACTCTCCACTTTCATCCGCAAAGCAGAGATAATCAATTAGAGCAAAAACGGCATCTCTCTCCCCCGCACCGGTATTTTTTTCGTTCCAGATAACAACGGATATGTTCCTCGCCGATGCGAAACTGAGATTGGTGCAAACATCGATGGTCCAGTTTTCCGGTTCTGGAACATCTCCGGAGGGATCCGTATTTTTTATAATTTCTTCTGTTAAATTGCAAATAACTTCTCCAACTTTTATATAGAATTCTCCACTTGAACTGCTTTCATTAAATTCTCCCCAAGATTTGTATTTTATTTTTATTGAAGTTGGATAAGTAAAGTTAGGGAGTCTTTGGAATAACTTTGTTTCTCCACCATTGGCAGATAGATTTGCAAAATAGTCGGAACCAATATGAGAAATATTGGTATGGCAGCCCACTGTGCTGCAAATAGAAGAATTCCAATATGAAAGGTCTCCAGAATCAAAACCTGCGTTTAAAATATTATAAGTTATATTATAAGAATTTAAATTTTCTTTCTTTAAATTAATTTCAAAAGTTTTGCTTTCATTTGCCGATAAATTAACCAAAAAAACCAATTCGGTTAGATTAGTCATATATTCTTGACTCTTATTTATTTCTAATTTGTCCGCTGTTTTCCACGAATATAAAGAAAATGGCAGTTCTGTTTCATTGAATAAAATTTTGGTTTTATTCAAATTCCAGTCTTTCAATTCAAAATCATCTGAACTAAAAAAACTTCCGTTCAAGATTATCGGATAGTTGGTTCTATTTTTTCCGGATAAATCTTTAATTGTAAGATTTAATTTATATTTATTTACAAGATACCAATTGATCAATACTTCTGTAGTATCATTACCACAATTATCCTTTGCAGAAGCATTCAGAGTAATATTTTGTCCCTTGTAATAGTTTCTCTCTTTTGGAGAAATTATTGTCAAATTTAATTTATCTCTTAAGATTATTTGTTCATCGGTTTGATTGTCTGAGATATTATAAAAATCATGGGTTCCGTTAATTTCAACAGACAGATTTTTTATTCCGACATTTAAACTGCAATTTGGGGTATAAATTAAAGAACAGATTCCAGAAGAATTGGTTGTATTGGTTCCGATAAAGATTTCATTTAAATAAAAATGACAAGAATAACTAGAAAGATTTGCATAATTTTCATATCTATCAACTAATCTGGCGGAAAATGCCGCCTTTTCATTCTTATAGAAAGAAAAATTAACTGGATTTAAAATTGTTGGTTTTAACCATCCTTTTATGGTCAGATTATATTCTGTCGAATTTTTATCGTTGTAATAATCATCATTTTTTATTCCGATGTGCCAATTTGTTTTTCCTGGCTCAAAAGTTTGGCCCGGGTTAAAACTAAATTTGCAATAGCCGCTGGAATTGCTTTTTGTGGAATTTATCCACTTATTGACCCAAAGAGAACAATTCGCTCCAATAACTGTTTCTTCCGAATTCGTATCATTAATAAAAACAGATAAAGTTGCTGTTTCATTCCTGAAGACAACTGAATTGTTGCCTTCGCAACTATCCGCTAAATAAACAACAGAAACATTGTGTTTCAATACATTAAAATCTACAGAGGTGGTATTTCTCGGGTTATGAAATTTCGATGTGTTGTTTGAATTATAATCAAAATATTCAATTTTAAATTTGCTTATTCCAGTCCAGTTTTTGTCTGAGGTCAGATTAAATTCTACAATAGTTCCATTAGTGACGTTTTTTGAACCTTTATTTACCCACGTCTTTGTTTTATTTTTAAAAATAAAAAGAACAACATTTATTGCATCATTGTCAATATCAGTTACATTGGCGGAAAATGTAAAATTTGCGCCCCAGATATCAGAAGATGGAGAGACCTTTAAATCGGTTAAGTTTGGTGGCAAATTGTAAGAACCTCCAACCAGATAATTTGTGGGATTGTTTGGACTCAAAGTTGGTTGCTTCCATTTGAAATACATATTGTTATTTATTTTTTTCTTGCAAACATAAAAAGTATCCGAACCAACCATTATTTGCGTGTAAGTTGGATTTGAAGTATTGCAATTATCTGTCAAATTTGGTGGGGTGATATCGTAAAAAGTTCCATTGCCATACCAATCAACCAATAAAAATTCTTCTCCCTCTATCTGCGAGTCATTAAGTTGCCACCATGCCGTCGCGTTTTTAAAAGTTCCGTTCGTAGCATTCAAAGTTAAATTTATTCTTCTCTTATAATTATCCATTCCATAAGTGGAGTAATAATCAGAGGTATTATATAAATGAATCGGCGTGCTCGTTTCCTGTGAACTGTCCCAAAAAAGAATGGAAAAGTTTGCATAGTTCCCGGCATTTAAGATGATTGGATTTGAAGAAATATTGCAAACTCTCTTTTCTATTCCAAATTCGGTTATATTTGTCACATTATAAGAAGTTAGATTAAAATCGCATTTTGTTGCACTATTATCAACAACAATATATTTAATTGAAATGTTCTCTGCTGGGATTCCCTTAAAAGTAATGTTATAAACCTTGCTTCCAACCGATTCGTTTATTTTAATATCGCTCGTTCTCGACCAAGCAGCAACATCCTTTTTGTAAGAAATAATGCCAGAAACATTGTAGACATATTCAACACTCAAATTAGATATATTTAATTTTCCCTTGAAATCGGAATGAAAAATCAAAGGAATCTGACAATTATTTGCTGTATCGAGTGTAGTGCAGGTATTTATATAATTATTAATTGCGGAAACTAAATTTTGACCTGTTGCAATTTCTGATGTTCTCAACTTTGTTTTTGAACTCTTCCAGTCTATTGTCGAATCATTGCCAACATCTATGCTTAAATTTGTCGGAAAATAATCAAAGTTGAAGACATAAATTTTTCCATCTATTGCTCCAGCAACTACTTCACTACCCTCATCTGTTGTCAGGTTACCTATTGCTATTGATTTTATGGTATCTCCAGCTACGAAATTACCTATCAAGTGTCCCGTACTATTTAAGATATATAATTCTTTATTATCACAACCTATAACTATCTCATTTCCTGCATAATCATTTGCAATTTCTCCAATTCTAAGGCTGTTAACAGAACCTCCTGTACTATAGTTTTTAATTTCTCCTCCTGTAGAATTTAAAATATAGACTTTATTGTCTCCAGTTCCAATTACAATTTCATTTCCCGGGTCAGAAGTAATATCTCCAAGGTCTATTGTATTTATTGATGAATCGCCAACAGTGATATTACTAACAATTATTCCTGCAGAATTTAAAATATATATTTTTCCTCCCGCACAACCTGCAACAATCTCATTTCCTTCATCTTCAGTGAGATTTCCTATTACAATCTCATTTATAGTCTCCTCAACAGAACTATTCCATTCCAAATTTCTAGACCGATTTATGACATAAATAATTGTACTGGAACAAGCAACAATCTCGCTATCTTCACTGCCCACTATATTTCCTATTTTTACAGAGTTGATACTACCTCCTGTTGTATAATTCCATATCTCGTTACCAGTGGAGTTCAATAAATAAACCTTGCCATCTCCAGAACCAACAACAATTTCTTCTCCAAGATCAGAAGTTACATTTCCTACATCTGTTGAATAAATCGGATTGGGAGAGATATAATATTCTTTTACTAACGTTCCATTGCTTCCGTACAATATACTTACCTCTCCATCATAACCGGAAGTACCGGTTACAATTTCATTTTCATCTCCATGAAATATATTGCCTATTGAAATTCCTAAAGGTGCTACATTGGAGGATTTCACAGGAGAATTATAAATCGTTGTAAGTTTCCCGGTCAAATTCATGCTGATATTCTGCACTGTCGCATTTTTTGGAATTGATAAATAAAATGTTTTATTTCCGCCATTTTCTGGAAAATCAAATTCTGCGGAAGAAATAAATGAAGCAGAATCATTAAATTTTGTCAGAATGTATCTGAAAGAAAGGTTGCTCAAATCCAGAATATATTCTCCTTTTTGAACTCCCAAAAATCCTCCCGCAATATGAACATTTATAAATAGTGATGATAAAATCAAGGTAAGACCTGCGGCAAAAATAGAAGTAAGCATCCTCTTTTCCATAATTATCTTGCATTATATAAAATACAAGAGGTCTTCATAAAGGAGTGCTTGAGTTATGTTTTTATTGAGCTTTATTATTATCCGGTCTCTCTATATTTCTTCCAACATTAATTGCATTTCTTAATTCACTAACAGAATCTCTCAATTCTCTTATGCTTTTTGTAAGGATCAGTTCTTCATCATCAAATTTTTTTGTAATTTTCCTAATCTGTCTGAATTCAAATTCCAAGATGGCCAGATAAACAATAATAACAAGAGAGAGCAAAAGCAGCAATTCTGTAATGGGTATGTTTATTCCAAATAAATATACATATCCTGTTATTCCTTCCATCATTTATTTTGTTTTTTAATAATATAAAATCTTTTTACACTCATATAAAGGAGAATTATGGCGAATAATATTGTTAAATAACCCACTAAATTTCCATAATTTGCGGTTGTACCAACAATATAGAAATTTCCTGTTCCCGTCGCCAGAATTGCTAAATCGGATCTCAATCTGCTTTCCGCTAAATACGTTCCGGTCGGGGCTCCAACTGGAACTCTAAATCTTTCGGAGATACTCGTTTTATCTATCGGATCTAATTTCCCCAAATCTTGTATATTTGAATAAACCAGATTCCTTTCTGGAGTGTACACTTCAGTTTCCAGATAAGGATTATTTATTTCTTCTCCGCCATGAATAACTAAAATATCCAGAGTTACTGTCGAATTCAAACTATATCTTTCCTTGTCTGGAGTAATAATTATTTTGGGATAACTTTGCTTATATCTTATATTTATTTCTTTTAAACCTTTCGCTGGAAATTTATTTATTAATATGGTTGTCAGATCTTTTCCACCTGTATAGGATAAACTATTTCCCAAACCATCTTTAACGGAAAGAATATTGTCTCTGGAAATTGGTAAGTTTATGGCAACATTTTCATAGTCTTCCATTGCAAGGCTCCTCAAGAATATTGACATTTTTAATTCAACCATCTTGTTTTCCAACTTCTTTATTACTTCAACGTCTCTATCCGTTTCCAAAACGGGCGGAGTTAAAATTCTGATATCATAGTTTCTCGTTTCCAGAGGTGCCAGTCTCGTTTTCCAAACCATCACGGTGGTTCCATTTTCTTTTTTGAAAACAACTTTTTCATCTATTTTCTCTCCTTTTTTATTCAAATAAGAAACAAATCCGTCGGTAGTATCTTCAAAAACATCTATTTTAAATTCGGATTCTACCCATCTTTGATTTGGATTATAAACATCAAAATCTTTAACCCAAGCAACGGGATTTCCCACAGTTATTGTCCTCGCTGTCAGGAAATCTGTTTGTTTTATTATTGGCTCTACCAGTGGACTTGGAACTATAACTCTAACAACTCCATAAGCTGTAGAAAAGACCTTTTTACCAAGAGCAGGGTCAAAACCTGCCAGTTCCATCGGTATTTCATATAAACCCGATTGGGTTATATTTATCTGATATAATATTTTAACTGCAGCACCACTGCTTAAAGTCCACCCGCTTTTATCGCCATTTGTATATTCACAGGCATGGACTTTAGTTCCATCGGATAAAGTAATGGTTCCTCTATCAGTTACATTATAATCCTCGCTAACACCGCAACTCCAGGTTGAACCGTCTGTTGAATTGCAAAAAGTTACAGAAGATCTGGAACAAGCAAAGTCGGTTCCCAAAGGAACATAATCAACAAATTTAATTCCGGTAATTTCGTCTCCAAAAACCTGAGCAACCAAACTTCCATTCACTAAAGTCGGATTTGCCGGATCCGGAACCCACAAATCTTTATAACCAACCAATTGTTTTCCTGAAGTGGACATTGACTTGGCGGGTAAATTTTCTGTTTCCGGTGTTCCGCTTTGAGTTGTTATAGTTGAATTTCCAGTAAAATTAAAAACATCTCCCAATTGTAAATTTGACGGCGAAGATACTTCATAAAATAATTTTATTTTTTCTCCATTTTCTAAATATTTACCAATATTTGTTGAACTTAAATCAGGTATTGTAACATTAACCAATCCATTATTATCTCCGCTTGGGTCTGTAACTGTAACAGTTACTCCGTTTGTCGTCCCCGTTCCCGTTTTCAAAGTATAATCTGTACCATTATTAAATGAAACAATTATTGAGGTCTCATCTATATCAAAGGGAGATCTCTGAGATCCGCTGGTTGTATTTCTGGGAACAACACTCAAAATAACAATTTTCTTTCCCGGAGCATTGTCATCTCCTTGATAAGTAACTTCATCTGTTATGTTAAAAGTTGTTGCCGACTCAATAGCCAGATAACCGCCAGTAGTTTTTGTTGGAACCATATCAATTTTGTATAAAGTTGGTAAATCTAAAGTTGTATTAATATAAGAAACATAATTATCTGGATTCGTATCGTTCCAGATTATATGCCAGTCAAAAGAAGAAGCTACATAAGGCTTTGTTCCAGTTATATGAACTCTGGTGGTATCATTAGAATAATCCGGGTCTGTTGTATATAATCTTCCATAATCTGCCGTAAAGTTTGATGGGCTAAAGGTTCCCTCCTGCAATTTATTTGTTACAGCCCCCGTTGTTGCACTTACATTGTAAATTGCCCAATTTGAAATATTATAGGTCAAAACATTTCCATTAACTTCTGTAGAGTTCTTTGCCAGAATAGTTATAAATCCTCTGACATCCCAGGCTCCGCCTCCGCTCATTTCGGCCATATCAATTCCCTGCCTGACAGGACCTCTCGCATATTTATACGCTATTGTTAAACCAGTCAAAGTTGAGGTTTGGGAATAAGAACTTTTTACCCCCTTATCAGATGAAGCAGAATCCAAATTTATATTTGTATTGCCATTAGCAAAGTTGTCTGTTTCAATAATATTTGCGTAAATAGTAAAGGTTTGTGTTCCTCCCGCATTTATATCGCCGCTCCAGGTTATTCTGTCATAATAACCATCTGCGCCATCGCTTGAAGATCTAGAACCTGAAGAGGTATAGGTAATATTTACGGCATCTGCCCCACCATTAGTATCTGTATCAAACTGGATTACGATCTCTACATTTGCTAAATTTTTGGATGTTGAAGGATTGTGTGCCGTTATTACAAAAGTCATATTATTTGTTGAGCCTCCGGAACCAATATTATCGTGATCGTATAAATCATGACCTCCCTGTTCATTTGAATAAGAAGTAACATTAAATTCTATTGCTGGGGCTTTATTTGCATTTGTAATCTTATAATAATTCTGATCCTCTCCAAAAACGGAGTCGTTGACATAAAGTTTTGTTTTAGCCCAGATGGCAGAAGAAGAAGAAACAGTCGCTTTGTAAGCCTCTTTTGAATTCAAATTTGTATCTGTTGTTCCAGAAAGATTTATCCTGACTGTTTGGAGTGTGTCATTGGTATTTGGCAGGGCAACTTCCAAGAAGCCAAATCTGCACGGATTTGAATTATCGATGCATTCCGGATAGGTTTCTGAAGAAAGAGAACCATCCGTATTATAATCCGCATAAACCTGCTCTGTCTGATAAGCCACCGGACCAACATAGGCAAAAACAGGAGCAACTAAAACTAATCCAAAAATTATTGCCCAGAAAAAAAGCATCCTCATAATATTTTTTTAATTTATATATTAAATATATAAATATATTTAATTAATTTATAACTGTATCTAATATATCTGTTGCATTTTTCACAGCGCATATATAAAAAAATTAAATAAAAAAATTAAAAAAGATAAATATAAGGGTAATACCAAGTAATATGCATATATTTAAAGATTGCGACTTGTTAAAATATGTGCGGAATATTTGGATATGTCGGAAATAATAACGCTGTTCCGATATTAAAAAAAGGTTTGAAAAAACTGAATTATAGAGGTTATGATTCCTGGGGTCTCGGTTTAAAAATAATGGATAAAATCAAAATTATAAAAGACGTTGGAGATTTTGAAAGACTGGAAGAAACACCCGAAATTGATTCAAATTTGGGCATATCTCACACTCGATGGGCTACAATGGGAGAAATATCAAAAAATAATGCTCATCCGCATACTAATGAAGATAACGGGATTTGTGTCGTGCATAATGGAATCATAGAAAACTTTCGAGAATTGAAAGAAGAATTGCTGAATAAAGGTCATAACTTCAAATCAGAAACAGATACGGAGATAATCTGCCATCTTATCGAAGAATATGATGAATACAAATTTCCCGAAGCGGTAAGAAAAGCCTTCTTAAAATTAAAGGGCAGAAATGCCATTGTTGCTTTGCATAAAGATTTTAATGGACTGGTTGGCGTGAAAAACGGTTCTCCTCTGGTGGTGGGAATAAAAAACAATTCCGGCAAAGAAGAATATTTCATTGCCTCCGACCATAGAGCCTTTATAACGGAAACAAACAAGGTTATTTTTTTAAATGATAATGAGTTAGTGGTTTTGGAACAAAATGAATGAAGAAATCTGTAAGGGAAAATTAAAATGACTATAAAAATTTTCGATGTTGAAACCGGAAAAGAGAAAAACAAAAAAATAGAAGAAATTGAATTTGAAGAAAAAGAGGAAGATTTAAAAGAAGAGCACTACATGCTGAAAGAAATTCTTGAACAGCCAGAAACAATAAAAAAAGCTGCGGAGCAGAATGAACAAAAATTGCTTGAGACGGCAATGGAAATATTAAGGGCAAAAAATGTTATTTTCACTGCCTGCGGAACTGCAAGATACGCGGCAATTGTAGGCCGATATTTATTTTCTAAAATTGCGAAAAAATTTTCTGAAGTTATAATGGCTCATGAATTTCAGTATTTTATTGATTCCGTTGATAAAGATACTCTGATAATTGCGGTTTCGCAGTCCGGTGAAACAGCAGATGTTCTCGAAGGCGTTAAAAAAGCAAAGGAGAACGGAGCAAAAATTGTCGCAATAACCAATGTTGAAAATTCTTCTCTTGCGAGGATGTCGGATTTTGTGTTTTATCTAAATTGCGGACCAGAAATTGCTGTCGCATCGACAAAGGCATTTACCGGACAATTGGTTATTTTATATCTTCTCGCCTTTGCCACAATAAACAAAATTCGGGCATGTAAAATTAAGTTGGAATATCTTGCAAAAAAAGTCGAAGAAACTATAACCAAAAATGATGAAACATTAAAAAAACTTGCAGTTAAATTGAAAGATAAAGGAGATTTCTATTATATTGCGAGAGGAATTGATTTCGCAATTGCCTCTGAAGGGGCTCTAAAATTAAAGGAAACGAGTTATATTCATGCTGAAGGAATGCCAGCTGGAGAATTAAAACACGGAACCTTGTCTCTGATAGAAGACGGAACTCCTGTAGTTGTTATCTGTCCGAAAGATTACACTTATGAAGAAACATTAAATAATGCTCAGGAAACAAAAGTGAGGGGGGCTTTCCTTATTGGAGTATCTGATGAAGAAAACGAACTTTTTGATTCCTGGCTGAGAATTCCCGAGACGGAGGAAATTTTTTATCCTTTGCTGACTGTTATTCCCCTCCAATTGCTTGCCTATTATATAAGTGTTGCAAGAGGAAATAATCCCGATAAGCCAAGAAATCTGGCAAAATCTGTTACTGTGAAATGAATCTTCCAATGAAGAGCAGAGTTTTGAGAGGTCTGGATAAATAAAAAAATAATATTATGGAAACAGACGAGAGCATTTTTCGGGCCTATGATATTAGAGGCATTTATCCGATACAAATAAATGAAGAACTCGCGTACAAACTTGGAAGAAGTTTTGCAACATTCAATAAAGGCAAAATAGTTGTTGGGAGGGATGGCAGGATAGGAGGAGAAGTTTTAAAAGAAAATTTAATCAAGGGCCTAACTGAAAGCGGGGCAGAAGTAATTGATATTGGAATTGTTCCCACTCCCTTGATAATATTCTCAATTAAGTATTATAATTTTGATGGAGGAATTTGCATAACTGCCAGCCACAATCCAAAAGAATATCAAGGTTTCTTGTTCTACAACAGAGAGGGAGAAGGAATTGGTTTGGAAAACGGTTTGGAGGAAATTAAAGAAAATATCCATTCCGAAAAGTTTACAGAAGGCAAAGGAGTTATTATTAGAAAAAACATTCTACAAGATTATATTAACTTCATATCTGACAAGATAACCCTAGAAAATGCAAAAATGAAGGTGGTTATTGACTGCGGAAACGGTGTTGCTTCCGTTGTTTTGCCAAAACTTCTGAACAGATTTGGAATAGAATATTTTCCATTATTTTGTTCTCTGGATGGAAATTTTCCAAACAGGGACCCCGAACCAAGAATGGACAATTTAAAAGCTCTGCAAGAAAAAGTGGTTGAACTAAAAGCCGATTGCGGATTTGCTTATGACGGAGATGCAGACAGGGTTGTCGGGGTGGACGAAAAAGGAAATGTTCTCACTCCGAATCAGTTTTTTTGCGTATTAATCAAAAGTTATTTGGAAAACAAAAAAGAAAAAGTTGTGCACGATTCTTTAAGTTCTCTAACAGTAGATGAACTGGTTAAATATTACAAAGGATTTCCCATCGGGTGCAGAGTGGGGCACGTTTTTATTCAAAAAAAAGTTCTAGAAGAAAATGCAGCAATAGGCGGAGAGATATCCGGACATTATTTTTTCAATGAACTTTTCGGGGCAGATGACGCTTCATTTGCAACTTTAAAAGTTTTGGAATATTTGAATAAGAAAAAAATAAAATTATCGGAAGTTTACAGAGAACTGCCCAGTTATTATTTTGATTCTATAAGAGTCAAGACAAAAGAAGAAGAGAAATTTAAATTCATAGAAAATCTGAAAACAGAGTTCAAAGAAAAAAATTATAAAATGGATTGTTCTGATGGCGTCAAAATAATTTTTGACGATTCCTGGATTTTATTAAGAGCCTCCAATACGGAGCCAAAAATTTCAATAGCATACGAATCAAAAACAGAAGAGGGATTTGAAAAACTAAAAAAGTTTGTCAATGAACTTGTAAAAAAAATTCCAAAATAATATGCAGGCGGTGATACTGGCAGCTGGAAAAGGAACAAGAATGTTGCCTTTAACAGAGACCAAACCAAAACCTTTGTTAAAAGTCGCTAACAGAACAATTTTGGAGCATAACTTGGAACAGTTGAGAGAAATCGCAGAGGAGGTTATTATTGTTACTGGATACAAAAATGAATTAATTGAAAATTTTTTCGGAAATAGATTCAAAGACATTGAAATAAAATATGTCCGGCAAAAAGAGGCCTTGGGAACTGGAGATGCTCTGAAGATGGCGGCCGGTTTATTAAAAGATAAATTTCTGGTGCTGAATGGAGATGATTTGTATTTCAAAGAAGACATAAAAAAGGTTTTGGTGCGAGAACCTTGCATATTGCTGAAAGAAAGCGAAAATCCGGAGAATTTTGGTGTTGTAATGATTGAAAATAACGAGGTTGTTGAGATTGAAGAAAAACCTGAAAACTTCAAGGGAAATCTTGTAAATACAGGGCTTTATTTTTTAAATAAAGGCATTTTTGATTTCAAGATAGAAAAGAGCAAGAGGGGAGAGTACGAGTTAACAGATTATGTAAAGAAAATTTCCGGACTGAAGTTTGCAATTGCAGAAAACTGGTTCTCCCTGACTTATCCGTGGAACCTGCTTGATGTTAATGAATTTCTTTTAAAGAATATCGAGAAAAAAATAAAAGGCAAAATTGAAAATTGTTATATTGGTGAAAATGTGCAAATAGGGGAGGGAACTGTAATAAAAAGCGGAAGTTACATAGAAAGCAATGTTATTATTGGAAAAAATTGCAAAATAGGTCCGAACTGTTATATAAGGGGAAACACTGCAATAGGAGACAAATGTCATATTGGAAATGGAAGTGAAATAAAGAATTCCATTCTCTTTGAAAATTCAAATTGTCCTCACTTAAATTATGTTGGCGATTCAATAATAGGCAGCAATTGCAATCTTGGCGCAGGAACTACTATCGCAAATTTAAGACATGATGAAAAAGATATAAAGGTTATGGTAAAGGGAAAATTGACAAATACAAAAAGAAGAAAATTTGGATGTATTATTGGAGACAATGTAAAAACGGGGATTGGAACTTTAATATATCCCGGGAGAAAAATAGGTTCAAATAAAACAACAAAACCGGGAGAGATCATAGAAAAGGATATTTAGAGGTCAGAAATTTTTCTCTTGAGCAGATAAATAAAATTTCTTATTCCCTGCGTGATGGTGACGCCTTTTCTGTATAACGGAGAATCTATTCGTATATTGGCATATTTCAACTTGTTTCTGCCAATTTCGTAAACAATTTCGCCTTCGATCTCATAGCGATTTGCTTTTAGATTTAATTTCTTTGCCGCCTCTCTTGAGAAGGCTTTATATCCAGATTCCGTATCTTTTATGTTGGTTTTACAAATAAGATTTGTAAGCAAAGTTAACCAAAAATTTCCAAATTTTTTTACAAAAGGATATTTTTCTAAATTTCTTTCTCCTATGACCACATCATATCCTTGATTAATTTTTCGAACAAAATTTGGTATGTCTTCTGGTTTGTGCTGTAAATCATCATCCAGAGTTATAATAATATCCGCTCCTCTTTTTAAACCTTCTTTTATTCCCCTTCTTCTTGAATATCCGACTCCTTTATTTTCATTGTTATAGAGAACGATTGCACCAAGTTTTTCCCCTATTTTACCTACTTTTTTTGTTTTTGTGTCGTCAACAACAATAACTTCATCGACATATTTTGAGGTTTTTCTTACAACTTCTTCGAGTGTTTTTTCTCCACTATAACTTGGAATTACTGCAATAAGTTTTTGCATAAATAACAAAAATAACGCATAAATAATCTCCTTTCTTTTGTCATCCTCCGGCATGGAAATCCAAAACCGGGATTTTTTTGCCGTTTTCGAGTCTTTTCAAACATTTTGATTAGATTCATGGATAGATTCATTTTTCTAAATCAGCAAAATAAAATCGGATTTTTTAATTTTATGTCTGTTAATTTGTTTTTTTCTCTGCCCATTTCCCCTTTTTTCTTCCCATTCTAAAATATTTTCTGCATTTTGAAGAGCAGAAGTAGAAGATCTGTCCCTTGTTGTTTACAAACATCACTCCAGAACCTTTTTTTATGGTTTTCCCGCAAAAAGAGCATTTTATCATTTTTAAGCGTAGGCAGTTTCCATTTCCGTTTCTTTCAGATAAATAATATCTCCCTCTTTAATTCTTCCAATTACCGCCCTTTCAAGTATTTTGTCTTTCTTTTTTCCCTCCAATAATCTGCATTTAACTATGCTTATGCCTTTAGGTCCCTCTCTTTTAACAACTTTTACAACCTCTGCAGCTTCTGCCATAATCTATTGATTAAAGAAATTTAAAGTAAGTTATGGAGGATATAGACGATTTGAAAAAGAAAATTGCGGGAGAAATTGTATTATCAAATACTCCCGGCAATACAATTAAAAAATGGAGGCAATTATTTAAGATTTCTCAGGCAGAATTGTCCAAAGAATTAAATATGAGTTCTTCTGTAATTTCGGATTATGAATCTGGCAGGAGAAAATCTCCGGGGACAAAAATTATAGAGAAAATTGTTAACGGACTGATAAAAATAGATCTGGAAAAGGGTGGAAAGATCATAGACGAGTTTATGGCTTTATATAGAAACTCTGATTTCAAAACATTTATTTTGAAAATGAAAGATTTTGAAAAACCTGTAAAAATAAAAGAGTTTTTAAGGGAAATAAACGGAGAGCCATGCTATGAGTTTGATGATCGGAACATATACGGTTATTCTTTAATAGACAGCCAGAAAGCCATATTAAATTTTTCTCCTTTGGAATTGTCCAGAGTTTCTTCCCTGATAAGCCGGCATTGCATGATATTCACAAATTTAAAAAGAGGGAGATCTCCCATGGTTGCAATAAGATTGACAAATCTCAAACCCGGATTGATCGTATTTCATGGGATAAAAAAGCCGGATGAACTCGCCCTGAGAATTGCCAAACTTGAGAAACTTCCGCTCGCAATATCCTATGTTTCCACCGTAGAAAGATTGATGGATATGCTGGAAGCTCTTAATAACAAATTTTAATTATTTTTAAATCATCCGTTCCCGAGACAACAAGATAATCAATAATTTCCTTATCATTGCACTCTGAAATAGAAATATTTAAATCAAGAAGATTGTTTATTTTCAGGGCATCGGCATTATCAGTCAATTCGTTTTCTTTTTCCAGAAGAGATAAACCTTCGTATATATTGCTTCTCTTGGTGTCAAACTCTGCCTGAATTGGATTAAAAACAATTACAGGAAAAAGCAAAATAATAATTGCTATCAGTGATTCCAGAGAAAATAAATAACCTCTCATAATAAATCTTATAAGAACAATTATGAAGATAGGCCTCGTTGGAAAACCGAGTTCGGGAAAATCAACTTTCTTTAAGGCTGCAACTTTGATAGATGCGAAGATAGGAAATTTTCCATTTACAACAATCAATCCAAATATCGGCTTTGGTTTTGTCAGGGTGGAGTGCCCGGAGAAATTTTTTAAAGTGAAATGCAATCCAAGGCTTGGTTTCTGCATAGAAGGAAACAGATTCGTTCCTGTTGAATTAATTGACGTTGCAGGGCTTGTTCCAGAGGCCCACAAAGGAAGAGGGATGGGAAATAAATTTTTGGATGATTTAAGGCAGGCAGATTGCCTGATTCATATTGTTGACGCTTCCGGAACAACTGACAGCGAGGGAAGAGAATGTTCAGAACACAATCCCCTTGAAGATGTAAAATTTTTGGAGGATGAAATAAATTGCTGGTTTTTATCGATTCTTGAAAGAAATTGGAAGAAAATCGCAGACAAAAAGGACATTGCAAAACAATTTTCTGGATTAAAGGTATCTCTCCCTACAGTTTCCGAAACAATAAAACAATTAAATCTTAATGAGAAGATCAGGGAATGGTCTGAAGAAGACAAATTAAAATTTGTAATTGAATTAAGAAAGAAGGTGCAACCTCTTTTGATCGCCGCAAACAAAGTCGATAAAACAGAATCTGAAAAATGGATTGAAGATTTAATTAAAATAGGGGCAATTCCGTGTTCGGCGGAGGCAGAACTTGCCCTGAAGGAAGCGGAAAAAAACAAACTAATTAAATATATTCCGGGAGATAACGATTTCAAGATAATTGGCAAAGTTACAGAGAAGCAAAGAGAGGCTCTGGAGAAAATCAAAAAAATTCTGAAAAAATTTGGTTCTACCGGAGTGCAGGAAGTAATAAATAAAGCCGTTTTTGATATTCTAAAATACATCGTTGTTTTTCCGGGGGGTGTTAAGAAACTTGCCGATAAAGAGGGAAGAGTTTTGCCAGATGCTTTTTTAATGCCTCCCAATTCAACGGCATTGGATTTTGCCTACAAGATTCACGAGGACTTTGGAAAAAAATTCATCGCAGCAATAGATGTAAAAACAAAACAGAGAATTGGAAAAGATCATAAATTGAAAAATCTCGATGTTATAGAGATCATTGCAGGAAGATAATTATTTATTCAAATAAAAACCGGATAGATAATTAATAAAATTTTAAATTATGGTGGAGAAAAACAAGATTGGATTGTGTGGTTCAGTGGTTCTATTTGTTATTTTAATAATTGTCACTTGTTATTCTTTGTATTCTATTTACAGCACTTCGGAGCAGATGGCTAAACATTACGGAACGGGAATATCAAAATACTGGGCGGATTCGATGAATTGGCTCAAAAATAACACTCCCGAGTGTACTGTCGTTGCAACTTATTGGGACCCTGGCTATTGGATTGCCGCTCTTTCAGAAAGAAAAACAATCTATGATGGAGGGAGTCAAAATTCCATAAGGCACACGCCAGTTAAGGATTTAAACGGTCTGGATTGCGTTGCAGATAGAGGCGGTTATATAAAGGAGGAAAATGGGGTGAAATATTGCATAACGAGTAGAATGCAGGACATGGCCGGAGTATTATACACTTCGAATGAAACAAAAGCGGCGAAGATTTTAGAAACTTATCTCGGAAATTGTTCGGAGTTGTATGAACTGGCTTCAAGCGATTTGATCGGAAAATCTCATTGGTGGAGTTATTTTTCAAACTGGGACCCAGAAAAGGGAAAGGGGCAGGCTTATAGTTATATTACGGTAAGATTGCAGGGTCAGAAGAACCTCTTACTGGAAAACGGCACCGCATTGATTTACGGGCCTTTTATTTTGAAAATAATCCAGAAAAATGATACTCAAAAAATTGAACCGCTTCTCCTGCAGGAAGGAAAATATTATAAAATTAAAAATCTCGTGCTTCCGCAGAACAATACCTTCCTGAAATTAAATTATTCGGATGCTCCAGTTCCCGGAACACTATGGGTTGATCCAAGTTTTCAAGCAGTAATTTATATGCCTCCGCAGATAGAAAATTCGATGTTTACAAGAATGTTTTTCTACAACGGAGAAGGCCTGAAATATTTTGAGCCCGCCTACATAACTCCGGAAGTAAAATTATTCAAATTTAAGGTTGAGAAATTTAGAGAAGATTTAAGGGAAGGAAGGATTTAACAAAAATTTTACCTTCAAATATTTTCAGTTGCTAATTTTAAATCGAAGTTTCATTTGCCAATAATCTTCCTGATTTCTCCGATACATTCCGGATTGGAAAGTGTGCTTAAATCTCCGAGTTCTTCTCCAGTAAACAATCTCTTCAAAATTCTTCTCATTATTTTTCCAGATCTGGTCTTCGGCAACTCCCTAACAAAATAAATCCCGGAAGGTCTTGCAATTTTTGAAATTTCTTTTTCAACTCTTCTCACTATTTCTTTTTTCATTTTTTCATTTGGTTTTCCAGATTTTAAAACGACAAAGGCTATTGGAACTTCTCCTTTTATTTCGTGCGGAACTCCAATAACAGCGCACTCATCAATTCTCTTATCCAGATCTATAACATTCTCCAACTCCCCAGTTGATATTCTGTGTCCCGCAACTTTAATTACATCATCTGCCCTTCCAACAATTCTTATTAATCCATTTCTATCTCTATATGCCAGATCACTTGTAAAATAAATTTTGTCTCCATATTTGCTCCAGTAAGTATCGACATATTTTTTGTGATTGTTGTAAACTCCTCTCAGCATTCCGGGACTGAAAGGAGGCAGTATTACTAAATTTCCCTCTTTGTTTGCCGGAAGAGATTTTCCTTTATCATCCAGAATATCCGTTTTTATCCCGGGAAATGGAACTCCAGTAAAAGTTGGTTTGAAGGGGCCGATTCCCGGCAGAGAGGTTATCAGAATTCCTCCAGTTTCGGTTTGCCACCAGGTATCCAGGATTGGACATCTTTCTTTTCCGACTTCCTTATAAAACCAATGCCAGGCTTCTTCATCAATTGGCTCTCCTACAGAGGCGATAATTTGCAGGGTGTTTAATTTCTCCTTAAGTTTTTTAATTTCTTTTTCAAACATTCTTATCGCAGTGGGAGCGGTATAAAAAGTTGTTACTCCGTATTTTTCAATAATCCGGGCCCATCTGTCTGGAGTTGGAAAATCCGGAGCGCCTTCATACAAAACATAGGTGGTGCCGTTTAATAAAGGACCATAACAGGAATAAGTATGCCCAGTAATCCATCCCAAATCGGCAGTGCTCCAGAAGATATCGTCATCAAAAAGATCAAATATATATCTCGCAGTCCAACAGGCCTGAACAGTATATCCTCCGCAGGTATGAACTATTCCCTTTGGTTTTCCAGTAGAACCAGAAGTAAATAAAATAAATAATTTGTCTTCTGAATTCATTTGTTCCGGTTTGCAATAATCTGATTGCCCTTTGATTAAATCATCAAAAAAATAATCTCTGCCTTTGACAAGTTTTATTTTATTGTTCGCTCTTTTTGCAATAATTACTTTTTTAATATTTGTTCCTTTAATTCCCTCATCGGCGCTTTCTTTTAGATTAATTATTTTTCCCCTTCTGTAATATCCATCTGCGGTAATTAAAATCTTGGCTTTAGTTTCCTGCAATCTTATTTTCAAAGCGTTTGGGGAAAAAGCAGAAAATACCACGGAATGAACGGCTCCTATTCTTGCGCAGGCCAACATCGAAATTATCGTCTCTGGAATCATCGGCATATATATGCCGACAACATCTCCTTTTTTAACTCCCAATTTTTTCAAAGCATTTGCGAATTTATTTACTTTCCTATAAAGATCATAATAGGTAAATTTTATTTCCCTTTCTTCAACGGACTCCGGCTCAAAAATCAAAGCGACTTTATTTCTTCTTTTCTCAAGATTTCTATCAAGGCAATTATAACAGATATTTATTTTCCCTCCGACAAACCATTTAAAATAGGGAGGCTCGTGAACAAAGACCTTATTCCATTTTTTAAACCAATGCAACTCTTTTGCGAGTTTATCCCAGAATCTTATTGGATTTTTGTTTGCTTCTTTATAAATGGAATTGCTGTTTATCCACGCTCTTTTTTTAAATTCTTTGTCAGGAAAATAAGAAGTTCCCTTTTTTATTATTCCCATTATTAATTTAATTCTTTTAAATATAATTTTAAAATATAAAATACAAAAAGAAAAAAATCAAATGTTTAGAGTTCTTTTATTTTTTCGGATATGAACTCTTTCAGTTCTTCGTTGTCTGCGGGTATTGCTATGGATTTTTTGTATCTCTTGCTTCCGTCTGGAGCAAAGAATCCCCTTGCAATTTGCAGGAATTCGTTTTCTCCGTCATCTCCTTTCGCCAGTTTTCTCGCTATTTCTATAAAGTTGTTGTTTCCGAATTTTATTTCTTCACTTTTCAGCGTTTCAAATTCAACCATTTGTTTTCACTTAATTAATTTGTTTTTAAACTTTAATAAAGGTTGTTGATTTATTAAATATTGCCTTTTATCCCCATATGATTTAAATTTCTCCTGCTTATTGGTTTGTTTTTTGTTCTGAAAAAAGAAGCCACTATTTTGGAATTTTTGGCAGAAATTTTAAAACAAATATAAAAATCTTTCTATAAAAAACAATTTTAAAAATAAAAGAATTTCAAAAAAATTAAAAGAAAACAAAAAAAGCCTTTAAAAAAGGCTTATATCTGGACAGAACTACTCGGTCTGATTTCCTTCAGCGAGAGGAGCCAGAGTGGGGTTTGTAGTACCCGTTACCTTAACTGCTGTTCCCGTTAATTTGGGTGCATATTCGTCATAGTCATATTTCTGCAATACGCTGCAAGCTGCCTGCGTGTTTTCTGCTTCCCAACCTGCAACAATTAAAGCAACTTTTCCTGTTGTGAAAGCATCATTGACAAGTTTTATCACTGCGGCATCTTCTGGAATTGTTGATGCCTCTCCGTAGGTTGGATAACTCAATCCAAGAGCCTGCGCAGTTAATCTGTTAACTGCCGGTCCTCCAACCAAAATCAAATTCTTCTCCGTCTTTGCAGTTTCAATTTCCGGATCTGTATCCAATCTTGCAATGTTGTCCATTATTGGAACAACCT
>CAYLRQ010000003.1:0-18453 GCA_964386335.1 uncultured archaeon
AAGAAAAGCGGAATCTCTTATGAGAACGCAATTGCAATTGGGTTCGCAACTACAGCAAAAAATCATGGCATAACTTTGGCTTTAGCTATGACGGCGTTTGGCGGTTTGTCTGTTTTGCCGCCATCGATTGTTCCGATGTTTCAGGTTTTATTAATGATGTTTATCTGGAAGATTTCGCCTAAAATCCGATCCCATTATTGTAAAAAAGATTTTTAAGGATCCTTCGTTAAAAATTGTTTTTGATATACTCGACAGCGTTCCTAAACACAAGAAGACCCTGCCCCTCTTCAGGAAAGTTTTCTCTCGTCCATCTTGGATGGTTTGTTTTGTGAAGAAATCCTTCCGGATGGGGCATCATTCCAAGTATCCTTCCGGTCTCATCACAAATTCCGGCAATTGCTTCCAGTGAGCCGTTTGGGTTCAATGGATATTCCATTGCGGGATTTCCTTCGTTGTCGGAATATTGAAATACTATTTGCTCGTTTTCTTTCAGCTTCTTCAAAACTTCTGGTTTTGTTATAAATTTCCCCTCTCCGTGTCTTACTGGAAGATAGAGTGTTTTTATTCCTTTTGTGAAAACGCACTTTGATTTTGGATTGCATCTCAGATAAACCCACCTGTCTTCAAACCTTCCAGAATCATTAAAAGTCAGGGTAGTTTCTTGAGATTTCATATAATCTCCGTTGAATCCGGGAAGGATTCCAAGCTTTACCATGACCTGAAACCCGTTGCAGATTCCAATAACAAGCTTGCCTTCAGAGATAAAGGATTCAAAAGGCTCTAAAAGATTGTATTTAATTTTGTTGGCAAGAACCTTGCCTGATGCAATATCATCGCCAAAAGAGAATCCTCCAGGAAAAGCAAAAATATG
The DNA here is from genome assembly GCA_964386335.1 of uncultured archaeon. Classification (GTDB taxonomy): domain Archaea; phylum Aenigmatarchaeota; class Aenigmatarchaeia; order QMZS01; family QMZS01; genus QMZS01. The sequence continues at coordinate 872 of CAYLRQ010000003.1, forward strand.
GAAGTCTTCAAGAATTTTGCTGTTTTCAATTATATCATTTAAATGCATTCTTTTGACGTCTGCCCCTGCAAGTTTGAAAGCATGCGCAGTCTCCATGTCGCAATTGATTCCGTAACCCGTCAATACAAGCGCTTTTGCCATATTACCACGCCAGAGTTTGTTTCCACGCTTTTTTCAGCTCTTCAATGTTTGAATTGATTATTATTTTTCCGTTAATCCCTTTTACAATAAATTCAGGATTTTTGGTTACTCTTCCTATACAAGAGAAATCGGTTTTTATTACATTTTCAAATTTTTCTTTGTTTTCCGGTGGTATTGTTACAACAAACCTGCTTGGTGTTTCGGAAAAGAGTATTTTATCGTTTCTTTCAAGCCCTTCAACGGGAACCTTTCTCAGGTCTATTTCCATGCCAAGTCCGCCGGAAAAGGCAGTCTCTGCAAGAGCAACACCCAAACCGCCATCTGAACAGTCGTGGCAGGAAGAAATCAAATCTTGTTTTATTGCCGTGTGCAGTTTTTTGTATCTTTCTATCGCAGAATCTGCATCAACCTCTGGGACATTTTTTCCCGTGAAACCCCTCATAGCATAATATTCAGAACCGCCAAGTTCGTCTCTTGTTGCTCCCAAAACATAAACCATGTCTCCTGGTTTTTTGGCATCCATTGTAACGGCTTTTCTGACATCATCAATTTTTGCTACAACAGAGAATAGAAGGGTGGGCGGTATGGAGATTTTTATATCCTCTATCATGTAATCGTTTTTCATACTGTCTTTTCCTGAGATGCAAGGCACGCAAAACTTTGTTGTATAATTATATAGTGCTTTGTTTGATCTTACAAGCTGGGCAAGTTTATATTCTCCGTCGGGGGTTTTTTCTGATTTAACAGGATCGCACCAGCAAAAATTATCAAGCCCTGCCAGGTGGTTTGGATTTGCACCAACTGCAACAGCGTTTCTTACGGCTTCATCAATGGCACAGGCGGTCATGTGGTAGGTGTCAATATCGCTGTATTTTGGACATATTCCGTGCGATATGACAACCCCCTCAAAGCTATCCAAAACAGGTCTTATAACCGCGGCATCACTTGGACCGTCATTTTCTTTGCCTGTCAATGGTTTTACAACAGAACCGCCCTGAACTTCATGATCATATTGTCGCACCACGTATTCTTTCGAGCATATGTTTAGTCTTGAAAGCATGTCTTTGAGTGTTTTATTCATATCAACTGGTTCGGGGAAGTCGGGCTCTTTGTGTTCGGGCGGCATCCATACAGCATTAAGTTTCATTTGCGGAACACCGTTATGGAAGAAGTCCATGTCCAGATAAGCAATGGTTTTTCCCTCAAAAAGAACGTGAAATTTTGAGCTGTTGGTGAACTTACCGACCACCGTGCTTTCGACTCCTCTTCTTCTGGAAAGCTCCATAAATTCCTCAATTTTATCTTGAGGAACAATAACCGTCATTCTTTCCTGAGATTCAGATATTAATATTTCCCAGGGGTTTAATCCGGGATATTTCAAGGGGCATTTGTCAATATATATTTCACAACCGCCCGATATTTGTGCCAGTTCGCCTATTGAAGATGAAAGACCGCCAGCTCCGTTGTCTGTCAGGGTTTTATATAAACCAAGGTCTCGCGCTTCAAGAAGAAAATCCATCATATTTTTTTGCGTTATTGGATCGCCTATCTGAACTGCTGTTACAGGAGACCCTTCATGAAGCTCTTCAGAAGAAAAAGTGGCGCCGTGTATTCCGTCTTTCCCTATCCTCCCGCCAACCATAACGGCAAGGTCGCCGTTTTCTATCTCTTTCAGATGCGAAGGTTTTCCGTTGATTTCTCTTGGCATTATTCCTACGGTCCCACAATATACAAGAGGTTTGCCAAGATATCGATTATCAAAAACTATGCTCCCATTGACCGTAGGTATCCCCGATTTGTTTCCGCCATGCTCTACGCCTCTCCTAACACCTTCAAATATCCTTTTTGGGTGCATGAGTCTTTTTGGTATTTCTCCTTCATAGAAAGGAGAAGCAAAACAGAAAACATCTGTGTTTGCAATGAGTCTGGCGCCCATGCCTGTTCCCAACGGGTCTCTGTTAACGCCGACTATTCCGGTAAGGGCCCCTCCATAAGGATCCAATGCAGATGGGCTGTTGTGCGTTTCAACTTTCATTACAATATTCCAATCCTCATTAAATTTTACAACACCCGCATTATCAGTAAAAACAGATACCAGCCAGTCTATTTTTTTTGATATCTCTTCTGTGGATTTTTTGATAAAAGTTTTGAAAAGGGAATTGATCGTTTCCTTTGTTTGACCTTCAGCGTAAGTTATCAAGGCATTAAAAATTTTATGCTTGCAGTGTTCTGACCATGTTTGTGCAATTGCCTCAATTTCAACATCAGTTGGATTTTCACTCAAACCGAGTTTTTTTCTTTCCTCTTTAACTTTTTTCTGGTTAAAATATTCTCTTATGGCTTTCATCTCTTCAAGCGTCAAAGCCAAAACACGTTCTTTACTGATTCTTGTCAGCTCCTCATCTGAAACATTCGGGTTTATTTCCAAAACAGCTGGTTTGCATTTCAATTTAACTCTGGGTATTGTTATAGGAATATCAACATCAGAGGAGTGTTTGATAACCCTTCTTTCTATAAGCTTGTTCGCAAGAAATTTATCGGCTATTTTATCGGCAGTTTCCCTGTCAATCTTTCCTTTTATTACATATTGTTTTGAAGTGTACACACCGTTAATTGGTTTTTTCAATATGTCTTGAATTGCTTCCTTGGATGTTTTACCAACATTATCAGTGACACCAGGTCTAAAACCGACCTCTATTATCCAATCATAATCTTTGGCATGTGGCGAATCAATTGAAAATTCCTGTGTCAGCGGGTCTGCAAAAAGATTGGTTCCGAGGACATGAAGCTCTTCTTTAGTAAGTTCTGCATCTATAGTAAAAACACTTATTGTTTTAACAGAATCCAATATTATCCCCAGGGTTTCGGCTATACCTTTTCTTACAGATTCTCCAAGAGCATCAGTTACACCTTCCCTAAAACCAACTTCTATTCTGTGCGCCATAGATCATAACAGAATTTTTCTGTCCCCCCATAATATTTTAATTCCCTTATCTTTAGCAACGGTTCCTATTTTTTCTGAATAGGGTATTTTCTGAAGGATATCGTCAACGTCTCTCTCATTCACTATAACGGCAAACCCCCAGCCCATATTAAAAGTTTTAAACATTTCGGAGTCTTCAATGTTCCCGGATTCTTTGATAAGATTGAAAATCTGATGCGGTTTGAAATTATCAAAAACGAAACCATATTTTGTGATTTTTTGAAATTTTAGATATGCATCACCTGTTATATGAACTGCGCCCAAAACATCGAACTCTTTGTTTATTTTAAGAAAATCTCTTACGTAAATTTTTGTGGGTTCAAGTGCATAATAAACGAGTTCTTTTTCAAATCCGTCGGGAATATCAAAGAAATCAAAGCAACCTCCCCATTTTTTGAAAAGAATCCTTCTTAAAAGAGATATTCCATTGCTGTGGGGTCCTGAACTTCTAAATCCTATAACTGAATTTCCCGGTTTAATTCTTTCACCGGATATTATTTCGTCTCTGTGAACTTCCCCAACACAATCGCAGTTAATATGGTAGAGAGTGTTAAGGAGTTCCGGGACATCTGCCGTTTCTCCTCCCATGAGAGGACACTCTGATAACTCGGCGCCTTTTTGAAGGCCCCTTTGAAGTTCTGCAATTAGCGAGGGTTCTGATTTTTTTATATCAATAATATTTGTTAAGGCAATTGGTCTTGCGCCGCACCTGATGCAATCATTAACAACCATTGCAACAGCATCTATTCCGATTGAGTCATGTTTTCCTACGGCTTCGGATAATAAAACCTTTGTTCCAACGCCATCGCTTGTTTTAACATGAAAAATGTCCTCGCTAATGGGATAAAGAGTATTAAAGGGTGTTTTGATTATTTTTCCGTGTTTGCTGAATGAAAATGTGGATTCGAAACTTTTGAATTTTTTTTTCGCTTCGCTTCTCTTTTTCCTATCAACACCGCTATCGGCATAAGTAAGTCCCATAAGAAAGGTGAGATTGTTTAATTAATATTTTGTGTGGTTTTATGGCTAAACAGATTCGCTTTTTTCAAAGAAATATGCTCCAAGAAAAATCATAACTATTGAGAAACCAACCAATACTGCGAAATCAAAAAGAATAGAAAATGATGAAACATGGATTAACACTCCTCTCAAACCGTCTACACCGTAAGTCAATGGATCAAGATATGAAAGGTATTGTATCCAGACGGGTAAATTTTTTAAGGGATATAAAGCTCCCGATAAAAAGAAGATCGGAAAGATTACAAAGTTCATTATTAAACTAAATCCGTGGATATCTCTCATTTTTGAAGCAAATATCAATCCCAAACCAATGAATGTAGAAGATATGAGCAACATGAAAACAACCGACAACAAAAATGCAGATATCCCTGATATTTTGAATCCCATCAAAATGGAAATTCCCAAAATTAAACATCCTTGAAGCACGGAGGTCGTTGCTCCTCCAACTATTCTACCGATTACTATGGAAATTCTATTAACCGGTGCAACCATGATTTCCTTTAAAAAACCGAACTCTCTGTCCCATAAAACAGAGATTCCCGCAAACATTGAGGTAAAAAGCATGGTCATGCCAACAATGCCTGGAACCAAAAAATTAATATAAGATATTCCCTTTGCCATGCCTGGAATGTTCATATTGCCGAAACCCAAACCAAGAAATGCTAAAAAGAAGAAAGGCATTGCCAAAGTCCCAATAATTCTAGATTTTGCTCTTAAAAATCTTTTCATTTCTCTAAGCCACAAAACATATATTGCTGTGAGGTTAATCATCTTCCAAACCTTCTTCTTGCAAATTCCATATTCCTTCCTCTCTGGCTGATTTCTTTTTCCCTAATAGTGTTTCCGGTAAAATGCAAAAATACATCCTCTAAACTTGGTTTATGCAAACTTACGGATATAATATCCACTCTTTTTTTCTGGGCTATGTTTATTAATTCGGGTATTCTCCTTTCGCCTTGTTTCACTGCAACAGTCAACTTGCTATCGTGTTTTTTAACAGATTTCACAAATCTTAGTTTATTAATAGACTTCACAAATTCTTCATCGTCTCCTTCTATTTCAAATGTTATAATATCGCCTCCAAGACTGTCTTTTAATTTATTTGGACTATCTATCGCAATAATTTTGCCATGATCTATTATGGCTATTCTGTCACAAAGATAATCGGCTTCTTCCATATAATGCGTAGTTAAAATGATCGTAATACCTCCTTCTCTGTTTAATTTTTTAATATAATTCCAGATGTGCCTTCTTGTTTGGGCATCTAAGCCAAGTGTTGGTTCGTCCAAAAACAAAATTTTTGGTTTATGCACCAAACCACGAGCTATCTCCAATCTTCTTTTCATGCCGCCGGAATAATTTTCCACCAAAATATTTGCCTTATCACTTAATTCAACAAGTTCCAAAATCTCAACTATTCTTTTTTCTCTTTCTTTTTTATTCATTCCATACATCATGGCATGAAATTCCAGATTCTCTTTGCCGGTCAATTTGTTATCTAAAGCGGGTTCTTGAAAGACTATTCCTATATTTCTCCTCACATCATCTCTTTCTTTTATGATATCATAACCGGCTATTTTGGCATGTCCAGAACTTGGAGTGAGAAGAGTTGAAAGCATATTTATTGTCGTAGTTTTGCCTGCTCCGTTCGGTCCCAGCAAACCAAAAAGTTCTCCTTTCTTAATCTTGAAAGTTATATTATCCACTGCCGTAAAACCATCAAAATTCTTTGTCAGATTCTTAACTTCTATTGCCGTCATATTAATCAATCCTTCTCAATTCGGAGATACAGTTCTTAAGTATTTTCTTGATTTTCTCTTTATTTCTATTGGAGTTTTTATGATATATGGCCCTAATCTCAAAAAGAATATTCTCAATCTCCGAAGTATCCCTATCTAAAATATCTAAGAATAACTCTTTAAACAATAGAATTTTTTTCCGTGATTCTTCCCTATATTTTCTTATTTGTTTTAATGTGCTCCTGCCCTTATTGGTAAGTTCAAATATATTTTTTGAGCGTTTATCTATTTTGCTTATTTTTATCAATCTTTCATTTTCGAGCTGCTTCAAAACGGGATATAATGTCCCTTTGCTTGGCATCCATTTTCCCTTGGTTTTCTCTTCAATTTCTTTTAATATTTCATAACCGGACTTTGGTTTATTCTTTAGAGAATGCAAAATATAGAGTGCGAGAAATCCCCTCTCTTTTCCATTCTTGCAGTGAAATTTCCACAGACCTGTCATATATATAATAATAAATAAATATTTATATTTCGGTTTCGAACCGTTCAAATTCGTAATATAATTTTAATTTCCATCTACTTCACTAAACATTGGATTAATTATTGCTTTTGATTTATTATCTCAGACCCGCACAATATCTTTAACGATAGAAATTATTTTATTAAAATCTTTTTTATTTGCTTTGTATTTGGCGAACTCAACCAGGGTGCATAAATTCAGGCAATTCTTGATTTTTTTATAATCCTTGGACTTTCTTTTCTTCAATACTTTAAGCAATTCGGTGTTGGTTATTTCTGCATTTATTTTTAATTTGTTCGAGAAATAAAATCTTAGTGCCTGCGATACTTTTTCATAGGCATCTTTTTCTTTCTTATTTTTAAATAATTCTTCGGCTTCGGAAATCATTCTTTTTACTTCTTTTTTATAAGCAACTGATCTCATCTTCTTCTCTGGAAGTACTAAAACCTCTTCTTCTGTCTTCTTGAAATATTTTTTATAAATCAAACAAACCAAACCAATGACTGCAATCAAAAGTAAAATCCATAAATCGTTCCGCTCTTTTTTTTCTTCCAGATTAACATTTTTTATTTCATCTTTAATATAATCTGCCGTAATATTCTTGTTTTCTCCAAGATTGTTTTGATAATTGACCGTAACTTTTGTTTGATTTTCGGTGATTTGCTTAAACTCTATTTTACTTTGATTGAAACCCAGCTTCAATAATTTTTCATTAAGCTCTTTAAATTTTTTATTTTTTCTAAGTTTATCCAATATTGCATTTTTCTCCTCCTGGGTCAAACTCATTAAATTTTTCATTGTTCCGTTTTCCATTTCTCCTTTTATTTCGGCGGTTTCACCGTTTTGTTTTTGATAGTGATATTCAAAGGTGCCAGTATTGTTTGATTTTGGATTAAAAGAAGAGTTCTTTAACTGATAGCCGGAATTTAACAATTTTTCATGTTTTTTCAGAAATTCTGGATTGCTTTCAATATTGTTTCTGAAACTCTCTTCCATCTGTTTTTGTTCCCGGATCTGCTTTTCCATTTGTTGTTTTATGGCATTGGTATTTTGATTAAGTTGATTATTTTCTATTTTATTTTGGATAGTTTGTCCTCGTTGATTTGTTTGCTGATTTGATTGTTGGATGTTAGAACCAACCTGCATAGTAAAAGAACCGCCAGAAGAATAGGTGGTCGACTGCATATTAACGCCGTTGCATCTATAAATAGAGGTTATTCCCTGAATTTGCCCTTTAATTCCCGAATCTTTAACTGAAACATGCAGAGAATTTGATTTTATTGTTTCCTTTTTTCCAGTCTCCGGATTGGTATAATTTATTTGCGCCGGACTTATTGTGTATTCTCCGGCTTTAAAGGGTTTTATTGGCTCATAAGCCACAGTTGTCTCTCTTTTTTCTGGAAGGACATATTCAAAACATTTAATATCCAATCCGTTATTTCCAAAGACATTTTTATCAACGATTTTTATTGGTATTTTTTTTCCAAAGGGATTTGTAAATTTTAGGAGAATGGTGACATTATCTCCAGTTTTTATATCTGATTTATCAATAATTTTTTCAACTTGCAGAGAATTGGCTAAGACGATATTTTGCAAGAATAAAGCCAAAAAAATCAGAAAGAGAATTCTTTTCATACTACAATTCTATATTTGCCGTAAATTATATAAACATTAATTAACAGTACTGCAAGAACGGTTGCAAAAAACCAATCTTTTATGCTGACCTGTTCCCAATCTCTTTCTATATTTTCTCCAATATTTTTGTAAATCTCGCTCAAAGTATTTTCATTAACAGATTTGTAATATTTTCCTCCGGTTTCCCTGGCAATTTTTTTCAAAGCGGCTTCATCTAATTTAGCATATTGAGGATTTCCAAAGAAATCGTAACCCAAAATTGCAGGTTTTTCAGAACCCATTCCAACAGTGTAAATTTGAATCTTGTTTGATTTTGCAAAGTTTATTGCCTCCTCCGGTGTCACAACCCCTGCATTATTTACGCCATCGCTCAACAAAATTACAACTTTTTTCTTATTCGGTATGGATGTTGCCATGTCAACCGCCAAACTCAACCCGTCACCTATTGCCGTTCTTCCATTTCTCTGTTTTATGGCCATCAGTTTTTCTATTGCTTTTTCTTTAAAAGGTGTTAAATAACAAGCGGTAGTTGCTCCCGATTCAAAAATTACAATTCCCACATAATCCTTTGGTTGCAGACTGTTTATCAAAATTTTTGCAGCTCGTTTTGCTGCATCCAATCTCGTAGGCTTATAATCTGTAGCGCTCATAGAACCAGAATCATCTATGACCAGAACAACATTTATTCCTTCTTTTGCCGTTTTCAAAGGTATTTTTGGATCGGCAAGACCTGCTATTAAAAGCAATATGGCAATTAAAATTAAAATAAAGGGTAAATGAATTCTAAAAGTTCTCTTTCTGTTTAAACTTTCTTTTATTATTCCAATTGAACTGAATTTCAAAGCAGATTTTTTCTTTTTTTCTCTGTAAATTTTGTAAAGATATATCAAAAAAGGTAAAATTAACAAGGCTATTAATCTCTCAGGTTCTCCAAAGCTCAACATGCTATCTCCTCCTGGTTCTTAAATTAAAAAATTTTACAAGGGGCACATAGAAAGGATGTTCCGTATCTGCCTGTATTATGTCTATTTTAAATTTTTTCATTTTATTTAATAATCTTTTATTTTCTTCTTCGACTTTCTTATTATAAATCTCCCTAAATTTTTGATCAGAAGTGTTAACTAAAACTTGTTCGCCTGTTTCTTTGTCTTCAAGCAGAATATATCCTATATCCGGGAGTTCTCTTTCTCGGCTATCCGATAATTTTATTAATATTACATCGTGTTTGTTTTTTAAAAATTTCAACGGTTTTTCAAAATTGCCAGATAAAAAATCTGAAAGTATAAACAAAATCCCTCTTTTCTTTATAATTTTGCTTAGGTGAATTAAAGAATTTTCTATATTTGTTTTCTTATTTTTTGGTTGATAATATATTAATTCTCTCAATAATCTCAAAACGAATTTCTTGCCTTTTCTGGGTCTGATAAATTTTTCAATGTGGTCTGTAAATAAACACAAACCTACATTGTCGTTGTTTTTAATTGCTGAGAACATAATGGACGCTGCAATATCCACACCTATCTCTTTTTTGCTCTTCTCAAAACCGAACTCATTACTTGCAGAACAATCAAAGACAATATAAATATCTAAATCTCTTTCTTCTATAAATTCCTTTACGAAGGGTAAATTAAATCTCGCAGTAACTTTCCAATCTATTGTTCTAACGTCGTCCCCTGGTATATATTCTCTAACCTCGGAAAATTCAATTCCGCGACCTTTAAAAACGGAGTGATAATTCCCTGCTATTAATCCTTCTACCAATTTATTTGTTTTTATTTCAATTTTCCTTATTCTCTTCAAAACCTCTTTTACTTTTGGCATATTAGATAAAATAAGGCAAAGCTTCATCTATTGTAGAAACTTCTATGATTTCCAAACCCCATTCTTTTTTTGCAATTTCTTTTAAATCTATTGTTTTTGGAACATATCTCGTATTCAATATTTCAAAACCAAATCCAACGGGTTCCTTTGTTATAACTCTTTCATAATAGGTTATATTAGACTGTCCCTTCGGGACTAAAAAATATTTGTAGTTGGCATCTGCAACTGCTTTTGCTTTTTCTATAATTCCGCCGACTCTTCCTATACTTCCATCAACATTTATTGTCCCCGTAATTACCGCATCTTTTTTCAGAGTTTTGTTTTGGAGAGCGGCAATTGTTGCGATAGTAATTGCCGCCCCGGCACTTTCTCCCCCCACCAGTTCAGCATTTCCGGCTTTGAAATCAAACAGAAAATCTCTGTCAAAAGTATAATTTGATTTCAATTTGGCGACAGTAACGGCTTTGTTTACAGAGTATTGGATATCCGTTTCAAGGAAGGGATTCGTATTTATGAGAACCTTGTTATTTCCCGGTATTAGTTTCACGGTCAAATTTCCCACCACTCCTTTTCCCCTGCTCGAAACGGCAACTATGGGGATAATTCTTTCTATTGGATAATAAAGTTTCTTATTGCTGTTAATTGCATATATTATTTTTTGATTGCTAATTTCTTTTGAAAGACAGTCTATTTTATAGTCAAGCAGATGTATATTATGAAGATTGTAAAAACTCAATAAAAATAAAACGGTTAATGCCAGATATACAATTTTCTTCATACTAAATCAAGGAGGCCGTATTTTTGACAGAATGTCATCAATGATTTTATCAGAAGTTATTTCTTCCGCTTCGGCTTCATAAGTTAAAATTATTCTATGTCTCAAGACATCATGAGCAACAGCCCGGATATCTTCGGGTATGACATATCCTCTGCCTCTAAGCAAAGCATAAGCTTTTCCGCATAAAATTAACCAGATAGAAGCCCTTGGAGAAGCCCCGTATTCAATTAAACCATCTATATTTAAATTATAATTTTCCGGATATCTTGTGGCATCTACAATTCTGGCGACATATTCTTCAATCTTCTCATCGGCATAAATTTTTTGATTAAATTTTTGAATTTCAACAATTTTTTTGGAATCGAAAATTTTCTTTGTTTTTATCTCAAGTCCTTGCGTGTTTCTCCTGATGATGTCTCTCTCCTCATCTTTTTTTGGATAAGCAACCAATAATTTCATTGCAAATCTGTCAACCTGCGCTTCTGGTAATTTATAAGTCCCTTCTGTTTCTATTGGGTTTTGAGTTGCAATCACCAAAAACGGTTTATCTAATTTAAAGGTGTCTCCTTGAATGCTAACCTGTCTCTCCTGCATAGCTTCCAATAAAGCAGATTGCACTTTTGGAGGGGCCCTATTGATTTCATCTGCAAGAATAAAATTATGAAATATTGGTCCTTTCTGGGTGTAAAAATTCCCTTTTTTATGATCATAAATTTTTGTTCCAATTATATCCGCCGGCAACAAATCCGGAGTAAATTGAATTCTGCAAAAATCTGCATTTATTGTATCCGCCAGTGTTTTCACCATCAATGTTTTGGCTAAACCGGGCACACCTTCAAGCAAAACATGACCGTCCGCAATTAAAGAAATTAACAATTTTTCCAGTATCTCTTTCTGTCCCACAATTGTTTTTTCCAGTGCATACAAAACCTTTTCCAGATTCCCTGAATATTTTTCTGATTTAGAATTTAATTTTCTAATTTCGGCGTTCATAGTACTTCACAGATATAATGTAGATTTAAAATTTAATATAAACAGCGTCTCCCGAATAAATCATCAAAACAACTTTATTAAGCAACGCATATTCTAAACATTTTGGAATCGGCGAAGCGTGATTATGAAATCTCCTTAAAAATTTGGCGAATTTGTTGGGGTTCAGATTAGGATATTGGGATTGGCTATTAATTAAATAATTATCTCTCTCACTTTTGTCGGCTCTTTTTTTGAAGATTCTCTTCTGAATTCATATATGTATGCCGTGCCGGCCTGAATAAGTCTTTCATCGTGAGTTACGATAAAAATCTGATCGAGCAACTCTGCAATTTTTGTTCTCAAAATTTCAGTTAGATTTTTGATCGTATTTGAATCTAAATTATGTGTCGGTTCATCCAATGCCAACAACTTTAAGTTCGGGGCTAAAACAATGGATAAGGCGATTCTCATAACCAAAGAAGCTATGGATCTCTCTCCCCCGGAAGAAAAACCTTCAACATTTATCCATCTGTTTTTTAAATCACAAAGTTGTAAAAGATAATCTCTGTTTTCTATTTTGAATCTAATTCCTATATAATCCTCATAAGGATAAATATAATTCCAAAGTTCATTCATCACCTCGTTCAAAGTTTTTACGAATTCTTCTCTCAATATTTCCTGTACTTCAATCAAGATGGAAGAAAAATCAGACAGAACCGAAATCGCGTAATCCAGATACAAAATTTCTTTTTTATTTATTTGTAAAAATTCCAGATCTCTTTTTATTTGCTTCAGATTATTTTGTTTTTCTGTTTTTATTTCTTCTTTATATTTAAGGTCCAATCTAAAAGTTAATAAGTTCTTCTTTATTTCTTCAACTTCTTTTTTAAGATTTTCGTATACAGATTCATCAAAAGAAATCTCTCTAAGTTCTCTTTCAATATTTTCTTTTTCTCGTTTTAAATCCTTCAACCTTTGTTTTTTTATTTCCGCGGATTTTAGTTCCTCAAACAAGGTTTTTAAATTCATGACTTCCTTCTTTATATCTGAAAGATCTATTTCTTTATATTTTATCTCCTCCAGTTTTTTTTGATAACGCGATAACTCGCCTTCCACATTCCTGAGTTGTTCGATTCTTTTTTTAAAAAAATTTGCCTTTTCTATATTTTTATTCTCCAACTCAAATTCTCGTTTCTTCGAGGAATATTTGTTTTTTAGGTCTATGATTTTTTTGTTGAGCAAAAACAATTTTTCCTCTTTCTTTTTTATCAATTCCTTTCTTTTCTCTTCTGGAAGCTCTCTGTCGCAGGTAGGGCATCTTTCTTTTGAAGTTTTCAGATTTTTTATGGCTTCATCCAGATTTTGTTTTTTTAGTTCACAGGTTACCAGAGTATTTTTTAAATCTTCCGCCTCCTTTTTCAGTATTCTGATTCTCTCTTCATCAAAGGTTTGTAAAAATAATTCGCCTTCCTTTTTCTCCGCCAAAGCCTTCTCCAATTCATTTATTTTTGAAATCAGGAAAGATATTTCTTTTTCTCTCTTTATTTTTTCTTTTTCAAGATTGTTATATAAAGTTTCTTCATGTTTTAATTTTTTCTCTATTTCTCCCAAATCTTTTTCTGGAAGTTTTTTTAGTTCATTTTGAAAAACCGAAATCGTCGCATTTAATTCAATCAGCATATTTTTCTTGTTCTCCATCTTAGTTTTTTGTTCTTTTAAATCTTCCAATAGTTTTTCCTTTTCTTCCAGTTGATTGTTTAATTTTCTCGTATTTTCTTCCAAAGAAGACAAATCTTTATTTAATTTTTCTAAATATTCTTCGATCTCCCGTCTTTTTTCTTTTAAATCTCTCTCATCAAAATTCGAAAGAGTTTCTTCCCTCATATTTTTCTGGTTTTTGAATTTGTTTAGAAGAGTGGTTGTTTTTGCCCTCGCAAGTTCAAATTTTGAAAGTTTTAGTAAATTGTCTATATCGCTCATTCTATTTCCAGGAGGGAGGGTCAAAAAATAATCGAGTTTATTTTGTTCTGCATAGATCACTTTTGAAAATAACTCATAATCCACCTTTAAAATTTTTTCAATTGCTTCCGTAACCTGAGCCTGATTTATTGCTATCAATTTGCCGTTTTCTCTTAATTCTGCGTAAGAAGATTTATTCAAATAAATGCTTCTATTAATTTCATAATTTTTTTTATCGCTCTCAAAAATTATTTTAACATTTGCCGACTCCTCTTTGAAAGGCTTGTCCATTATCAAATCCGAGATTTTTATCCGCTTCTTTTGTATTTTTGGTGTTGTGCCAAAAAACCCAAAGCAAATTGCGTCAAGAATTGTGGATTTTCCCGAACCAGAAATACCTACAAATATGTTGTTTCCTTCCGTAAATTTCAGTTTTGTTTTTTTGTGGGATTTGAAATTAATTAATTCGATTTCTCTGATCATAATTATAATTTTGGAGATTTAAGGAAGTTTAGGATTAAAGTGTCAGAGTTGATATTTAATAGAGAGAGTGAAAGGAGCAGGGGTAAGATTTAACATAGGTTATTTTACAAAGTTCGCTGGAGCGTGCGAAGGCGAATTTGGGTCGAGCATCTGCAAAGGGGTGAGCCGTCTAATTGCTGTTAGTTGCCCTGAACAAGTGAAGGTTCAAAGCCAGAAGGGCTGAGAAAGTTGGCGGGCGAGCGTTATTCTTTAAAGAGTATAAGGAAAGCTCTTCCATTCTAACTTATAAAGTTTCCCGAAAACATTGTTGGAAATAAGAGTTAGTTGCAATTGGCGGAATAAAACTCAAATACTGATTAAACCTAAAATTTTTGGAGGAAAAATATAACACTGTTATAATTTTACTTATTTAAAGTTTTCTATGTAGTTATAATAAAGATAACAACAACTGAACAATAGTTCAACTAGCTCATCAATATGACTGGTTGAGGTGAGAAAATGGAAAGAAACGAAATCTTGGTGGGAAAAAAGCCTTTGATGAGTTATGTCCTTGCAGTCATAACTCAACTTTCGGAAAGTGACGGAGAAGTAGTAATAAAAGCCAGAGGAAAAACGATCAGCAAAGCGGTGGATATAGCGCAAATTGTTAAAAACAAATTTGCCAAAGAAGCAAAAATTGGCGAAGTGAAGATCGGAACAGAGGAATTGGAAGCAAAGGAAGGCGGAAAAATAAATGTTTCAACAATAGAGATACCTGTGAAAAAGTAATTTTATTTTTCCTTTTTTATTTTTTTATATGTCATCCAATAAATTAATTATCAGACTTTCTGTCTTCGTGATTTTTTTTTGGTTTAATTGGTCTTTATTTAATTTGCATATTTGTGGCGCCACCCTTTGTAAAGTTGTCGGAGATAGATAACAGATATATTGGAAAAACCATAAAAACCCGGGGAACGGTTTCAAAGTCTTTTTTATCGGAATCAAAAACTTTGTTTCTGGAGTTAAAAGAGAATAAGAAGATATCGGTCGTGATGTTTAATGTTAATAAAAATCTATTTAAGAAAGGGGACCAAATATCTGTAAAAGGAGAGATTCAGGTCTATAAGGGAATGGTGGAAATTATTGCGAGGGATATTAAAAAGATTTAAAAAAGAGAACAATTCTAATGAGAAATCCTCGCAAAACAGAATTCTTTCATATTCAATGGTGCTGGTATTTTTCAGAATATATTTTTCCATAAAAAGAAGCGCTTCTTTGTTTTACTTCTTTTTCGGCGAAGTAGTATTGAATTATTTCAAACAACTTTCCACGAAACCATAAAATAAAGGAGACGGATTTAACAGATTTGATTTAAATTCCGGGTGCGCCTGAGTTGCAACGAAGAATTTGTGATTTGGCAGTTCTATAAATTCAACAAGCTTTCCATCTGGAGAAAATCCAGAAAAAATCATTCCATTATTTTGTAAAATTTTGTGATATTCTGGATTTAATTCATATCTGTGCCTGTGTCTCTCAAAAATTATATTATTTTTTATTAGATTGAATTTTTTATATAAGTTATAAACTTTTGTTCCTTCCTTTAAAACGGCGGGATAAACTCCCAATCTCATCGTAGCTCCATATTTTTTGTTTTTTATTATATCTCTCTGTTCTGGTAAAATATCTATTACCGGGTTTTTTGTGTTTTCATCTATCTCCGTCGAATTTGCATCTTTTAATCCACAAACATTTCTGGCAAATTCAATTACTGCAAGTTGGAGACCAAGACAAAGACCTAAAAAAGGTATATTATTTTCTCTGCAGTAAGTTATTGTTTTCAATTTTCCCTCTATGCCGGTAGTACCAAAACCTCCAGGGATGATTATCCCCTGAATTTTTGGAAGATTCAATTCAATTCTGGTAGAGTCTATCCATACGATTTCCGGCCTATATCCCAAAAAGGCACAGGCGTGTTTTACCGCTTCCTCAACAGAGATATAAGAATCCGCCAATTTAAAATTACCCGTACCAATATATTTTCCAACAATGCCTATTTTTACGATTCGATCTTTTTGTTTTAATATATTTGTTCTTTCCTCCCATTCTTTTAAATCTAAGAAGTTCGTGGTTTTTTCGCTTAAATTTAGTTTGTTCAATATTTTTTTTGAAAGATTTTGTTTTTCGAAAATCAAAGGCAATTCGTAAACGGTTTCAATATCCGGATCATCTATTATATTTTCTTTTGGAATATCGCAAAAAAGAGAGATTTTTTGTTTCCTGACTTCATCCAGATTTTCTCTGGACCTGCAAATAATAAAATCCGGCTGGATTCCCAATTCTCTCAATAATTTGACTGATTGTTGTGTGGGTTTGGTTTTCGGTTCTCCCAATTTATTTGGAATGGGCACATAAGAAACGTGAACAAATACCACCTTTTCTTCCCTGTTTAACTGTCTGGCCGCTTCCAGAAAAATAATATTTTCATAATCTCCCACTATACCTCCAATTTCAATAAGAACTATCTCTGAATTTGTCTTTTTGGCAACATTTTTAATGCAATTTTTGATCTCGTCTGTTATATGGGGTATTAATTGAACTGTTTTTCCAAGATATTCTCCCTTTCTTTCCTTTTCAATAACAGAATAATATATTTTGCCCGTAGTTATATTGTGATCTTTTGTTAAAGATTCGCAAATAAATCTCTCATAATGGCCCAAATCTTCATCTGTTTCTCCTCCTTCTTCAGTAACCCAAACCTCTCCATGTTCTGTTGGTCGTAAAGTTCCGGCATCCACATTTACATAAGGATCTATTTTAATCGCCGTTACCTTATAGCCCCTTGATTTTAATATTCTTAAAATGGAAGCAGTCACTATTCCTTTGCCCAGACCAGATATTATTCCTCCCGTTACAAAAATATATGCCATTTTCAACCCACAAAAATATTACTACAAATTTTAAATTAGGAGAACAATTCCAATATTATAACGGTGTAATATTTACGAACTTTTTGTGAGTGTTCATTTAAAAAAAATTTGTCGGTTTTTTACGATATTGCTTTCTTTTTGCCATTTATTCGCAAAAAATAAAGGATATATAAATATTTGATAAAGTATTTTGAACACTGTTCAAAAATAAATAATATAATTATTTATGAAAGAGTTAAAAGAGACAAAAAAGATAAATAAAATTTTGTTTATTTTGGCGAAAAATCCGGAAGGGCTGTGGATACGGCAGATCGCAAGAGAAACGAAAATGCCTCTATCAACTGTTCATTACTATATTGATAAAGTTATAAATGAAATTGTAGATAATATAGGTGTAAAAGACAATAAAGGTAAATATTTTGGGTTAAGGATTATAAGATTGAAACCAAAAATAAGAGACCTTATTGAAAAAAAAGAGATGAAAAAAATATATAAAATTCTAAAAATATGTAAAAATAATTAAATAAGTTCACGTGAACTTGAGGTGAACAACGTGAACAAAACGTGAACGTAAATATCAATATTTTATGGTTTTAAGCCAAAATAAGAAGTTCACGTGAAC
>CAYLRQ010000003.1:18553-23890 GCA_964386335.1 uncultured archaeon
GTTTAAATAAACAATTTATAATAAAATAAGGTCGTCAAAAACATATAAATAAAAAAAGGTTATAAACAATTCCGCTTAAAGCTCTCTTTTTATTAATAAATATCAGATATTATTATATAAGAAGCTGATAAATTTCACGTGAACAACGTGAACAAAACGTGAACTTAATGTGAACAACGTGAACTTCACGTGAACTTATTGATATGGAAGAGATGGAGTTGTACAGGAAGTGGTTTAAAAAATATGGATTAGAAAGAAATCCATTTACTTTAGAGATTAATCCAGCACTGGTGGTGGGGTATAGAGAACAGATAAAAAAATTAATAAAAAATATTGATCAGCAACAAAAAATAATATTGCTTACGGGACCAACCGGAAGCGGAAAAACAAGTCTGATCTATTATCTCAAATCTATAAAACAGGATTTTGTGGTGTTAAACAAACCTCCAAGAGATATTTCTGGTTTGATAAATATATATTCTTATTTTATTAAAGATTTGCCATTTTTTATCAAAATATTTATAAAAAAACCAAAAAAAATAGAAGATCTGCCGGGTTTCTTAAATAAAGTTATAAAAAAACCTAGAGTCCTCTTCATTGATGAATCTCATGAAGCAAGTATAGAAGTTCTAGAATGGTTAAGAGTTCTCTCCGATCAGGTGCAAAATTTAAGTATTGTGTTCTCGGCGCTTCCCATTTTTGATGAAATTTTAACAAAAAATCTGGCAACACTAAAAAAAAGAATTGTTGAGAGGGTAGAATTGAATGCTCTAACAAAAGAAGAAGTAGAAAATCTAATACGCAAGAGAATAGAATTGGTGGGAGGAACGGATATAAAACCCTTTACATATAATATAATAGAATATATTTATTCCAGAACTGGAGGATTTCCAAGAGATGTTATACTTCTCTGTAACAAATTATTAAACCTGGGAGCCGAAAAAAACGCAGAATTAATAGATACCCATTTAATCTCCAGAGAATCTGTAGTTAAAGAAGAAAAAAAGATAAATATTGAAAATTTAAAAGAATTGCCAAAAAAACAGAAAAAAATAATAAATATTATAGCAGAAAAAGAACCCTTGGCTCCAAACGAACTTATAAAAGAGTTTTCGGAATATCCAAGTAAAAAACACGCTTTGAGAGCGGTAAATAATGTTTTAAAAAGATTGGTTGAAGAGGGATATCTTGAAAGAGAAAGAGTGGGTAAAACCTATCTATATAAATTAAATACCTCTACGAGGACGATTTTAATAAAAGCCTGAGATTATAACAATGTAATAATATATTGTTCTCTCCCTCCTATATTTCCATTCGAAACCCACTAAATTAAAATATGGTTTTTATTGAAACAAACAGATATTTTAAATAGTATTTATATAAAGGGGTTTATTATTGTATATATTGAATTATATCTATGGTTTAATACAAGAGGTGTGGAATTAACCAAAATTCGTAAATTTGTTTATAGATGCAGATATTTTCAATAAAATCAATAACAAATAAAGAGGTTTTGATTCTTGGCACATTTCTATATCCTCTCCTTCCTCTGCCTTTCTAAGGTGGAACTATCCTCTTGTCTACCACCAGTCTTATTAGACTACTTGCTTCCACAACAGAATTTGTTAATTTTAATTGATTTTGCACACATATATTTATTATTTAGTTATAATTATGAATCAAAGTTTAAGTGAATCAATAGAAGAAACAGATTGGAAATTGATATTGGAAAGGATAAAAGGAATATCACAATTACCAACAAATCCTTTTAGTCAGACCGAGTTATCTTTTGATTATTCTAAAGTTGATCCAAAATATCATGTAAACTCAAATCCTGATGAAGAAATTATTTTATATAAAGGTGCACCAAGAGGATATGAAGAAAAAGGATTCTTATCTAGGGCTTTAAGTGTAGGGTTACCAAGCCATGTTATAGAAGTGAAAGAAATTATTGAAAATGGTGATGATAATTTAATTCGCGAATTATTTGATCAACATACTTCATATTATCTTCATACTGCTTTGTTATCTGCAACATTTAATCCTGAGCAAGCGCAAGTATTCGCACCAACCCATCCAATAACAAGGAAAAAGAAAGATTATACAATTTATCAACTTAGAATAAGAGCAAATAGATGTGTTAAAGATTGTTATGATCTAGACAATAGTAGTTTAGGAAGACAAATACTAATACTTGGTGCAATATTTCCAGAAGAGATTTCTGCTGTAAAAATAAATAATGATCTTTCTCATTCTGAGTTAATTTCTCCATGTGGTCATTACATACGGGACCCTTCTGATAAAAACCCTGAAAACAGAGAAGTAAAAGATGTTTCGAATTGGATATATTATGTAAGAAGAGGGTAAAATATAAATATTTTACCCCATACAACTTATTACTTAATTTTAAACCAGTATTTTTTATTATCTCTTCTACTAAAGGAATTGTGTGTTTTCTTTTATTAGAATTTTATACCAATATTTCACTATGATGATAAAATGACAATATATTATCATAAATACCAAATACACTCTCTCTTAACTCCTTATCCAGAATATGGAAAATTTTTTAGTTAAATGGGTGTTGATTTATGTAATATAATTTCTTGTTTGATTTTATTTTTATCATATTGTTTTGTTTTTTATATTATTACAGTGTTATAATTTGTTAGATATATTATTATATTATCTATTTCCATAAGAAATCAAGGGGGCAGGCACATTTATTTAATAATATATTCTTTAAAAACCATTATTAAAAATCGAAAATAATATATTATTTCCATACGAAATATAGGTATGCAGGAGAAACTTAGGACTTATTTTTTAGAATATGTTGATAAAAAAAGTTTTTTTGTAAATAAAAATATTTTAACACATTCTTATATTCCAAATGAAATATTGCATAGAGACGAACAAATTTCAAATATTGCGAAAATTCTGGCTCCGGCTCTAAAATTAGAACAACCTTCCAACATATTTATTTATGGAACAACGGGGACGGGAAAGTCAGTTGTGGTGAATTATATTTTTAAGGAATTGTCTGCTGTAAACAATAAAAATTTAAAAACCATCTATATTAATTGCAAATTAAGAAAAACTTCAGATACAGAATACAGAATGCTCGCTTATATTTTAAAAGAATTGAATTTTCCAGTCCCGGAAACCGGATTACCAACAGAAACTCTTTATAATAAATTATTTGATCTGATTAATAAAAGGAAACAAATTCTTTTACTCGCCTTGGACGAACTGGACGCGTTAATTAAAAAAATAGGTGATGAATTGTTATATAATTTAACAAGAATAAATGCAGAATTAACCAAATCAAAAATCACACTTATAGGAATATCCAACGACATTTCTTTTACGGAAAATTTGGATCCAAGAGTAAAAAGTTCTCTATCGGAAGAAGAGATAATTTTTCCTCCTTATAACGCGATTCAATTAAAAGATATATTGGAAGAAAGAGCAAAAAAAGCGTTAAAACCAAATGTATTTTCAGAAGGCGTTATAAGCAAGTGTGCAGCTCTGGCGGCGCAGGAGCAGGGAGATGCGAGAAGAGCTTTGGATTTGTTGAGAGTGGCAGCCGAAATAGCGGAAAGAAATGAAGATTCCAAAATAACCGAACAACACGTAACTTTGGCGGAACAA
The DNA here is from genome assembly GCA_964386335.1 of uncultured archaeon. Lineage (GTDB taxonomy): Archaea > Aenigmatarchaeota > Aenigmatarchaeia > QMZS01 > QMZS01 > QMZS01. The sequence continues at coordinate 22,208 of CAYLRQ010000003.1, forward strand.
AAACTAGAATTGGACAGGGTTGTTGAATTGGCTAAATTACAGCCAAGACATTCTCAGCTGGTCTTATATTCAATATTTAAACTTTTTGAAAAAGGTGCTGACCAAATTTTAACGGGAGATGTATATGATATTTATATTTCACTCTGTAAAAGAAATGGTTACCGATTTTTAACCCAGAGGAGAGTTTCGGATTTAATTTCGGAACTCGACATGCTTGGTTTAATTTCGGCCAAAGTTGTGTCCAAAGGAAGATATGGAAGAACAAGAGAAATTAAGCTGGCAATAGCAAAAAAACCTTTTGACCTTTTAAAATCTTATTTTTCAAATTTGTTTGAAATATGATAATAACTTATGAGATAATAAGAGAAGTTAAACAAAAAGAGAAAACGGAGGGATTGCAGAAATTACCCGAAAATTTTTTTGAAAATGCGGCGGCATATCTCGAACTAAAAAAAGGAACTTTGGAAGAATCCGCGGCAAAAAATCTTATTCTCTCTTTATTTGAGCTTCGAAAGAAGAAAATATTAAATCTTGCTTCGCTTTCCTACAAAACAGACACCCTTCCAGAAAATTTGGAACCAGAAGAAAAAAAATTATATTTAAACCTGGTTAAAGTTCTTAGAGAATATCAAACAAATTTTGAAACAAAACTAACTCAATACGAACAACAAAATAAAAAACATATGGAAGAACTATGTGAGACAGAAGAATTGGTTGAAAAAGAAATTAAACAAAAAAATTCTCTACCGGAAAAAACAAAAAATTTAGAAAATGAAACGAAATATAATAAAGTAAAAGTTATTTTTTTAAAAGATTTACCCGAATTGTTATTGCCTTCCGGAGAGACATGCTCTTTTAAAAGAGGAGAAGAAAAAGAGTTAGATGAAGATTTTGCCGAAATATTGATAGATAAAGGTTTTTGCAAATTATTATAATTGTTGTATTGAGAAAAGCCCGTCTTTAACAAAACAAATTATTATCTATATTTATGAATGTTGTTGTTTCAGTTGTTTTGATAATGGCTTTTTCAATAATTATTGTTGGATTGGTTTTTCAAACGGCAATTCCCAGAATACAAGAATATGAACAAGAATTGGCCTTCGAGCAGGGAAAAAATCAGGTAGATCTTATCATCCTTGCCATCTCTGACTTAATTTCAGAACCAATAAATTCTTCAAGAATGTTGGATATAAAAATAAAAAAAGGAAACATAAACTTTTCAACAAACAGCATTTCTTTTTCAGACGGAGATAAAAACTATACGAGAACTTTTGAGAATATTAGATTCAATGAGATGATATTGCCTTCCGGAAAAACAAAATTAATGTTGAAAAAAACAGGAAAAAATAAAATAGAGGCGAAAGTAAAGTAATCAGAAATTATAAGTCCAAAAAATATTTAAATTATCTTTAAAACTCCTCTTATGTCTTTAAAAATAAAGTCGGGTTTTAGTTTTTCTGCTTCTTTTTCATCTAAAACTCCAGTCAAAACAACCCCCGTTTTTACTCCAGCCCTCTTACCCATTTCTACATCATAAGAGGTATCTCCAATATATATAAATTCTTTTTTTGGAATTCTGAAAAACTCTAAAACTTTCAAAATCATGTCCGGCTCCGGCTTTCCCTTTTTTACATTTCCCGCGCAAATACAAAAATCAACCATTTTATTTAATCGAAATTTGTT
>CAYLRQ010000003.1:23900-30370 GCA_964386335.1 uncultured archaeon
ATTCAGAAGAACTTTTTCAGTAAAGGGAAAAAGTTTGAATTTGTTTAAAAACAAATTGTTTTTTCTTTCTTGTTTTATTTTTTCTATAATTTCTTCTGCCTTTTCTTTTGGCGCCAGAGAATAAACAATTTTTTTATATTCTTTGCCGAACAAATTTTTTATCTCTCTTTCTTCGGCATTGATTTTAAAATTCTTCAACACCCTTTTAAATAAATCCAGCCAGACATCTATGGAATTTATCAAAGTGCCATCTAAATCAAAACCAATCATCTTAAACTTATTTACCATATCAAAAAATAAAAAAATAAAATTAAGAATATTTTTTAAGTTTTTTTTCGATTAATTTCAAACCATCTTTTGCGTCTTTGAGTTTTTTAGCTCCAACACAGACAATGCTGCCGCTTGAAAAAATTAAAAACGAAACTTTGGGATTTGTAAGTCTGCACATCAATCCCGGGAAAGTTTCTGGTTCATACTCAGAATCTTCCATTTTAAAAGCCAGATTTTCCAGATTAAGATCATATCCCAAAGTGCCAACGGCAACAATATTTTCTATTTTTGTTTTATATTTTTCGGGTATTTTGACACCGAGCTTTCGAATCATATCCATAATTTTTCCTATTCCCTGAATGGCTTCTTTTTCGGTCTTTGAACCCACACACACTATTGTTCCAGATCTGAAGACTAGAGCCGTTATATTAGGATCTTTCAATCTTACCACCACCCCCGGAAAAGCTTCTGGTTCATACTCTACATTTTCGTAAGTCTCTGAAATCTTTGTAAGAGGAAAGGTAACATCCACGTGTGTTGATACCACAACATTTTGAATTTTTATTGATTCCATATTAAAAATTAAATAAAACTATTTAAACCTTTTACTGACCGATTTGGTGTTGCATTTATCCTGTTTTTAGAGAACTTTTTTTTACTTTTGCGAAACCAAATGTTCTTCCTTCTTCCCCATTAACAGAATCTAAACCAACAAACTTATCTACAGTCTGCCAGCCAAACCGAACTTGTCCGAATTATCACTTCACGATTTTAATATACCAACTTTTAAATTAATAGTTATTATGGCTTATAAATACAAAGGTATTTCTCATGGCATGGAGATCGTAATTGGTTTAATCGCATGCATATTTATTTTACTGATTGTATTTAAACTTATTGGCATCTATGCCACTTATCAGTATGAGCAGCAGGCGCAAATCACGGCAAAAAATTTGCAGACCGCAATGAATGCCGTTTGCGTTTCCGGGAAACCAATAGAAGTAAATGTTAATTTTCCTCAGCAATTAACGAGCGGAGGATTGGCATCGGATCCAATAACCATAATTACAAATAAGATAACCGGCAGAAAAACTTCTGTTACGAATGCCTTAAAATATATGTTGACTTTGCAATCATTTGGGGATCCATGGTATGTTATTTATTATGAAGATTTTCCGAGAGGTGAAGATTCTGGATGGGTGGGTTGGAGCAAAGTTGAATCTATGAGATTGTCTTCGGGCTTTGCGCATGGAATAGATATGGCAACATGTTTGGCGATGGCGCCCCTTTCTTTTGCCGGAACTTTTATAAGAGCGGGAAAAATGGCTGCCAAAGGAGCTGTTAAAGAAGCGGAAGAACAAATTTTTAAGAAGGTGGTAAGAAGCATTGGAGATCAGGAAGTTGAAAATTCCATCAGATTGGCAAAAGATGTTGGTGAAGAAGCCGGAGAAGAGATTTTTATGAAGTCTACCAGAAGAAAAGTTCTTGGTAAGATGGGAAAAATAACAAAAGAGAATCTCGGAAAAGTATGGAAATGGATTGCAAGGAAAAACATAGATGAACTTATTCCTCATAAAAGAGTGGCGAGAGAAGTTTTTGAAGAAAGCGAAGATGCTGTAAAATATCTATCAAAAGTGTCAGGCAGGGAGGGTAGAGAAGTTTCAAAAGAAATTCTTGAAGATATTGATAAAATTTTTAATAAAGAAATTACAAACAAAGAATTTAAACAAATTGTTGAAAGACTGGCGGGAACGGAATATGCTAAAATATACAAGGAATATGGAAAATATATTGGTGAAGACTTGTCCAGATCCTCTTTCTTATACAAACTTCCAGAAAAAGAAAGAAATATTCTCATCGGAATAACAGAAAAATTAAAAAATGGAGAAAAAATTACTGGAAAAGAATTCAAAGCAGTCAGAAATATTTTGCTGGATGAAAACTTTAAACCAAAATTTTCAGAGGCAGACGAAATATATGAAAAATTTGAAAATGTGCGGGGAATCAGCAGGTTTCAGTCAAAGATGGAATATATAAAAAATAATAAACTTGGCGATATTTTTGATGACGACACACCTTTTAGTTATACTAGAATTCTCCTTAAGGCTGGAGAAGAAGGAAAAAATCCCGGATTAATAAAAAGTGCAAAGGCTTACAGGGAGCTTGGATTTGGTGCAAAGGGGGGCAAGAAGATCTCTTTAGAAAGGGCCGGTGCAAGAATCGCAACAAGAGAAGGTGTCTGGATGGGATCATCTTTTATTGCCAGCACGGCTCTTTCTATCGCTGATGTCTCAATGTTAAAATTTTATCCCTGTTCTGACCACGCCCTCTGTTTAAAATCTCAAGTAAATCCTTCAATCACGGTTTATCCCTTGGAAGATTGCAGAGAAGCGGGGATTAATTGGGTACAATTAGAGAAATATCCTTATAAGGGAAATGTTAAAACAGCAACAACCACATTCTTTGATAGGTTTGCAAAGTTCATTATCGGAGGGGAATCAAACACAAGATTTTATACAGCGAGCCCTTGCCGGGGGAAAATAAAAATCTGGAAAGACAAATGCAATTGCAATTATCAATCGATCCCTTATTTTGACATTTCCTCCCAGGATTTGTATTCTATTAATTGCACAATCTTAAACCAGGATCTAGATTTAAAATGCGATGTGTATTTGAATAGAACCTATCTGGAAAATAGTAAAAAAGAATTCGTGAATTCATTTACAGTTGATTCTAAGGACATAAGTGTTAGCATAGATGAAATTGGAGGAGAGACCACTTATACAATTTCCTTTAATCTGAATAAATATTCTCCATTTAGTGATTTATATAAGGAATTTGATTTATATTGTAATGATATAATAATTGATAAATCTGCTGGCGAGAACATTGCCTGCGAGCCACTAAGTTTGCCAGCCTATGTTTTTGATTATTCCACTTGTGACGGTCACAGCAATCTCTGGTTGGAATGCGTCAATTGGAGCAAAGAAGGAGATGCAACCTTGGAAAAAGATACAATAGAGGGAAAAAAGATCAAAGTAGATGCAACAAAATGGTGCTGCTTGCAATGGAATATGAGCTATTATAAAAATGGAATTAACAGCGATAAGACAGATTCAATAAAAATTATTAACGTCAGCAGTTGTGGAGATTATACCGGATTTTTTAGGTCCGGTCAAACAATGAATAGGCTTTTGAATAATGTTAAAATAGCTGTTGATCATTACTCTTCCAATCCCCCGCACATTCCAGAGTCAAATAAATATTTTGAGCAGTTGGTTCTTCCAAAAAAACATTCTCTTGTTGACGAAATTAAAAGCTCCGGATCTGGTTTAATAAATTTCTTTACCGGCAACCCTGAAAAAGCCATTAACTCTCCAATAGTGCAAACAATTGTAAACCTTTCAGAAGTAACTCTTCCAAAAAAAACAGATTATGGCAAAGATATTGACCCAACAGAAAAAGATACCAATAAACTTCTGATGTTCAATCTTCCAGCTTATGGAGAAGTAGATTGTCTAAAAGTTTCTTATTCTGCAGACGATACCAGAGGGTTCTGTTATACAAGTCCAACGGGCATTCACGATGTGGAGGCAGCAGGTGTGTATAGTTTATCTATTGCAGTTGATATGGGATTGCAGGCGGCGATAGATTTCTTTTCTGGAGGGGGTGCGGCAGTAGCAGGAGTTGGAAGTTTCGTTAGTTGCATGGCTGGAAATGCTATCCTATGGTGGGGAGAGAATATGGTTTCAGAGGCAAAACAAAAAAATTATTGGCCTCACTCTGCTTATTTTGGAAATTATTATATTAAATAATCAAAAGTGCCATTTTTAATTTATTTGAATGTGTGAAAGCAAGTAAAAGCGAAATACTTTTGCTACAACGGAAAGAATTAATATTTATTTCAAATAAGCATTGAACAAATAAGAATAATTTGAAAATAATTCTTCTAAATTTCATTATTTTTCAAAAAAATAATCACCTATTAAACCTTAATTAAATCAAACTTGTTCCCTCCACCTGAACGGAATTGATTCCCTCAATTTTTTCAATTTTTTTTTCAAGTTCTCCAACGCAATCTGGCTTGTCTTCAAGAACAAAAACAGTTTTTAGAGATACAATGCCAAATCCGATTTCTTCTTCCTGTATTTCCTTTGCTCCGAGAGAAGATAATTTTTCTTTAATTTCTGCGATTTTATCCTGAGATGGATTTATCCGATAAACAACCATTGCTTCTCCCATTATGGACCCTCAAAACCGCATTTTTTACAAACATATATTTTTGAGTTTTTTCTGCAAACGGAACACCGTATAATGTCTTCTTTCCGGCAGCGAGGACATTTAAATCTCACGAAGTTTTCTCCAATCACTCCTTTTCCGCAACTGATACAATGCGGGTATTCCATAATTAAAATTTTTAAATAATTAGTATCTATCTTTTTTAACCAGAGGAACAAAACTGAAACCGAAAAATTCTTTTTCCTCAAATTTATTGGTTTTTCTCACAATCAGAAAAATTGAATCTCTAATCGGAATAACAAGCCTGCCGCCAATTTTTAATTGTTCCTTTAATTCCGCGGGGATTTCCTCTGCCGAAGCAGAAACAAGGATTTTATCAAAAGGAGATTTTTTCAGAAGACCTTTAGAACCATCTCCGCAAATAAATTCTGCAATTCCTCTGTTAACAAAATTGTATTTTCTGGCGTTCTTTTCACCCAATTTTTTTAATTCTTTTATTATTTCGATTGCATAAACTTTCCCTTTACTCCCGACAATTTCTGCAAGCAAACTCGTTGTCCATCCGGAACCGGAGCCAACGTCAAGTATTTTATCTCCCTTTTCTGGTTGCAAAAGTTCAAGCATAAAAGCAACCGTTAGTGGCTGTGAGATGGTCTGCCCAAAACCAATTGGCAACGGTTCGTTTAATTCTGCGAGATTTTTTAATTTCTCAGGCAAAAAATCAGCTCTCTTTATTTTTCTGAAGGCCGATATGATTCTTGGAGTCTTCAAATAACCCTTTTTTATTAATTTTTCAATAATGTCCATAACTTTTCCAATTCTTTGATTTTAGTGTCGGGGGAGGGATTTGAATTCGAGGAATTTTTTAAAAATTCTCCCCCGATCTCTGCGTTTCCCGGCGCCAAAATCATCGATTCATCTCAAAGCTCATATTCTTTCTTCTTTCTTTGAGGTGTTGGACTATGAGCGCAGCGCCTTAGCCGCTAGGCCACCCCGACATAAATTTATAAAGAATGTTTTAACTTTTCATATCCTGCAAGAATTTCAATATTTTATTTTCTGAAAAAAATATTTTTTTAACAATTTCTTACTCCCCTAAAACTTTTTTATGAGGTCTAATAAAATTCTTCTCTTCTAGCTTCAGAATAATTTGGAGCTTTATCCTGCTCTTCAAGATTAAATTCCTGCCACTCTCTTTCAGAACTTTTTGTTGACTCTTCTTTTATTTCTTTTATTTCCTCTGATTTTTCTTTTTTTTGCTCCTCTGATTTTTCACTTTCTTTAAATACTTCAGAATCCTCAATCTCTTTTTTTATTTTCTCTGCAATTTTGGGCAAGTCCTCTTTTTTTACTCCCATTCTTACGAGACCTTGCATTGGCAGGCCCTTGTCTCCTTCAAATCTTGGAATTATATGGAAGTGCAGATGAGATACTTCCTGTCCAGCGAATTTTCCATTATTTATCCCGATATTGCAATCTGTTGTTCCAACACTTTTTGGGATAATTTTTGTTAATCTAAAAATAACAGAGAACAATTCTTTTGCTTCTTCTTCTGGCATCTCTTCCAATTTTTGGTAATGCTTTTTTGGAATTATGATTGTATGCCCTAAAGAAGAAGGATTTATATCTAGAAAAGCAAGATTTAAAGAATCTTCATAAACTTTTAAAGTTTGAATTTCTCCTCTTACAATTTTACAAAATATGCAATCAGGCATAATATATTTACTAAAATTATCTTTTAAGAAAATGACTCCAATTGTGTTATATAATTATAAATCTCTTTTCCATCTTCACTTAAGTAATATAATTTTATTTTTTGGCCCCTCTCCTCACATTCTATCAGTTTTTTATTTTTAAGTCTGTACACATAAGAAATAATTTTTAAATTACCCCGACCATCCCTTTCAAAAATTTCTTTACCATTAAATTCTTCTTCAATACTCTTTCTTATCGTTTTTAAT
>CAYLRQ010000004.1:0-6915 GCA_964386335.1 uncultured archaeon
AAGGAATTTTGGCCCTTTCATGTTCTTTAAATTTGAAATTAAATAAACTTTTTAGAAGTATTTACATGTAAATTTATATATTATTTGTTCTGTAGATAAAAATATTATGAAGAAGAAACTCAGTAAATCAGAAAGAAAAGATATAAGTAGCAAAAATATTAAAATAGAACCAGACTACAAATATAAGGCAAAACTTGTTAGTGTAGTAGATGGAGATACTATTGAAGTAATAATGGATTTGGGGTTTTATATAGAATTGAAAGAGAGGCTAAGACTTGCGGGAGTAAACACACCAGAGATATTTAGGGTTAAAAAGAACAGCAAAGAATACAAACTTGGAATAAAAGCAAAAAAATATGTTGAGAAAAGACTGCAAGACAATGGAAATGAATTTGTTGTTGAAACAAAGAAACGAGGAAAGTGGAGAAGAGGGATTGCAAAAATTTATCTACGGGATTCTGATAAAACTTTGAATGAGGAATTAGTTGAGAAAGGGTTGGGTAAGAATAGTTAAAAACATATAAAATAATTAGGATTTCCTAATTATGGCTGATAAAATGGAATTGGAATTAATGGATAAGGTCCAATTTATATATGAATTAGCGTTGGCAAAACTTGAATTAGAGGGTTTATCTGCTAAATTTGAAACTACAAATGGCATGCGTAAGTTTAAATTACTTTCTGGAGACCGAGATTTGCTGAAAAAAAGAGTTGCTTATTTTAAAAGAATAAATGGACAAACTACTGATTATGAAAAATTAATTCGATTTAATCAGACAAAATCAATTAATCAGTATATAACACACTGGTTTTATCCATATAAAGGGAAATTTCACCCACAGATGATTAGAGCGTTGCTAAATTTCATTAAAGTTAAAGAAGATGATTTAGTTCTTGACCCATTTCTTGGAAGTGGAACAACTGCTTTGGAATCACAGATTTTGGGAATAAATAGTATAGGTGTAGATGTTTCGCCGGTCTGTGTACTCATATCAAAAGTTAAAACACAATCTATTGATGTTTTAAAAGAAATAAAATCAATTAAAGATGAGATTTTAAAGCATAATGGCGGAACATTGATGAATTTTAATAAAAAACCGAAACAATTAAGAGAAGCAATAGAAAGTATAGATAATGAGAAGGTTAGAAATTTTTTCTTGGTTGCTGAACTCATAGCACATAGTGATAGGAGTAGAAGAAGGCGAGATTTTAATGAGGCTTTTTCTGTAAATGTTGAAAAAATGATTAAATCGGTAGAAGATTTTAACGATGCTATAAAACAAGTTGGAATAAAATTAGGTAAGGTTAAAATAGAAGAAGGAGACTCAAGAAATCTAAAATTAGAGGATAATAGTGTTGATGGAATTGTTACATCACCGCCCTATTCAATTGCTTTAGACTATGTTAAGAATGATGCACATGCCTTAGAAGCGTTGGGTTTTGATACAAAAAAGATTAGAGATGAATTTATAGGTGTAAGAGGAACAGGTGCAAAACGAATTGAACTTTATAATCAAGATATGATGAAAAGTATTGATGAGATGTTTAGAGTTTTAAAACCAGGAAAATTTTGTGTTATAGTTATAGGGGATGCTTCATATTTTGGCGAGAGGATTAAAACTGTTGATTTCACGATTAATTATGCAGAAAAAATTGGTTTCAAACTAATAAAGAATATTGATAAAATAATTTTTGGACTGTATAATGTTATGCAAAAAGAAAATATTTTGATATTCCAAAAACCTGAGGGAACAAAATGAGCGAAAAAATAAAATTTCTTGTTGATGGAAGGCTCTTGGATCATATTGGTCTTGCAATGTACAGTAGTTTACCTAAAGCTATTAGTGAATTAGTTGCTAATAGCTATGATGCTGATGCTGAAAAGGTACACATAACTTTACCAAAAGACTTATCAAATGGAAATATAATAATAAAAGATAATGGTTCTGGGATGGATAAAGCATTTATCAAAAATATTTATATGAATCTAGGTAGTAAAAATCGCCTCCAAGAAAAAACACCAAAATTCAAGAGATTGAAAATAGGGTGTAAGGGAATTGGAAAACTGGCGGGTTTAGGTATCGCAAATATAATGAAAATAGAAACAATTAAAAATAAAAAAAGATATACCTTCGAGATAAATAGAAATCAAATAAAAGGACAAACCCTTGATAGTGTTGAATTTCCTATAGAAGAGGATAATACAAATGAGACTGAAGGTACTACTATTATTTTAAAAGATTTGTTGCCCCATGTAGAAACTATTAATGAAGAAGATATGAGAAGATTTCTTGCTAGAGAATTTCTTTCAAAACAAAATTTTCATGTATTCGTTAATGGTGAAGAAATTTCTCCACCAGAAATTCCAAATGTGGAGAGAAGAAATATAGAAGAAGATATTGAAGGATGTGGAAAAGTTAAGGGTTATATATTAATAGCAGACAAACCATCAACGCTGAGGAATTATAAATTAAGGGCAGGCATTGTTACTACAGTAAGGGGTAGGAGGATATTTGGTCCAACTTTGTTTGATATTAACTCACATGGGCACTGGTACAGAGTAGCTGAAAGAATATATGGTGAAATTGAAGTTCCATCATTTGATCCTGAAAATCCTACAAATGAATTAGATGAGTTCGTAATCTCAACTAGTAGGGATGGGGTAAATAAAAACCACCCAAAGTATTTGAGATATAAACAATGGATTGAAGATAAATTAATTGATATATGTGGCAGATTGGAAAAAGAGCAGGCTGAAGAAAGAAAAAGAAAATTACTTCAAAGTTCAGAGTTTAAAAAAATGCTTCTAAGGATTCCTAAAGAAATGAGGAATGACGTAGAGAATAAAGTTAGAAATATGATAGAAAGGATTATACCAACACTTAGCGAATTGCCGCCCACAAAAGCTGATAGTATTATACAAATAATCTCCAAACTTTTTGAAAGTAGTGAAATGATAAGTCTAATAGAAAAGATAGAAGAAGCTAGCAAAGAAGATATTAAAAAACTAAGTAAAGCTCTGCAGAATTGGGGAATATATGAAATCAATATAATTATAGAACATTTTAGAACAAGATTGATGGTTATCGCAAAATTTGAAGAACTTATAGATAATATTAAAACTCTAGAGTACCCAGAGATTCATAAACTATTTGAAAAAAATCTTTGGATTCTCAATGACGAATACAGATTATATGAGAGTAACAAATCTCTGAAAAGAGCAATTGAAAAAGAAATTCAGAGCAAATATAAAAAACACGCAAAAGATAGACCTGATTTAATTGTAAAGACATCTGGAAATAAAGTAGTAATCATAGAATTAAAACGACCGGCCCACACAGTTAATACTCGAGATTATGCTCAGATTTTGGAATATGATACAATAATTACAAAACATTCACCTAATACATCACAAACAGAATGTTTTCTTATAGGAAATAAATTCGATGAAGCTATAAGAAATCCTAAAGATGAAAAAATAGGAAGATATTTATTAAGCTATGCTGAATTATTGCAACGAGCTAAAGAAAGATATAAAGAAATATTAAGTATTTTAGATGGTGGATAATATGAACGAGCAAGAAAAATATATAAAAGAGTTGGAAGAGACAATAAAGCAATTCCTTAAACCACTAAACAATATCCCATTCAAAATTGCTATGAAAGCTGTTTCTGGTTGTAAAGTAATTCCCTTTAATAAGGATGATCCAAAAGACCAACAATTATTGAAGGATTTAATAAAAGCAGCAAAGATTGCCACAAAAAACGCCAATAAACAAGGCATTTTTACAAGAAGGGCTAATGAAGTGGGGAATCATATTGAGCCATTTATGATTGATGCATTGAACCAAATCGGCTTAAATGCTGATAGACCAAAAACAAAAGAAGGCAAAAAGAAAGCCGTGGGTTACCCTGACATTTTCTTAAAAGATAGACATCGAAGACCAAATTATATTGAGTGCAAAACTTACAACGAGAGAAACTATCAGACAACACAAAGATCGTTTTATTTTTCACCAGCAGAAAGACCAACAGATTTTAAAGTAATTCATGATGCAAGGCATATTATAGTTAGTTTTAAGATTGAAAGAGAAGAAAGAGAAAGTAAAAATGCTTTTGTTCCTGTATATTGGAAAATATTTAGCATAGATAATTTAATAGGACAGATAAAACATGAATTTAATGCCTCAAATAAGCAGATGTATTCAAAAGAAGCATTATTAGCTGAAGGCTCGTTTTAGATGTGAATTTTTTCAAGTAGGTACAACACAAAGCCAAAGAGATTTACAAATATATTACAACTCCAAAAAGTCCAACCGCTATTAAGAAAACAAGAACCCAGATTTTGCGATTATAATATAAAACTTTTGAACCATCCAAAGGAGGAATCGGCAATAAATTAAATATTGCCAGCCAGATGTTAATATATGCAGCCAAATGTAAAATACCTATTCCGGTAAAAAAATAGGCAATCAGAAGAAACAGACCCAGAACAATATTCACTACAATTCCGGCAATTGAGATTTTTAAAGATATATTTCTTAATTTTCTTCTGGTTCCTATGAAAATTCCTTGCCGGATTACAACTGCGCCCGGAGCAGCAATAAGAAAACCAAACATAGAGGATATAACTGCAAGGATGACTCCCTGCGGCCACATTTTGTAATTGGCCCGCAAACCGTGTTTTCTTGCCACTTGTCTGTGACCAAACTCGTGAGAGAGAAAAGAAACAGCAACGATGAATAGATAAGATAGCAAAGTCTTAATATTTGGGATGCCAACTCCTTCAAACAAAAACATAAATGCCACACTCAAAGCAAGCCATGAAATTAAAATATCTCTCAACTCAATTTTATTCATAATTTAGTTTTTAAAAATATCAATATGCCTTTTATTTGGTTTTAAAATAAATTAAAATTAGAGAAATCAGAAGCAGGACCGTTATTATAATTATTGTCTTTTGGAAAGGAATATTTGAAATATTTTTTGTATGTTTTCCGCTCCAATCATAAGAGAAAACTTTTGCATAATATTTCGCCGCTTCTCCGGTTATCACAATACAGGCTTCTCGATTGTTTTTTGGCGAATGCTCATTCCAGTTTATACTCGATATCAAAACGGTTTTGTTGTCAATAATCACCCCTTTATTGTGGAGTTTTTCAAAACCAAATTTATTCAGATTAATTAGTTTTGCTTCAAGACTTAAATTTTCTTCTTTTGCAATTTTGTTTATATATTTAACCGTGTTATAATTGCTTACAGGATTTGATTTATCAATGTTGTAGAAATAACTGTCAAGCAGAATTTTAACATTTATCTTTTTTCTTGATTTGTTAATGACCCGTTCCAAAAACAGGTTTGGCGTCTCGTTTATAGAACCTTTCTTTTTTGATCCCCAGTACTTATAAATATAAAACAACTCAATATAAATTGATTTATTGCTGGAATTTATTAAATTCAAAATTTCTGAAGTTGCATCCGGAGCAAATATTGAATAAACACTTTGATTGTAAAATTTTTCTGGTCTGAAAATTGGTTTGTACTCTCCATTTATTGGATTGCAACTGATTTCATAATTCATTAAATCGCATTTGAATTTTTCTGCATTTTTCAAATCCGTGAAAAAAATCCGCAGAAAATCTTTTGTCAATTGCTCATCTTTTACAATTGCTCCAAAACCTCTATTTCCATAAGTGGGATTTTTTGAAAATCCCGTACAACCAAAATTTTCGGAGGCAATTAGTATAGACGAATTATCTCTTATCATATACTTTGCATGATGATATTTTCTGCCTTCTTTTTTGTAAAGATAAATCTTTTTCCCGTTTTTTTCAAGATTACAGAGAATTTTCTTTTCTTCAAGAGGCATCCCTCCAACGGGAGAACTTTCAATTAATACCTTCAAATCGGAAATATTTTTTTCATTTAATAAATCCAAAATACAAGGATTTGTAAATTCATAAGTTGCAATGTACAGAGAAGAAGAAGTATCTGAAATAAATTTTTCCAAACTTTCAAAACTGCAATCCGGAGAAACGAAAGTTGTTACTTCCGCGGCATTAACACAATTTATTGCAAAAATCAAAAAGAGAAAATATTTGCATTTCATAACTTTGTTAAAATTTATTTATGAGAAATATTATCCCGTTGTTTCTCTTGTTTCAGTTTCTCTTTCTTCCTTGTTTTGGGCAGGTTGTGATTAATGAGGTGATGCCGCATACAAATAATCTAGAGAACTGTGAATGGATAGAAATTTATAACGATAATACAGAAAATATTTCATTAATAAACTATGAAATTGGAGACAATAATAGCAACAATAAAAATACTAATGATAAATTCAATTTAACAATTCCAGCCGGAAGATTTGGTTTAATAGTTGATAAGAATTGCATTAAAGGCAATAACTCAGGATGTAAAGCTTTTAATATCTCCAATAAATCATGTTTTGAATTATCAAATATTGGAAGTGGATTAAATGATGATGGAGATGCAGTTTATTTATATGATAATGCTTCTATCTTACAAAGCAATTTCACTTGGAATCAAAATATAAAAACAGATAAAAATTCATGGCAAAGACTTCCAAATAATTTTTGGACTGCTTTTCCTCCAAGCCCCGGAAAACGGAATTTTTATAAAACTGCAACTTTGGAACTTTTAGAAATTTTAACAGATGAAGAAATTTATGCAAATAAAACGGCAACAATTTTTGTTAAAATAGCAAATCGTGGAATGGAAAACGCAACAAATATTTCTGTTAATTTATCTGTAAATTCTGCAAATAATATTTAACATTTTCACCCCCAATCCATTTTGCGATTTCCAAGAAAACCTGTTTTTCATGTATACCCGGAACAACTGTTGTACGAAATTCAAAATGTGCACCAGTGCCAAGAGTTGAATCATAGGCAT
>CAYLRQ010000004.1:6925-26624 GCA_964386335.1 uncultured archaeon
AAACGCAACAAATATTTCTGTTAATTTATCTGCAAATTCTGCAAATAATATTTATCAGAACTCAACAAAAATAAATCTATCAAAATTAAATATTTCGGATATTCCGTTTAACTTGATATTTAATGAAACCGGAAATTATACAATTTTTGCCCACCTGAAAAACGAAACAATTTCTAAAAATATTTGTGTTTTAGAACTACCCCCCACGCTGAACCTGTCTGTGGCTCTTGACGGAGACCCTTCCATCAACACAGCAATTTTGGGAATAACTTACAATAATTTGTTTAAAGTAATAAACACATTATATAAAAGTGGTGATACCTGGAGCATAAATTTAAGTGTTAATTATTGGATTTATTTAGGAAACAGTACAAATTTCACCCTTATAAAAAATGCTACTTTTAATATTATAAATTTAAATAAACAAAAAACGGCAAATACAGGAAACTGGACACCAAACCAGACGGGAACTTTTACAATTTGTGGAAGAATAATTAATGCAACAACCACCTATGATAACACAACGGTCTGTAAATACAATATAACTGTAATTGATCCAATAACAATTCCCTGTAATTTAACCATTAGTATTTATGCCCCCCTCATTTGGTACAATAATGAAGGATCGGAGTATAATATTTCTGTAAATGATACTTTTGGGAATTATTCTGGTTATCCCGTAGAAATAACTTATTGGATAGAAGATTTTTTTGGTAATTACATCTCGAGACACGACCAAAAAACTTCAGAAAAGAACGTTGGTAGTTTAAATAAGTTTTCTTACACTCCAAAACTTGACTGCGGAACAGAAGCATATTGGATAAAAGCAAATATAACAAAGCCTTATTGTAATAACACAAATCCTAAAAAGACTGCCCAAAAATTAATCGTTGTAATTGGAGATAAAAAATGTGAGCCTTGCCCGGACTGCCCAAAATGTTCTTCTAAAAAAGAAAAATCAAAAAAGAAATCAGAAGTCTTAAAGATAGAAATTCTGAACAAGACAAAAAAGGCGGCAAGAAATCAAGAATTTACAACTGCAATAAAACTGAAAAACAAGGCAAACAAGAAAATAACTTTTGAAATTTATTCCCATGTTTATAAAGGGAAAAAATGCATAACGGGTTCCTGGACAGCAAATAAAGAAGAAGTTTCTTTAAACAAAGGCGAGGAAAAGATCATTAATTTGACAAACAAAATTAAAAAAGATGCCAAACCGGGAGAATATATTTTCAGAATCAGGACAAAAATTAATCATAAAACTTTTGATTTAACGGACAAAATTAGAGTAACAGAAGAAATTGTTGAGGATAAAACAGAAAAGAAGAAAACAAAAATAAGTATTGCAAAGGAGAATCCAAAATTAAAAATCTGGAATGACACAAAATTAAGAATAAATTTGTCAAACTGTTCTAATTGTAAGATGATTATTGTTGGACCAAATACAACCATAATCACAGGCAGAAAATACAGAGTTTTTGAAGATTTTGGAAAATACGAAATCTTCGTAATTAAAGAGGGGTTGATTTTAAATAGGACTTATATCTGGAGCAAAGAGCAAAACTTTTCCAACAAATTGGAAGAGAGCAATAAAATAACCGGAAATTTCATGGAAGTTAAACAAAAAAATTTATTTGATAATTTTGTCTCAAGTTTAAAGAATTTTATTTCTTTTCTAATTAATTTGATGGAAAAATCAATAAAGTAATTATGAAGGTCCTTGGGATTGAGAGCACCGCTCACACTTTTGGAATTGGCGTTGTTGATGAAAACGGAAAAATTCTGGCAGACGAAAGAGACAATTATAAGCCAGAAGAGGGAATAGTTCCAGATGAGGCGGCGAATTTTCACAGAAAGAATTCAGACAAACTTCTAAAGAGAGTTAAAAAGAAAATTAGTTTTGATGAGATTGATTTGATTGGCATTTCAACCGGACCGGGTTTGCCTCCCTGTTTGGAATATGGTTTTAAATTTGCAGGGGAACTTTCAAAAAAATTAAGGAAGCCTTTGATTGGCGTAAACCATTGTCAGGCGCATATTGAAATTGGAAAATTCTTGACGAAGGCAAAAGACCCCATTATTTTGTATGTTTCGGGAGGAAACACCCAAGTCATTTATGAAAATAGAGGTTACAGAGTGCTTGGAGAAACGCAGGATATTGGAATTGGAAATGCAATAGATAAATTGGGAAGAGCTGCCGGGCTAAAATTTCCGGCGGGTCCTAAAATTGAAAAAATTGCAAAAAATGGAAAATTTGTTTTATTGCCTTATTACGTTAAGGGGATGGATTTAAATTTTTCCGGGATTTTATCGGAAGCAATCAGAAGGTTGAAAACAAATAAATTAGAGGATGTTTTTTATTCCTTTCAGGAAGTTTGTTTTGCAATGTTGACTGAAGTAACCGAAAGAGCTCTGGCTGCAACAGAAAAAAAAGAATTGCTTTTGGTTGGCGGAGTTGCCCAAAACAAAAGATTGCAGAAAATGTTAGAAATAATGTGTGAAGAAAGAGGCGCAAAATTAAAGGTTGTTGAAAAAGAATTTGCGGGAGATAACGGAGTGATGATTGCCATAACTGCTATGCTGAATTATAAAAATGGAAAATTTGCTAGAGCGAAAATAAAGGCGAACTGGAGGATAGATTCTATTTAATTTTTTTCTTCATAATTTGCAGATAAAATTCCGTCTTTGCTTTTATACTAAATACTTTTGAGATAGAAATTCCTGCTATTAAAATAATTTCAGAGATTATAAGTGATGCCATATTTAGATTTATAAATTCTTGAAATAGATTCATAAAATCTTTAGAGCCAATCTTTGTTAAAATACCAAGCAAAAGCAGAATTAAAGGTGTTGAAAAAATAAGAATTACAATAAAACATATTAATGCCAAGACAAACCATATTGCGAAGACCAAATCCCATCTTTTCTTGAATATTTCTACCGAATGCCTTAAAGTTTCATCAAACTTCAGATTTCTTGTAATAATTCCCTGATATATAAAGAAAAAAGCCAAAGAGAATAGAATGGAGAGCACAAAACCTATATAAGGAATTATGCCGATTAATCCCAAAATAATTCCCGCAATTATGCTGGAAGCAAGTAGAGACAAATATTTTTTACCGGATTCTTTATAACCTTCTCCAATACGTTTCTTTTCCCTATAACTTTGATAAACAATTGCGCCATTTATCCATATATTTAGCAAAGTATAAAAGAGTATGGTGATGAAAAACAGAAAGAGCAGCAAAACAGCATTTAAGAAAGAGGATAAAAAATATTTTAAGTTCAAGAGATAGAACAATAAAATAAAGCAAAAAGCCGAATCAAGAAGAAAAGGTTGACACCATCTCTTTGGATTAAGTGAAAAAATAAAACTTCTTTTTAGAATATTTTTCCAGTTCATTAATTAATATATATTATTAATTTATTATATTGTTTATTATTTTATTATGGCACAAGAATTGAAAAGGATTGATGTTCTCAGTTTCGCAATAGTTCTTGGACTAGTTGGAGCAGTAATTGGTTTAATTGTTGGAATACTTACAGCATTGCTTGGAGCTATGTTGGGTTCAGTTACCAGTGCAATGGGCTTAAGTATGGGTACAGCAGTTGGAGGTTTGGCAATAATCATTTTCCCAGTAATATTCTTCCTATATGGTTTCATTGGAGGAGCAATTTTTGCAATAATCTACAACTTTGTTGCTTCAAAATATAAGGGAATAAAGATAGAATTAAAATAATTTGTTTTTTATTTTTTATTTTTAAATTCGTGGAAAGTTAAATCTATAAAAGAAAACAATTGTAACAAAAAATTACATCAAACAATTCTATAAATAATGAAGTAATGAAGAAAGGTTTAAAAAATTTTAAGTGATGAACACAAAAGGAGTTTTATGGGAACGAAAGTTGATTGGAAGGCAATGCAAAAAAATTATGTTGCAAAATCAAAAGATTGTTTTTCAATTTTTCAATTATTTAAGCAATAAAAAGTTTTATATATACCAAAACTAATTAAATTATGGTAAGCAAAATAGAAATGTTAAAAGTAATAACGAAGTCTAAGTTAGTGGCGGCGGTGAAGAAGAAAAGAAAAAAAGTTTCGGTAAGCTGGAACAAAGAGAAACTTGCGGAGCAACTTTCCTTTGATGAACTAAGAAAACTTTACGCAAGCGAAAAAGCAAAAGAAAAACCAACAAAGAAAAAAAAGGTTGTTAAAAAAGTTGCCAAGAAAAAAGTAACTGGTAAAAAACCAACAAAGAAAAAAAAGGTTGTTAAAAAAGTTGCCAAGAAAAAAGTCAAAAGAAGAAAATAATTTTTCAATTTTTTTGTTTTTGTTTAATTTTTAATTTTCGGGGAGGAGAGTATCATCTATTATTCTTTTCAACCAATCAAAAATTTAAAAAATAAAAATTTAAACCTGTGTTTAAGTACAACATCCTGGACAAGCGCAAACACATTTTTTATGATCGGCGATTAGGCCAAATTTCATTTTACATATCTGTTCGCAATTCTCTGTAGTGCCATTGCTGTTTATATCATATCCGGGGTTTATATCGCTTAACTTAAAGGCGCTTTCATTTGTATTGCAATGATGAATGGTTTGTATTGTACTGCAACATGCAGTCCAAGCATTTTCAAGTTCCGTTTTATTTATATTGCCAGTGCCTTTAACAAAAAAAACCGCCAGTATTAAAAGAACCATCACTGCCAACGCAATTATAATTACCGAATTTACAGGCAATGTAATACCTTTTGTTCTCATAATTATCATTATCAATACTTTTAATATATTGCCAACAATATTAATATTTGCAGATTACAACCAAATAAATTCACAAAATATGGATAATAATAAACCAACAAAGATATTTATATAATTTTTTCTTATATTTATGAACTTGTGGAAAGATTTGCCTGTTGGAGAAGGAAAAGAACCGGAAGAAGTTTTTGCAGTTGTTGAGATACCCAGAAGATGCCAGAATAAATACGAATATAATCCGGAAAAAGGAATTTTCATTTTAGATAGAGTTCTTTATTCTCCAATGTTTTATCCGACAAATTATGCCTTTATTCCAAGAACCTGGAGTAAGGACGAAGACCCTCTGGATATTCTTGTTTTGTCAGATGAGCCCATCTTACAGGGATGTGTTGTTTTGGTGAGACCTGTTGCCTTACTGAGAATGATCGATTCTGGAGAAGAAGATTATAAAATTATTGCTGTTCCAGTTAAGGATCCAAGATATGATAATATAAAAAATAAAGAGGACTTAACTCCACATTTATTAAAAGAGATCTCCCATTTCTTTCACAGATACAAAGAACTGCAGAATAAAAAAGTGGAAATTATCGGCTGGGAAGACAGAGAAAAAGCTCTTGAAGAGATCAAAGAGTGCATAGAAAGATTTAAATCTAAATTTGATTAATATGTTTTATTTGCTTGATATCGAGGAAAAAGTCGGGGTAGAAGCCCAAAAACTAAAGAAAAATATTCAGGAGAGTATAGAAGAAAAATTAGAGGACTTGCATCTGAAAGAAGAAAACGGAGTATTTCTTGGAGTGGTTGAAATAAAAAAAATCGGAGAAACGGGAGAAATTCTGCCAGAAAAGCCTTATATTTATTTTAATGTTGCATATACATGTTTATTTTTTCAGCCCGTTCAGAATGAAATTGTTGAAGGTTATGTTACTGAAGTGGCAGAATTTGGTCCCTTTGTCAGAATAGGCCCAATAGATGCATTGGTCCACATATCACAAATCACAAAAGAGAAATTGACTTATAATCCAGAACAGGATATAATTACCAGCAAAGATTCAAAAATTATAATAAAAAAGGGAGATTTCGTGATAGCAATGGTTGCGAATTCTTCTATTTCAGAAGAACGGATAAGGGTGAATCTGACAATGAAACAGGAAGGGCTTGGATTGATCAAATTACTGAAGAAATCAAAGAAAAAAGAGAAAAAGAAATAATCTGTTTAATACAAAAAATATCTGGATGATATGTCTAATTATAAAAACTTTGCTTTAACTAAGGCAATTCAAATATAACTGCAGGGATATAATTTTAACTAATGCTATAATTTTAAATTTTTCTGAATTTATTAATGGCAATTGCAATTATCGGAACGGGAATTACCAAATTTGGCGAATTATGGGATAAAAACTGGGAAGATTTGGTCTTTGAAAGTTCCACCGAGGCAGTAAAAAACGCCAATATAGACTTTGAAGATATAAATTCATGTTATGTTGGAAATATGAATTTATCCAGATTTGAGGGACAGGATCATATCGCTCCCAGAATTACGGAAATTTTGGGGATAAACAAAGTTATTCGGACAGAAGCGGCATGCGCTTCAAGTTCTATTGCCTTAAAACTTGCAAGTGATGAAATTGAGTTATCTTCTTTTAAAGGAGAAAATAAAATTGCTCTTGTTGTTGGTTTTGAAAAAATGACCGATAGGATTGTTGGAACCACAACCGGGATTCTGGCTGGAGCCTCCCATTTTGATACCGAGATTATAAATGGTGCCACTTTTCCAGGTCTCTACGCTTTGCTTGCAGCGAGATATTTGCATGAGACAGAAGCTACCGAAGAAGATTTGCATGCTGTTGGAATAAAAAACCATAAAAATGGAATTTTAAATGAAAAGGCAATGTTCAGAAAAGAAATAAATTTGGAGGATTTCAGGGGAGATATTGCAAATCCATTAAAATTGTTTGACTGTTCTCCAATCTCTGATGGTTCTGCTTCTTTGGTTTTGACAACGGAAAAATATGCCAAGGAATTGGGAGTAGAATTTGTAAAACTTGAAAATATAGAAATAAGCACTTCTTCTATTTCTCTGGCAAAGAGACCGGATTTATTAATATTGGATTCGGCAAAAAGAGCCGCAGAATCTGCTTATAAAAAGGCAGATATAAAACCAAAGAATATAGATTTAATTGAAGTTCATGATTGTTTTACGATTAATGAAATTCTCTGTTTAGAAGCGGCGGGTTTTGCAAAAAGAGGGAAAGGTTATGAAATAATCAGAAGTCTTTTGCCTTATGAAAACATAAATAAAAGAGAAGCCCCCATTCCTTATCTGGTTGATGGAAAAGAAGTATTTGTGAACACAAGCGGAGGTTTGAAAGCCAAAGGTCATCCGGTTGGAGCAACGGGAGTTGCTCAAGTTGTTGAAGTGGTTAATCAATTGCTGGGAAGATGCGGAAAAAGAAATGTTAATCCGGAAGTTGGAGCTACTTTGAATATTGGCGGAACGGGAGGAACGGCTACTTTTTCGGTTTTGCGTAAATAAATTTTGGTTTAGTTTAAAGCGGTCTCAGAATGTATAAAATGATTATTCATCATAAGTTGCAAATACAATTAAAAGTAGATGAAAAATAAATGAATTTCTAACGAGGCAGAGTTATTTTGATATAGGGATAAATAAAAGAAATCAGATTTTTCCAAAAGGCAATCCAAACTTTTGAAAAGTTCTTTTCATTAATAATAAATTTTCTTACTAGTTATGACAATTGCACCAAAAATTTTCAGGTTAAACAATTTTGAAAATGTCGGGAAAAAAGGAGAGATATATTCAAAAACAAAAATTTCGGTTGCTTCCAATCTATTTCAATATAATAGAAAAGTTCCTTATATTACCGCACTGATTAAGACAGAGGATAAGCTTGTTTTTGGTTTGGTTGATGAGGATAATGTAGAAATAGGAGATAAAGTTGTGGCGAGAATTGGAAAATTGGGAATTACAAAATCAGGTTTGCATGTTTACGGCGTGGTTTGGGAGTTTGATAAAACTTTTGCAAAACCGGAAGTAGAAGAATCAAAAATAAAAAGAAAATTGCCAGAAGAAAAAGTCGGAATTTCAGGTTATGGAGTTTATATACCGAGATACAGACTTGATTTATCAACTTTAAATAAAGTATGGGGAAAAGAAGTTAAGGGAGTAAAAAGTTTTCCCGGAAAATATGATGATCAAGCAACATATGCTTGCAATTCAAGTTTAAATGCTTTGAAACATGCCGGAATAGAGGGAAAAGAAATTAAATTTATTCAGGTTGGAAGTGAGAGTAAAATTTACGCCGTAAAACCAACTGCGAGTATTGTGGCTGGACTTCTAAAAACGGAGGATTGTTTTGCCGCCGATATAGAATTCGCTTGCAAAGCTGGAACGCAGGCAATAATTAACGCTTACAATTTTGTTAAAACGAATGGCGGATATGGACTTGGTATTGGAGCGGACTCTGCTCAGGGAGCACCAAATGATGAACTTGAACTCACAGCCGGGGATGGTGGAGCTGCTTTTATAATTGGTTCAAAAGAACCAATTGCCGTTATTGAGGGAACCGCCTCTTATACAACAGATACTTCAGACTTTTGGAGAAATGAAGGAGAAAAATTCCCAAAACATGCTGGAAGATATTCCGGAGACCCTGCCTTTTATAAACATATTATGAATGCCGCAAAGAATTTAATGGAAAAATTAAATCTAAAACCAATTGATTTTGACTATGTTGTTTTCCATCAACCAAATTCTAAGTTTCCAAGAGTTGTTGGAAAGAAATTGGGTTTCACTCCAGAGCAGATTGAACCTGGAATTGTCTTCGATTCTATTGGAAATACCTATTCTGCAAATTCATTATTGGGGCTTGCAAAGATTCTGGATATCGCAGCACCTTATCAGAGAATTTTGTTGGTATCCTACGGTTCTGGAGCCGGAAGTGATGCAATTTCTTTTATTACTACTCCCGAAATTGAAAATAAAAGAAAAAGAATCGAAAGAAGCGTCAAAAGCTGGTTGGGAGAAAAAGACAAAGAAAATTTAATTCTTTCTGATTATTCGGTTTATTTGAAAAATAAGGGAATTATTTAATTTTTAGAAATTTATTTGTCTTGTTCAACTTTTAAGATTTGGAATTCATATAGTATAAAAACCTTTGTTGGAAAAAGGAAAAGAGCGGTCCAAGGTGAGAATAAAAAACGGAGATAAAAAATAATGATTAACAACAAACCATTATTATGGAAAATAATAAAGTTTTCAAACTACTCAGAAAAATTCCAGAAGGCAAAATTACAACATACAAAGAGATTGGTTTGACATTGAATTTAAATCCAAGAAAAGTTGGCTGGATTCTGTCAGAGAATGAAGATTTGGAAAATATAAAATGTTACAAAGTTGTTAAAAGTGATGGGAAAGTTGGAGGGTATAAACTAGGAATTAAAGAGAAAATTAAGAGATTGGAGAAAGAGGGGATTAAAGTTGAGAATGGAAAAATTGTGGATTTTGAAAGAAGAGTTTTGAGGTTTTCTTGATTTTAACTTTCTCTCCTTTTGTTGATAAATACACAAACCATCAAAACAGCATTTTGGCTTTATCCACTTTCAAATTCGCTTACAAAATGGTTTTTAGAAAAATAATCTGTTCCATAGAAATAATATACCTTGTTCCCTCTGTTCTAGTTAGTATATATGTTGTTCCACTAAATATATCTATGGAAGCAAAAGAGAAAAGTTGGATTGGCAAATTTCTAGTGATGACTTTAGTGTTAACTTTAGTTTTAGGAGTGATGCCAGTATATGCACAGAGTTATGGTAGTGTAAAAATAACAAATCCAAAAGATGGAGAAACTGTTTCTGGAATTGTTACAGTAAAAGCAACTGCAAGTGGTCCGAATGAATTAAAAGAGATGTCTCTTACCATTGCAGGAAAGCATGAAGCCAAGCATTTTCTATTGACTGATTGTACTAAATCTGTGACTAAGCCAATAAGTAATGTTACTCATGAGATTTATACAAAAACCTGTTGGTACGACTGGGATACATCTAACTATGCAAGAGAAAAAGTTACTTTAACAGCAAGTATAAGTGAGCAAAAGAAAAATGGAAAGAAGAGAGAAAAATAAATATACAAAAGAAAAAAATATCAGGACCAAAAATAGTTGTTGGGACTTTAAAGGCAGATTCAATTGACTCAATTGAGATAGAACCAGGAGCTTACGAGCTAATTACTTATGCAATAAATTACGCACTTCACACTAATTATAGAATAACAATAGAAGCTAGAAAGGAATACAACTTATATGCTCCTTTATCAAAAGGTAAGATTATAACAATTCCAGAGGAGAAAGAAACAAAACTAATTACGGTAAAAACAGGAAAATTGGTTAAAGTAGTTCCAGAAGTTAAAGAGACAGAAGTGGAAGTTATACCTGCTACGAAAATTAGAAAAATTTCAATAAGACCCGCAAAGGAAATTGGTAAATCCATTTTAGAATCTGGAAAAGTAGAAGCAACTACAAGCGAAGAAATTGAGATAGAAGAAGGGAAACTTTACACAAAGACTAATAAGACAAAAAAACAGGTAAAGGTTTTACCAGCAACAGCTTCTGAAAGAGCAAGAGAAGCGGTTAAGATGCACAAAATAAAAGACATTGAGTTGGATGTAGTTGACAAAAGACCTGTTTATATAGTTAAAGGGGGACAAGAAGCAAAATTATTTGGATTTATTCCAATCAAATAAATACGACTGTGGAGATTAGCGGAGAAGACGGAGAAGTGGTAAAAATCATAAAACCCTGGTGGAGTTCACTGGCAATAGCAAATAAATAATTTATTTTTTTGATTTTTGTTCATTTTGTAATTTGCCTAAAATCTGTGGGAGGTATTCATGGGAATAAGAGCTTATGAAGTAAGTAAAGATAAAAATTAAAAGTTAAGAAAAAACAAAAAATAAAATTATTTAGTTTCTTGTGAAAATTTTGCTTCAATTTCTTTTCTTAGTTCTTTCAATTTATCTTCTTCTGTTTGCTTAATAGTTTCTTTTAACTTTTCCTGAAGTTTTCTAAGCTCTTCAGCCAAAGAAGGATCATAACTTTCTGCAACATCAATTACACGACCTATATTGCCATACTTTGCTACACGAAGGTCTTCTTCAGATTTACTACTAATTTTTGAACTGGCCGCATTTAGATATCTCCTTTTATTAAGTGTATTTGTTATATAACTACCAATATCTTCTGGAAGAACTTTACCTTTTTTTGCGTCTTCTATAATATCGTTAATCAATTCAATCTCGTCACTATGTATGCCTGCATCTTTACTACTATGAGTTCTTTTAATGAAATCCAAAACATCTAAATAATCTTTTGCATGTTCATATTTTCCTTCTCCAATACTGGTATAAATTTGTTTTTTAAGACCCTCTACAAATTTTTTATCTCCAGTAATAACTCCTTTAACTTCATCAGGTTTTATTGTGCCTTTTTCTACATAGGTTGTTGCTTGTTTTAGTCTTTCTAATTGTGAACTCAAAGCTATTACAAGTTCTGAGTCTGGGTAATCAAGTTCATGTTTATGCATCTCCATATATGCTCTCTGCATTTTACCTAATTCCTTATATCCCTTCTCAATTTCTTTCTTTACCTCATCAACTTTTCCTTCTTTTAGAAGGGCATATGCCTTTTCTATCTCCATATTTCTATTTGTTTTAACTATTTAAATACTTATTTCTTCCTATTCCTCAAAATCTCCTCTAAATTTTTGTGCAATTTCCTGTAAATTTTTTAAACCGCAAAAGTTAAGATTAAATTAAAATGAACCTCCCAACCGAGGCAGAGCCTCGGAGTATTTGGATATATAAAAATTGATTGAAACATACCAAGAATTTTTATCAGAAAGAATAGAGATTGAATATACTTTTGAGATGTACAAACTAATAAGTAAACCTGAACCACTCAATTGGTTTATCTATGTGCTAACTTTACTGGCAATTGTTGTTGGATTTTTCATATTTTTCAAATTTAAACCAAAATTCAAATTAAAAAAGAGTTTTTCTAAAAGACAAGCCCATCTATCAATGACTTTTATCCCCTTTAGAGTTCTCTTAGAGCTTCTACAGGTTGTAATCTGGATGCTCTACTCGCGGGTAAAATTCCGGAAATAGCACCTGCAATAAATGAAAATCCAATTGCAAATAAAATTAAATCCAGCGACACTTTAGCTTCAAGAAAACCGTAGCCAGCAACCGAAGCAAATTGGGTTACACCTAAAGCGAGAGCAATACCCAAAATACAGCCAATAATTCCCCCAACCAAACCAATAAAACCGGACTCAAATAAGAAGATTATTAAAATATCTCTATCTTTTGCGCCAATGGCCTTCATTATTCCTATATCGCGGGTTCTTTCCAAAACTGAGGTATACATAGTGTTCATTATTCCAACACCTCCGACAAGTAATGAGATTGCTGCTATGCCTATTAAAACTATGCTAACAATTCCCAAAATTGTATTAAAACTTTTTATCAGGTCTTCTGTTGTTTCAACAGCAAAATCTTCTTCTCCTTCTTTTAAACCCCGTTCTCTACGCAAAGCTTTTTTGATATCTTCTGCAACTTTGCTTGGTTTTTCACCATTTTTAACTTTGGCAATAATCATGCGATATTCATCTTTGAGATCAAAAATTTCTCTTGCAACTTCCAAAGGTATTACAACTGTTGAATCGTCCATTCTGTTTCCTATTTTTTCAAGAATGCCAACAACCTTAAATTCCTTGCCCTTTATCTTTAATTTATCTCGGACATGCACCTCTTTGCTAAAAAGATCTCCTCTTGCAACATCATAACCAACAATAATCTTATATTTATCTCCCTGCCTCAAATCCCTGCCTTCCAGTATCTTAAATGATTGACTATCCTCTAAAATTTCCCTTGAATTTTCGTCTAGAGGAATTCCTGTAATAAAAGATGTTTTTTCTTCATCTCTAAAATTTACAAGGGCATTTGATATAATCATTCCCGCCGCATACTCCACACCTTTAACTTTTCTGATAGTTTCTAAATCTTTTTCTGTAAGTTTAGATGATGTAAAAGCCGCTTGAGAACCAAAAACAGATGTTCCAGGAACTATTGTTATTTTATCTGTACCCAGTTCTTCAAATTGTTTGGCAATGGCTTCTTGCATTCCTTGACCCAAAGACACCAATCCTACAACCGCAGAAATTCCAATAAAAATTCCAATTATTGTAAGCCAGCTTCTCAATTTTCTATGTGATAATCCTTTAAAAGAGAAGATTATTAAATCAAAAATCATTTTTTCTTTCTAAATTTGAGGTATATAATTATAATAGTAATTATTATCGCAACAATATAGAAAGTATAATTTTCCGAAACGAAATTGTATTTTTTTAATTCTTTCTCGTCGTAAAGTCTCAAATTAACCGTTTTCTCTTCATTATATGCCACATTGTTATTATCTCTGTAATTTAGAACAAATTTCAATGGAATTTCTCTGGCATTGGAATTGATGTAGAGTTTAAAGTCTATTGTATTATAATCATCCGGCTCAAGATTGCCTATGTAAATTGTAGAAGGGGATAATAGCTCATAGTTATCGCTTTCTTCTAAACTAACTGTAAGGAATTTAATTTTTGTCAATCCTCTATTAACAACATCCAATGTTATTTCTCCTTGTTGATTTGCGGTTAGCAAAGTTGATTTATCCAAATTAATAATTATGTCTGGTTTACTGCTCACCGTTATAGTTATATAATTTGTTTTTTCATATTTTTGACCTACACTGTCATAATAGGATATTTCTAGAGGAATTTTGTAAGGTTCGCTATCCGCATCCGGTAAAACAAGCAAATTAAATTCCACTGTTTTTTCTTCTCCACTTTCCATATGATAGATTCTTTTTTCTTCTGTCTGATTCAGTGGAGCAAAAGGAACATTTGAAAGATCCAATTTTAAATTTATATCTCTCAGATACGAATCGGCTTCATTTTTTATAGCGATTTTTAAGGTAGTTGCCTTGCCGGGAATTGCGGATTCACTTTTAAAATTTTTTATAGCCAGATTAGCATCCAAAGTATGAATGGTAATAGTTATTTTCTTTTCTATCCAGGTGTTGCCGTCTGTTGAATAACGCAATTTTAGTTCATTATCTCCCTCCACAGCATCACCAGCAACCCTTATTTTGTAATCTATAAGTGCATTTTTAGACGGTTCCAGTACTCCAATATTTCGAGTTGCATTCTCACTCTCATCCAGATAAAACGGATAATTTGGTTCTAAAACGACAATTAAGTTGTTTGCATTAGCAGTGCCAACATTTTCCACATTTAAATACAAATGCAGATATTTTCCCGGTTGTGCCGGAGAAGGTTCATATTTCAGGGTCGATATTGAAATTAAAGCATAATTGTCTGCATATGCGGGCATTAATAGTGAACAAATGATGACCAAACTTAATAATTTTATTCTCATAATTAACTTAATTTAATTTATTTAGGTCTCTTTCTCTATTTTTCCATCTCTGATATGAACAACTCTATCCGCATAAGAAGTCAAAGAAATATCATGAGTAACGACAATAACAGTTTTTCCTTTTTCATTAATTTCTTTTAAATTATTCATTATCTTTTTGCCCGTTTTTGAATCCAAATTACCCGTAGGTTCGTCTGCAAGTATAATCTCCGGATTTGTGACGAGAGCTCTTGCTATAGCTACACGC
The DNA here is from genome assembly GCA_964386335.1 of uncultured archaeon. Classification (GTDB taxonomy): domain Archaea; phylum Aenigmatarchaeota; class Aenigmatarchaeia; order QMZS01; family QMZS01; genus QMZS01. The sequence goes on from CAYLRQ010000004.1 coordinate 21,437, forward strand.
TGCTGCTCACCACCACTTAATTCAGTCGGTTTATGATTTTCTTTTCCCTTCAGGCCAACAAGTTCTATATATTTCTTTGCTCTTTTTGTTCTTTCATCAAGGGGAATATTCTGGAAAATTAAAGGCAAAGTTACATTTTCTAAAATATTTAGGGTACGAATTAAATTAAAAGTTTGAAAAACAAATCCAATCGTCTTGTTTCTTATTTCTGCCAGTTTGTTTGAAGAATATTTTGATATCTCTTTTCCTTTCAGAATTACTTTTCCTTTTGTTGGTTTATCTAAACAACCAACAATGTGCATTAATGTTGATTTTCCACTGCCGCTTGGACCAAGAAATAAAATAAATTCTCCCTTATTTACTTTAAAATTTACATTATTCAGAGCATATACTTCCGAATTACCCATTTTATAGATTTTATAAACATTTTTCAATTCAATAAGCGCCATAATTGACTTAATTAAGAATAAGAGGAATATTTAAAAATTCAAAATAAATTATAAGATGGCAACACCAAATGGACCGAGAAGAGGAAGTTTGCAATTCTGGCCGAGAGTCAGAGCGAAGAGAATCTACCCCAAAATCTCTTTTTGGGTAAAAGATTCTTTGAGCGGTTTTGCTGCTTATAAAGTTGGAATGGTGCAGTATTCTGCAACAGAAACGAGGAAAAATGTAAATCAGGGAAAGAAAATTGTAAGGGCCGCAACTGTTCTCGCCATTCCTCCAATTTATCCAATTTCTCTGGTTTTTTATAAAAAACACCAGAAAATAACGGAATATTTTAATATTAAGGACACCCCAAAAGATTTCAAAAAAGATCTGAAAAGAAAAATTAATTTTAAGTTAGACGAATATGGCAAGATTCCGGATGAATTTGATGAGATCAGAATAAAAGTGGCAACTTTTCCAAGAAAAACAAAACTCAAAAAAACTCCGGAAATATTTGAATTGGGTTGCAATCTGGAATTGGAAAAAGCCAAAGAACTGCTCGGCAAAGAACTGAAAATTGAAGATTTTTTTTCTGCTGGAGAGTTTGTTGACGTTACCGCAATTACAAAAGGAAAAGGAACGCAGGGGGTTATAAAAAGATTCGGCGTTAAACTGAGAAATCATAAATCAAAAAAAGGAGTAAGAAGAGTCGGTTCCATAGGAAGCGTTGTTCCCAGAAAAGTAGACTGGAGAGTTCCAATGCCGGGGCAACTTGGTTTCCAGCAAAGAACGGAATATAATAAATTAATTTTAAAGATTTCCGATAATTTGGAAGAAATAAACAAAAAACAGGGGTTTAAAGGTTATGGCCTGGTAAGGACGAAGTATTTGTTGTTGGATGGTTCTGTTCCGGGACCAAGAAAAAGATTGATTATTTTGAGAAAACCGAAAAAACAGAGAAAAAATATTATGCAAATAGGTGAGATTATAAAATGAAACAGTTGTTTAGCAGAAGTTGGGTTAAAAGCAAACAGCCGAGAAAGCAGAGAAAATACAGGCATAACGCTCCCAAACACATCCGACAAAAATTTATGCATGCGAATTTAAGTAAAGAATTAAGGGAAAAATATAACAGGAGAAGTCTTCCAGTGAGAAAAGACGATAAAGTTAAAGTAATGAGAGGCAAATTCAAGGGAAAAATTGCCAAAGTTACCGAAGTGAATTTAAAAACTTTGAAAGTTTATTTAGAAGGAGTAACAAGAAAAAAGGTTGATGGAAAGGAGGTTCAGGTTCCAATACAACCATCAAATTTGCAGATTATTTCAGCGGCGATGGACGATAAAAAAAGAGAAAAACTCGTAAAGAGGAAAAAAGCAAAAGATAAGGAAACAGAAGGAAAATAATTCATAAAAAGTCGAAGAAAGGAAATAAAACACAATGCATTCAAATTTATATTTCAAGATTTGCAATTGCTAAAATTTGTTTGCTATTTTTATTTACGGATTAATTTATGGTTTAAATCCCGTTTTACTTAAAATTTATTCTAAAATTTCGGAATTTCCGGAAATTTTGTTTAAGGATATTTCATAATTTTGGTATTATCCAGTTTAATAAATAAATAGTCGGTTGGCGACGTCCTGGTGTTTCCGCCAATTAGGCAGTACTTACCAGATCGCTGGGCTGCTTAACTTCCGTGTTCGGTATGGGAACGGGTGTACCCAGCCCGCTTTGGTCGCCAACCTAAATTAGTTTATATTTTAAATTTTAGTATAATTTTTTATCTCTTTGATAATTTCAATCATTTTGTTCTGATCTCTCTCATTTATTGTTCCCGTAACTATGATATCTGCTCCGGCCTGCAATTTTTCTCTTGCCGTTTCCCTGTCTCTGATTCCGCCGCCCACAATTATTGGAATATCCACTTCTTTTTTAATAGCGGAGATAATTTCATTAGAAATAGTTTCTTTTGCTCCACTTCCAGCTTCCAGATAAACAAATTTCATTCCAAAATATTTGGTGGCTAAAGCATAAGCAACGGCAATTTCCGGCTTGTTGTTTGGTATCAATTTGGCGTCAGAAACAAACTGCGAAGTGCAGAGATTACCGCTCTCAAACATCAAATAACCCATTGGTATTGGCTCCAGATGGTAATTCTTAATAAGGGGAGCTCCCTTTAATTGCTCTTCTATCAGCGGACCAGTATTTCTTGAATTTAATAAAGACATAAAAAAAATTGCATCCGCATATCTGGAAATTCCTGCATGAGAAGAAGGAAATAATATTATTGGCAAATTTGTAATTTCCTTCATTTTCTTTATGAGTTCGTCCAACTGAATAATGACCGTAGAAGTTGAACCTCCGACCATGAACGCGTCAGTTCCGGCCTTATCCACTTTTTTCACCAATTCTATTGCCTTTTCTATACTTTGCTTATCCGGATCTATCAAAGTGAAATGAAGTTTCTCCTTCTCAAGTTTTTTCATCAATTCTTTTAACACCATAAATTATTTTAATATTTTTATAAATCCAATCTTATTTTCTTCTGACAGATTTTACATTTTTGGAATCTCAGGAACAAATCGTAAATGCGATAATTAGCACATTAATAACATTTTAGGATTATAAGTGAAAAGGAGCTTGCCAGCAAATACAATGATTCGGATAAATAATATTTAATGTTTTTTATCTCAGCACTCTGGCGGAAGTGCTTATATCTTTATAAGATTTATAGAAGTGTGCGAAATTACTTAAACTTAACAAATTCTGTTGTAAAAACAAGCAATCTAATAAAATGAGCAGTAAACAGAGGATAGTTCTATCCCAGAAAGGCGGGAATGAAGAACTATTTTATTGTTTAATAGATTAGTAATTGCAATTTATTCTTTAAATAAGTTGGATATTTTATGAATACAAAATCTATAAAAGAATTTTTTAGACCAACAAAAGTTAAGATTTTGATATTGGTAAGTTTTATTGTTTTATTTCTGTCACAAATGATATTTAATTTTTCAACGTTTTGTATTAGATACCCTTCTCCTACACTCATTATTTTTGATATTTTACTAAAATATATATATAGAAATGATTTTATATATGCCATTTTTTTGATAGTTTATTATTTATTAAGTTGTCTGATTGTATACTTTTATAATTATTTTGAAAGATCTAAACAGGGATTTATAGGACTTATTTTTACAGCAGGAATTATTTTAATCTTATTTATACCCATATCTGCGAATAATGTTTGCGTTCCTCCTCTATCAAAACTAATAAAATCAGAAATAGAATATAACTATTGGTATTTCGAGGGTAGATGTAACGAATTGTGTGAAGATAAAAACTTAATCGGATATTGTACTTATTATTTTGGTAAGAATAAATCGGGAATAACTGATTTAAATGAAGATAATCAGAAAAATAGTCTTGTTTTGGTTGGAGCGCAGAATTGGCCTGCCTGTGAAAGTAGAATATATTGTTTCTTAACAGTTCCTTGTAAAAAGTTGGGTTCAACACAGAGCGAAGTAATGGAACAATGTGCAAAATTATTATGTCAAAATTATTTAGAGAATGAAAGCAACATTACCCTTGCTAGTAAAGCAGTGCTAAAAGAGATTATAGAGAGTGATAATTTAAACGAATGCAATTTTGTAAGTATTCCAGATAAAAATAATTGGCACAGAAGATTTTTCCCGGAATATGTTTGCGAGAAATATATCAATTCTTGTTCTAATCTTGATAAAGAAGGAGGAACTTATTATTTAACAGGGGATATTATAAATTCTACAAATATTTCCTGTATAAATATAAAAGAAAGTAATATAATTTTAGATTGTCGAGGACATATAATTGATGGAAATCAAAGAGGTATTTTTGCTAAGGATGTAAATAACATAACAATTAAAAATTGTATTATAAGTAGGTGCTCCAATGCACTTTATTTAGTTGATGTAACTAACAGTAAGATTTTTAATCTTACATTTAGAAACAATGGAAGAGGTATCTTTTTAGATAATTCTGATAATTGCTCAATTGAAAAAGTCAAAATAACAAATTGTACAAGAGACGGTATTTGGATTTTTGTGGGAGGTAATAATAAGATTAAAAATTGTTGTATAAATAACTCTCATACTGCAATCATTTTAGGGCCAGAGGTTAAAGATAATAAAATTTACAATAATCATATTTATAATAATACGGTAGGGATACTATTTCGTACTGCTTTTAGTTTTATTAGTAATCATGAAATTTACGGCAATATATTTAACAATACACACAATGCCGAAGCTTTTTGGGAGAAAAAAGAATGGGGTATAATAACCAAAAATTTCTGGAATACAACAAAAGAAAAAGGCGGGGGAAATTATTGGGGCAATCCAAACGGAACAGGTTATTCTGATACTTGTGAAGATTTAGACAAAGATGGGTTTTGTGATAAAGAATATATTTTAACTTCTGAGAATATTGATTATTTGCCTTTAAGTAAAGAATATCTTGCTAAGAAAGCTGAATGAACACACTCACCTAAGCAGAGCTTGTGGTTTGGATAAATAAAAAATTATTAATATAAACTTATCGTCACCTTCTAACCACTAAAACACTCTGCAAAACCAAGAACAAAAATATCTTAACTATTAATTCTCTGGAACTTAATCTTTTATTCCCAAAACTTCACAGGGAACTTTTTTTATTCCCAAATACTCTCTAACTTTGCCAGTTAAATTTTTTCTAAAACCTTTCTTTATTACCCTTCTACTTCCAC
>CAYLRQ010000005.1:0-25707 GCA_964386335.1 uncultured archaeon
TTTATTTAATCTTTGTCAATAAAATATCTTCTAATCATTTCATGTAGAATTCTCTTATTCCATATTTCTGTGTTTTTTGTTCTTCTTGCTTGTTCTTTTGCCTGAATTGTAAAATCTTGATTTGTTACTACAATACATTTATTTGCATTATAGAAATCCATTTAATATCAAGAGAATTCAAAGAATTAATTTTTTAAATCTCTTTAAATCTTGATATATCAACTCACTATAAGAAATTAGAACTTCAGCTCAATTCTCTAAGAATCTCCTTGTTTGAACTCAAAACTCTTATTCCTTCCTCCTTCAATTTTTTTATCAGCAATTTGTCAAAAGTGGCGACAGGATATTTGTATTTTTTTGCAACTTCTAAAATTGATTTATCCGCATTTTTTTCTTTTGTCTCAAGTACTTTTATTTTATCGGTCAATTCCAATAAAACAAGATCTCTTTTTTCCTTTGCAATTTTTCTGACTTCATATAAGCACGGGTTTGTTATTGCCAATTCTTTGCTCCTGAAGAAAAGTTTTAACTTTTTGTATTCCATTACAACATTCGTATCAACCAGCAACATTCTAAATTTTAACTTTCATCAAATCTTTTGCAACAAAAACATTTTTGTATCTCTTCACTTTTTCTTCAAGTTCTGATTGGCTCTGGTATTGCCTCCCGATATGGGTAAGATAAATTTTCTTTGCCACTTTTCTGAATTTGAGAACATCCTGCAAACAGGAATGCATTTTGTGTTTTATATCTTCTTTGCTAAAATAAGTGCATTCATGGATTAAAATAGAATCTTTGCAAAATTTTTCCATTTTTTTAAGATAGACTGTATCAACGGCATAAACAATTTTTTTGCCTTCTATTTTGTAAGATATGTCCTCCAATTTTATCAATTTTCCGTTCTTTTTTATTTTTCTTTTTTCCTTTATCTCTCTGCATTCCTGCCAGGTTAAACTCAATTTTTTTATCTTCTTTTTATCCAGTTTTAATCTGTCTTTCTCCTGAAATTTATATGCAACCGTTTCTATTGTGTGTTTTACCGGCATTGCCTCAACCAAAAATTCTTCTTCTTCGCAAATTACACCATTTTTATAAGAATCAAAAAATTTCACGGGAAAGGGAAGTTTATAAAACTTTAAAAGTCCCGGCCCTATTTTATCCCCTTTTGGAGCAAAAATTTTCAATTCTCTCTCTCTCTTTTCAAAACCCATGGAGACGAGCAAACCGAAAAGGCCAATAAAATGGTCGGCATGCCAATGAGTTATAAAAATATGGTCTATTGACATGAAATTTATTCTTGCCTTTAAAAGTTGTGTCTGGGTTCCTTCTCCGCAATCAAATAATATAGAATAACCATTCTTCCCCTGATAATACAGGTGAATGCTGGAATGTTTCCTTTTTAAAGTCGGAATTGCTGTTCCAGTCCCCAAAAAAGTTAAATTTATGCTCACCATAACTTAATTAACTATTATATTTCTCTGTGAACTTTTATGGTGGAAAGACCCAAGATAAAAATTGACAACAGAGAATTAAAAAGCGGGATTACGGTTTACTTAAAAAATTTTGGTTGCGAAATTGAAGAAGAAAACTTAGAGATTGCAGATTATATTGTTTCGGACAGGGTAGCAATCGAAAGAAAAACTTTTTCAGATTTTGTTTCTTCGATAAAGGATTTGAGATTGTTTTCGCAATTAAGGGAACTATCTAAATTTGAGAAACCAATTTTATTAATAGAAGGTTTTGAATATTTTGGCAACTTGCACAATAATTCTTTTTTTGGTGCTCTTGCATCTATAATTTTGGATTTTAAAATTGCGACAATCTGGACAAAAAACAAGATAGACAGCGCAAATTTTATTTATTTGGTGGCGAAGAGGGAACAATTCAAAGAAAAAAGAGAGGTTGTTGTAAGAGTTAGGAAGAAGTTCCAAAATCTGAGAGAAGAACAGGAATATTTGATAGCCGGATTGCCTTCCGTAAATTCTGTTTTGGCAAAAAGACTTCTTGAAAAATTTAAAACTCCAAAAAAAATTTTCAATGCAGAGAAAGAAGAATTAATTAAAATAAAAAATTTGGGAGAAAAAAAGGCCCAGAGAATTTTAGATATTTTGAATACAGAATCTTTTTGACAAACTAAGAATAAGTATAATCAAGCAGAGTGCAGAAAATGGAAAATTTAATCAATTTTAACTCAGCCATTCTTTTCTCTCAATTTTTTCTGGCAGATAATTGTTGGTGATAAAAGCTATATTTTTTGAACTTAAAGCTTCAAGTTCTAATTTTACGCCCTTTTTTAGCATATACTCCATTTCTTCTTTCCATTTCTTCTTTTGAAACCACTTGTAATTTAAAAGTTCTTTAATCCTTTTTTTATCACCTTCATTTAATTTAATCGTCACTTCATCCGGCAAGTTATATTTTTCTTGATCAAACGAACTTAAACCTATGAATCTTGCCTCTGGAACCGCCATTCTTACGGACTCGTAAGCCAGTTTCATAGAACCCTGCCGAATAACAGAATAAATGTAAAATCCCCAAGGATCATTATCAACGAGAACATAAATCGGCAATTTTAATTCTTCATGCATCCTTTTCAGTAATCTTCTAACTCCTCTTGGTGGCTGACCTCCTCCGTGAATTATTATGCAGTTATGTTTTTTCCAGAATTTATCTTCATTAAATCTGCCCCAGACCGTATCTTTCTCTATGAACAACACAAATTTAGCTTCACATTCTTTAAATTGAATCGTATGAGGCTCGACTATTGAAGGCACGGCCCATCCTCCGGAACCCATCTTTCTTAAATCGATTTTGTCCCCGGAATCTACAATGGTAAGATTTCCAACCATTGCTCCTTTGCTGTTTGCTCTTAAATGCAATTCTTCTCTTAAAGCATCTATACTGACTTCTATATCTTCAATTATCGGATTTGACTCCTCTTGTTCTTCAAAAGTGTTTTCTTTGCTATCTCCAATTGTGTGCTTTGTATTATAATACAGACTTCTTATTGATGTCGTCTTACCGGATTCAATTAAACTTTTACATGCATTTGCAATGAGTAAAGTTTGCATGAATATTCTCGTCTGGCCGACATTAAAAAAAGCTCTTTTTTGTGTTTTGTTTCCAAGTTTAATCAATTGTTCCTTTTCATCAAAAATTATGTTGCTGAGTCCCCTCACAATCACTTCTATGGTTGGATCTTTTCCATTTTTCAAATCGGAGATTATTTTCTCTCCAAATTTTTCTTTTAATCTTCTTATTATCTCTTTATCTGTCTTCTCTCTTTTTATATTCATAATCCTTCACCTCTTTTGGCTATTTCTCTTTTAAGCAGAGCCATAATATCATCTTTATTTTTACCTGTTAATTCCGCCAGAGAAGTTGCAACCTCAGTAGAATATTTTTCGTACAATTTTATTTTTCTTACTCTGGCATATTTTTTTTGTTCTGCAGAAATATATCTTTGAAGTTTTCTTCCCAATTCCAGCAAAGCAAGTTTTATTTCTTTGACAATTTCTGGATAAGGAGCAATCGCCTGCTTACCTTCGGAAATGAATGGGACCCATACAGAAGCGACATGAATAGCCAAAACTACTGGGCCAATGGGAAGACTTCCCGCCGATTGTTGCAGTCCGTATCTCTTCCAAGAAGTCTTTACAACCGCCTTATAAGTTCCACACTCGGATTGCTGATAGAATAAGGGAACTTTATTTGCAAATCTGATTAAATTAATTTGTTTATCTGTTGGAAGCTCCTTTGAATAAACAAGTCCAACTTCCACTTGAAAGGGAATAGCTCTGTAAACTGCCACCGGTCTGGTACAAGCCGCAACAAAATCTGCAGGGTATTCTTTGCTCAATCCTTTTATAATATTTTCTTCTCCTATTGGAGATAAACAATCTGTAGGAGGTCTTTGTAATTTTACCTGTTGCATAGCAGCCAATAATTTTGAAGCTTGTTCTCTGTTTATTGCATTAGGTCTTGTCTGCAGATTGAGTTTTGCGAGACTGCATATTTCTTTTGCTCCAGTATTTCCAACTTTTGAAAAATCATTTATCAAAAATGCCTGCAAGGTTCTTGATTTTGTCTGACTCAACATTTTTATGAGTGTTCCAAGTTCAACACCATGAGGATGCGGTTTAACTTTTTTTGGTTTCTTTGGCAATTTATTTACAACTCTTTTAAAAACTTTCTTACTTCCATCCGGGCCAAAAAACGTAATCTGTGCATGAGGATTTGCAATGGCAACATATTTTAAAAAATCTTCGGGACCCTTTACTTTTCTATAAACACCTTTTAATTTCAATGTAATTTTCGTGCCGTGTTCTTTGATAGTTTCCAGTTTTTTTTCATCTATTATAACCGGAATATTTTTTGAAGTATCTATGATCAATTTGCAAGAATAATGCATCTTATTTTTTACTTTTGATTCTATCAAAGCCGGTTCTCCGGTTGTTAATTGTGCATAAAGGATTGAAGCGGAAATACCTATTCCCTGCTGCCCTCTTGATTGCATTCCTGCCTCTCCAAGAGATTTAAATTTTGAACCAAAAAGTAATTTTCCAAAGACCTGTTTAACATATTTTTCCTCAATTCCCGGACCGTTGTCTTCAACAATTATCTGAAAAATATTTTCTTTTATATTTTTTATTTTCACAATAATGTCGGGCAAAATATCTGCTTCTTCACAGGCATCAAGGGAATTATCAACTGCTTCTTTTATAACAGTCATTAAAGCCTTCACTGGATTATCAAAACCCAATAGATGACTGTTCTTCTCAAAAAACTCAGAGATAGCAACTTCTTTATACTTAACCATAATTAACTTTGATAAAAATTTTAAAATACGAAATTTTAATAACGATGCCGGATGAAAATAAAACAAAGAAATGGAAAGACGGAAGGATTATGTTAAATCTGTAAGGAATAAGGAAGACAATGATTGATTAAAGAAAAAAGCGAGAGCAAATTTATATAATGATTGAAATTTTCGCAAATTATTACCGTTGCTTAATTACTTCATGCTTTCCATCGCATAAAAGCATTTAAAACCTTTATTTTATTTTGATATTTTTATAGAAGTGCTATCTATTACTTTATAAAACAATATCTTTATATAAAAATTATATTAATATATTTTATTGAAGATGAGAGTTTGTATTATTGGCTGTGGTCCCGCAGGAATGGAATGTGCAATGACAATAAAAAAATTAAAACCAAAAACCGAAGTGATTGTATTCGGAAAGGAAAAAAATATTGCGGTTAAGTGTTCTCTGCCATACGCAATATCTGGAGAAACAAAACTGGAGAAGTGTGTTAAGCCCGATGAAATGCTGACTAAAAGAAAAATAAATATTATCAGAGAAGAAGTGACCGAAGTTGATACGAAACTTAAAAAAATCCGGATAAAGAAAAACGAATATAAATACGACAAACTTGTATTTGCAACCGGAGCCAGACCTTTTGTCCCTTCAATTGAAGGAGTTGATTCAAAGAATGTTTTTACTTTGAGAGATTATTCTGATGCAAAAAAAATTTTAAAATTTTTAAAAAATGCAAAATATGTGGGTTTGATTGGCGGTGGTTTAATATCTGTTGAACTTGGCGCTTTGCTATCAAAAAAGCACAAGGTAACAATATTTGAAATTTTGCCAGATTTGCTCTATTCAACTTATGATCAGGAGATTTGCAAGGAAATAGAGAAAGTAATGGAAAAGAATAAAGTAAAATTGGAATTGAGAGCAAAAGTTGAATCAATAATCGGAGACGGAAACATCAGTTATATCAAATGCAAAAACAAAAAAATCAGGGCAGATGCCATAATTCTTGCAACGGGAGTAAGGCCGGAAGTGGAATTAGCAAAAAATTCTGGAATTAAATGCGGGAAATTTGGAATTATTACAGATAAAAAAATGCAGACGAATATTAAAGATGTTTATGCAATTGGCGATTGCGCCCAATCTTTCTCTCTTATTACAAAAAAACCAGTTCCGTCGGGATTGGTGATTTCAGCGGTAAGGGAAGCAAAAATTGCGGCAAAAAATATTTGCGGAATCGAAACAAATTTTGAAGGTCTGCTAAATCCTTCGGCGGCAAAAATTTTCAATTACTGCATTGGCAGAGTTGGTTTAACAGAGAGAGAAGCGATAGAAAATAATATTAAAGTGAAAATTTTGAAGAGCGAATTAACGACAAAATATGATACACAGAAAAAATTCGGTAAAATAAAAACAAAACTTATCTTTGATTCAAAAGACAGATTGTTGGGTGCTCAGTTTATTTCTTCCGAAAACATCGCAGATCTAATAAGTTTTGCTTCCTTCGCAATTTATAAAAAAATTAAGAGGGAAGAATTAGCAAAATTAAGTTATCCAGCACATCCAGAACTGACAAGTTTGCCATTCTTTAATCCTGTTGTTTCTGCCTGTGAAAAATAAATTGTAGTAATCTAAAAACAGATTAATAACTATTGCAGTTATATTTTTGTAATCTTTTGCATATTTTGATTTCGTCATCTGTCAATCTATATTTTTAAGAATTTCTTTTCGTTTTGCAATCCTTTCACATTCTTTTATTTTTATTTTTAATTTATGGAAAAACAAATACTGGTAGGAGGAGCCGCCGGGCAGGGAATTGCAAAGACGGCTTTTTTAATTGGAAAAGTTTTTGCAAATTCCGGTTATTATGTTTTTAATTACAGAGATTATCCTTCTTTGATAAAGGGAGGGCATAATTTCAATATTTTAAAGATCTCTGATAAACCCGTCTATTCTAATGAAAATTATTATGATGTAATTATTGCTTTGAATCAGGATACCATAGACAAACACGAAGAAAAATTAAATGAGGGTGGTTTTGTTTTGGGAGATAAAAATTTGAAGGCTAAAAATTTACTTGGGTTTGATTTATCAAATATCATTGAAAAACTGAGCGGTTCTCAAAAACTTGGCAATGATATATTGGTTGGCGCATTTTTTAAACTTTTTGGTTTGAAGATCGAAACTGTTTTGAAAACTGTCAGAGAAATATTTAAAAACGAAACAATTGAGAAAGCGGTAAAAGAAGGCTATGATTTAGTTGAACAGAAGATTAACTTGCCCGAACCCGGGAAAAAGAATAAATTCTTTATAACCGGAAATGAAGCTATTGCTTCTGGAGCTATTGTTTCGGGAATTGATGTTTATTTTGCATATCCAATAACTCCGGCAACCCCTGTTTTGCATATTCTCGCCTCAAAACAACTTGAACACAATTTTATGGTTGTACAACCAGAAAATGAAATTGCGGTAATTAATGCCGCTTTGGGTGCGAGTTATGCAGGAGCTATAAGCATGGTTGGAACGTCTGGGGCAGGTTTTTCTCTTATGAACGAAGCAATAAGTCTGCAGGGAATTTCTGAGATTCCTTTGGTATTGTATTTAAGTCAGAGGACGGGACCAGCAACGGGAGTTCCAACCTATAATTCGCAGGGAGATTTAAAATTTGCTTTGAATGCTGGTCACGGAGAATTTCCAAGAGTGGTTGTTGCTCCGGGAGATTCAAAGGAATGTTTTTATAGAACGATTGAAAGTTTTTATTTATCCTATAAATATAGAATTCTTTCAATAATTCTTGGAGATAAACATGTTGGAGAAAGCAACTATTCTTTTGATGACTTTGAGGAACCGAAGATAAAACCTTCTCGTTTCATTGCTTCTCCCGCAGAAGACAGTAAAAGTTATTTAATAACGGAAAACGGAGTTTCGCCGAGATTTGTTCCCGGAGAGAAGGCAAAAAGCAGAGCATCAAGTTATGAACATAATGAGTATGGTTATACAACAGAGAAAGAAGAATGGATTAAGAAAATGAATGAGAAAAGATTCAGAAAAATGAAATATATAAAAGAAGAAATAAACAAAATGAATCCAGTTTCCGTCTATGGAGAGGGAAATAATTTAATTATTGGTTGGGGCTCTACAAAGGGTTCTATTCTCGACGCCCTAAAAAAACTTGAAGATTTTAGATTTTTGCAGATTTCATATTTAAGTCCTTTTCCAACAGAATTTGTAAAAAAGGAAATAGAAAATTCAGAAGAACCCATTCTTATTGAAAATAATGCAACGGGGTTGCTTGGAGATGTAATTGCAGAGCAAACAGGCAAAATAATTGAAAAAAAGATTTTAAAATATGATGCAAGACCATTTACTTCTGAAGATATTATTGTTAAAGTTAAAAAGATTTTAAAATGAAAGTAGAGGATTTAGATACGGGAGAAAAAATAACCTGGTGCCCGGGATGTGCAAACTTTGGGATCTTAATGAGCGTAAAACAGGCAATAACAAATCTTGTAAATAATAACAAACTTGATTTAAATAAAGTTGTCGGTGTAAGCGGAGTTGGATGTCACGATAAAATATATGATTATCTGAATTTAAATTTTTTTCACACTTTGCATGGCAGAACCCTTCCAACGTTGTTTGGAATAAAAATAGGAAATCCGGAATTAACTGTTATAGGTTTTGGTGGTGACGGGGCAACCTATGCGGAGGGAATTGCACATTTAGTTCATTCATGCAGGTATAATATAGATGCAACTTTTATTGTTTTCAATAACCAGGTCTTTTCCCTGACAACCGGGCAGGCAACGCCAGTCAGTGAAAAAGGACTGATCAGTCCTTCAACACCTTTGGGAATAGGAGAAAAACCTGTAAATCCGATATCCCTTACATTGAATTGTGGAGCAAGTTTTGTTGCCAGAGGTTTTGCTTTGGATATCCCTCACCTGACAAAAATTATTGAAGCGGCAATAGAACATAGAGGATTCTCTTTCATAGATATTATAGAACCCTGCATATCTTATCACAATACTACAAAATTTTTGAGAGAACATGTTTATAAATTAGAAGAAGCAAACCATAACTCCGCCAATTATGAGGAAGCAATGAAAAAAGCTCGGGAGTGGGATTATTGTTATGGTGAAAATGCAAAAATACCAATTGGAATTTTTTACAAAGTTGAAAAAAGAACTTATACCGAGCAGTGGTCACAGATAAGGACCTGGCACAAATTTGAAAGAAAAACAGATTTCAGAAAAATTATCGAAAAATACAAAAGTTAGTTTTTTAAAATTATTTATTAATTTCAGATTTTTCATCAAAACCATTTCTTTAATATTTGAAGTTCTTTGGCATTTTCAATATTAAATTCCAATGTTTCTTTTTTTGTATTCTCTAAATCAAACTAAGTTATGGATAACGGATATTTTTTGGGAATTGATGGAGGAGCGACAAAAAGCACTTTGGTTTTAATTAATTTAAAAGGAAAAAAGATTTTTGAAACAACCGGAGAAAGTTTAAATTACAGGAATTTAGATGAAGAAAAATTTATTAAGAATCTGAATGAGTTAATTATTAAGGCAAAAAAGAAGGGAAAAATTTTATTTTCCTGCTTTTCTTTTGCAGGTATAGATACCGAGACCGACAAAAAAAGAGTTATAAATATTATAGAAAAAAGCGCAGTAAACAAAATGCTAAACTCCAATTTTATTGTTACGAATGATATAGAAATTGTATTGCTGGCTGCCAATGTTGAGGATGGGGCGGCGGTAATTGCGGGAACAGGTTCAAACTTCTTTGCAAAGAATAAAAATAAAATGGCTAGGGCGGGAGGTCTGGATTACATTTTAAGCGATGAAGGAAGCGCCTTCTATATTGGACAAAAAGTTTTAAGGGCAGCTGTTAAGTCAAGTGATTTGAGAGGGGAAAAAACAATTCTGGAGAAATTGGTTTTAAAGAAGTCTGGGGTTGAAAATATGAGAGATCTGGTAAATTTAATTTATGAAGGAAATTTAAAACAAAAAGTTGGCGAATTTGCTCCCTTAACAGAACTTGCATTGAAAAAGAATGACCGAATTGCGAAGAGGATTCTTTTGTCTGCAGTTGATGAATTAGAAAATGGAATTATAACCGTAACAAGAAAGGCAAAGTTAAAAGGAAAATTCAAAATATGTCTTGTCGGAGGCGTTTTCAAAAACAAATATCTGCTAAACAAATTAGAGACAAAACTTAAAAAAAGATTTAAAAAGGCGAAGATAATGCTCATAAAAAATCCGGCGATTGGTGCTGCTAAATTGGCAAGGAAAGAATTTGAAAAATTATGTAAGTAGTTATTTTTGGCAAAATCTATATCTAAAGCAAAAATTTCAGAATTATCTCGCCTGCTTCTTCTCTGGAATAAAGTAAATAAACCATACAAACCAGACAATCCAGAGGGCTTGCAGCCAGTCTCCGTTAATAATCCCCCGAATTCCTTCAAATCCAATAAATCCAAGAAAACCCAACATCCAATTTTTTCGCACCATAATCTTATCGTAAATTTTTTAAGATAAGATAACCGAATTATGATCCATTGTCCTTATAAGAAATTTTATATATTTAGTAATTGATTTAACACAGTTGAATGTATTTTTTACTTTCTTTAATATCACCAATTCTTAACATTTCTAAAGTAAGCATTTTATCATATCCTTTATGGTCAAGAATTCTTAAAAATTTTTTAATTGGCAAAGAACCCTTACCAAGAGATAAGTGTTCATGGTGAATTTTCCAGTTTCTGTGCGAATCCATTAAGTGAATGTTTTCTACTTTATCAAAAACTTTATTAAAGAATTTAAATGGATGTATTTTACATCTTTTTGTTACATAAGACATGTAAGCATGACCCAAATCAAAAGTAATGCCCAAATTTTTATAATTTTCAGTTAAAACTAAGAACTCTTCATAAGAATGCAATTCATTTTCTAATAATATTTTTACTTTTTTCTCTTCTGCAAGTTTTTCCAAAAATTTGGCAAAATTTTCAATTCTTTCTAAATAAACCTTTTTTGAAACAAAAAGCCATCTATATGGTAGATGTATATCAAAAATTTTAAACCATTTCTTATATTTTAAAATCTGCATTTTGTGAAAGTTGCACACAAATTCAAAATTCTCTTTATGCAATAAAGGCGTGTCAAGTAAAGATAAATGGCATATCTTGCAGGATTTTGGTTTTTGGTTCAGAGTATTGTGGTAATACATATGTTCAATCATAAATTCTATGTAATCAAAATTGTTCTTCTTTCTAAATTCTTCTAATTCATCCCAAGAATATAATTTGTTATCCTCAAACTTTCCTTTATTCTCATTCCAAATTTTTTCAGGCAAAGTGAAAAAACCTATTTCCATATAATACCCTTGAAATAATTATTATTTATATAACTTATCATCAAGCATTTTTAGACATTTAGCAAGCTCTGTTTCAATTTCGGAGATATTATGAATTTTTGTTTTTTTGATTGGTAATTTGTATTTGTCTTTAAGATAGGTGAGCAAAGATTCTGTACTGGAACGAATAAGATGTCTTGGAAATGTTTTGATTTTTGAACACATTGAGTATTCAAGAATAAAAAAATAAGGTTCAATTTTTTCAGAGGGATAAACTTTTAATTCTTTAATTATTTCAAACCTGCCATGTAGAGTAATCATATTTTTCTTAATTTCTTTTTCAAAGGATTTTGGGTTGAATTTTTTAAATGAGACATAATCTGTAAAAAACAGAGAATGTACGGGAATTAATCCAGCGCCTCCTTCTTCAAGACCAGATAAGTAATACATCATTTCTTGTAAGACTTTTTTTGGACACCAAACGACATAATATCTTTCATGATGAGCTTTTAATAATTCATCAACTTTTTTATAAAGTTTAGCCATTTCTTTAATAGATTCTCCTATCTTTGCATCTTTAGAAGGAAAAATCAAGACATCAATGTCATGTGAATATTTTTCTTTTACCGAACCCAAAATACCAACAAATCCAAATTTATTTGCATCAACTTCAGAGAGAGCTTGTTTAAAATATTTTATAAATATTTTCTTTGTTTTTTTGTCGATTCTATGGCGATACTCACCAAGGTGTTCCATAAATAAGTTAAACCGCTTATTAATAACATGGAAGATAAATCTAATATACTCTATTTAGCCAAAAAATATGGAACTCCAATTTTTCTTATAGACTTGAATAAAATTATAGAAAATTTACAGAGATTTAGAAATGCTTTCAAAAAAGAACAAAATATAATAATAGGATATTCGGTAAAAACAAATTATTATTCAGAAATATTGAAAAAATTATTTGAACAGAAGGTTTATCCAGAAGTAATATGTGATATTGATTATGAGTTTTCAAAAAGAAGCGGTGGTGATTTAAGCAAGGTTATATTTAATGGTCCTGCTAAAACAGAAGAAGAATTAGAAAAAGCTATTAAAAATAATGCTTTTTTAATCATAGTTGATTCAGAAACAGAATTGGATAAAATTGAAAAAATAGCCCTTAAACTTGATAAAGAGGTTGATATTGGTATAAGAATAAATCCAAAAATAGATTTTAAAAGCCCTTTTATAGGGAATACAAAACTTGGAATAAAGAAGAAATATGCCAAAAAATTAATTGAAAACCTTAGGAACTATAAGCACATTAATCTAAAAGCATTACATGTTAATATTGGAACACAGATAATAGATATAAAGGCACATGCACAGGCATTACAATATCTTTTGAACTTTTCAAGAGAATTAAAAAATGATTTGAACATCAATATAAAATATATTGATTTGGGTGGTGGTTATGCTTCAGAGACAACTTTAAATGAAAACGGGTTGTCAATAACAGATTTCGCAAATGAGATTCACAAAATTATGAAACAAAACAATTCAAATCAGACATTAATTTTTGAACTAGGTCGTTATATTGTTGAAGATGCTTGTTATGTTATAAGTAAGGTGATTTCAATAAAAGAACAAAATGATAAATGGGTGTTGTTAGATATAAGTGCGAATTATCTTGTTCCACTAAGTACAGCAAACTATAAAGTTGAACTAGTTGATAAATCTGTAAAAACCGAAGTATATAATTTTGGTGGACGTATTTGTTATAGTGCTGATATTATTCAAAAAAGGGTTAAGTTTCCAAAATTAAAAGAGGGAGATATTGTTTTAGTAAGAAATACAGGAGCATATACTTGGTCATGGTCAGCAAATTATGGTGATTTATTGCCGCCAATAATTATAAAAGAAAATAATAATTATAGATTAACTAAAAAGAGACAAACCCTCCAGCAGGTTTACAGATCAAAATGTGTATAAAAGATTGTTTTTCTGAATCGGATGGAACATACACGAAAATTTTGGGAAATACAAAAGATTCTTTCTAATTTTCATTATAAGTTATTTTAAATCAAAATTATCCTATGAAATTTTTAGTAGTCGGAGATTTGCATGGAAATAAACCGAACATTTATTTTGAGGATTTTGATGCAATTATTGCTCCTGGAGATTTTTGTCCGTGGTTGGATGAGTTAAGAAAAATTTATAATATATCTTACAAAGAGTTCTTAGAAGACCCTTATAATTATAGAGAGTGGTGGGAAATTGCAGGCAAAAGAAAAGCAAGAGAAATTATTGAAGAGTCTCTTAAAAAAGGTAGAGAAATTTTAGAATTTTTGGACTCATTTGAAAAACCAGTTTTTATTATTCCAGGAAATTGTGATTGGACTGGTGATAAATATTCCGACTGGAATTACATAAAACAAAATTTCTTTAAAGATTATCTTGTTGAAGGGTTGGACAATGTAATAAACTGCGATGAA
Source organism: uncultured archaeon (assembly GCA_964386335.1). GTDB lineage: Archaea > Aenigmatarchaeota > Aenigmatarchaeia > QMZS01 > QMZS01 > QMZS01. The sequence continues at coordinate 13,664 of CAYLRQ010000005.1, forward strand.
AAAATTGTTAATTTAGAAGGATACAAAATCATAGGTTATGGAAACTGTAATGGCCCCGAGTTATTTAGATATAGAAATTATGGTAAAATTTTTAAGAAAAAAGATATCGAAAGAAATAGAAAATATTATCTGAAATTACTTGAAAAATATGATAAACTATTCCAAAGAGCAATTAATAGAAGAAAACCAATTATTTTTCTGTCCCACAATGTTCCATTTAATACACCATTAGACAAAATCAAAGATAAAAAGTCGCCAAGATACGGGTACCATTATGGCTCATTAGTTGTTAGAAAAATGATTGATAAATATCAACCTTTAGTTTGTATTGGAGGGCACATACACGAAAATTTTGGGAAATGCAAAATTGGAAAAACAACTTGCATAAATGCGGGATTCGGTTCTTATGTGAATGTTTGGTTAGAGTTGTCAGAAGATAAAATAGAGAAACTGAAATTTCATAAGGGAGAGCATGACTAATTGTTTTTTCTGTTACGCAACAGAATTAAAAAAATTTAAATAGTTTGTTATGGAGAGAATAGATAAATCTATGCGAGAGGATATTTTAAATTTTCCAAAACAGTTTAAAGTCGGACTGGAAGCTGCCAAGAATATTAAAATAAAAAAAAAGTTCGAAAATATTGTTGTTTCTGGAATGGGAGGAAGCACATGGCCAACCAATATTTTAACTACCTGGCTTAATCTAAAAATCCCCATATATATAAACAGAACTTACAATCTTCCACCTCAAACAAATAAAAAAACATTATTAATTTTCTCTTCTTATTCTGGAAATACCGAAGAACCAATTTATTCTTATGAAGAGGCGATTGAAAGAAAGTTATTCTCAATAGCAATAACTTCTGGAGGAAAATTGAAGGAACTCTCCGAAAAAAACAAAACCCCTCTAATTCTCATTCCATCTGGTTTGCAGCCAAGAATGGCAACTGGTTACATTTTCTCTGCATTGGCTGGAATTCTATTTAAGATTGGTTTAATAAAGAAAAAACAAATTTTAGAAATATTGGGTTTGGAAAAAAAATTAAAACCAGAAAGTTTGGAAAACAAGGGCAAGCAGATAGCAAAAAGATTATTCAAGAAGATTCCGATTATTTACACTCCTGACAAATTTAGATCTCTTGGTTATATCTGGAAAATAAAATTCAATGAAAATTCAAAAGTTCCAGCTTTCACCAATTATTTTTCGGAACTTAATCACAACGAGATGAACGGATGGAAGAATCCTCTTTTTAACTTTTTCATTATAATTCTGCGTGATTTAGAAGACCATCCGAGAATGCTAAAGAGAATGGAACTTACTGCCAAATTACTCAAATCAAAAAAAATAGAAGTTTTGATAATAGATATGCCTGAAGGAGATATTTTAACAAGAATTTTTAATACTATTCTTCTATCTGATTGGATTTCCTATTATTTAGCTTTAGAATACAAGATAGATCCAAATAAGATAGAAATTGTAAATAAATTTAAAAAACTCATGGCAACAGCTTAGAAATATCTGCTGTAGCGACACAAACTACCGAATCTGCACCACCATAATAAACATATAGTTTCTCTTCTAAAACAACCGCTCCGCAGGGGAAAACAACATTATTTACCTGTCCAATCCTTTCATATTTTTTAATAGGCTCAAGAATTGGTTTTTCAGATCTAAACAAAATTTTTTCCGGATTTTCTAAATCTGTCAATGCAAGCCCTACTCTGTAAATATTTCCTTTTCTTGTTGCCTGCACTCCGTGATAGATTAACAGCCAGCCTTTTTCTGTTAAAATCGGAGGCGTTCCGGCCCCAATTTTGAGATCATCCCACATCCCCTTTCTCGGTTTCATCACTCTTTTTGGTTTTGTCCAATTTTTTAAATCTTTTGAATAAGAGATGGATATATCTGGTTTAAATCTTGGATATAATACGAATCTGTTTTTTATCTTTTTTGGAAATAGTACGGCATTCCTTCCATCGCAATCTGGAAACAAAATGCCATGTCTTTTCCATTTCCACTTTTTATTTAAAAAATCTTTAACATCTATGGAGGCAAGAGCAATGTAAGACACCCTCCCATTTACAGCAGCATAAGTCAGGTAAATTTTTTTTCCTATTTTGACTACTCTTGGGTCCTCCACTCCGGAATTACGAAATTTTACAACTTGTTCTTCAAATTCTCCAGCTGGAACAAAAATAGGTTCATCAAGCCTCTCGTCAATATGAAAACCGTCTTTACTAGAAGCATAACCTAATCTGGATACTCGGTCTTTTCCCATTGCTCTGTAAATTATGTGAACTTTATCCTCAAGAAAAATTGCTCCAGGATTATAAACATATTTTTCCCAGTCATGATTTTTTATTTTCTTCAAAATCGGATTACCTTCAAATCTTTTCAGTTTTACCATATTATTACCTTTTATTTTTTTATATTAGATATTAGAATATTTTTAGAATATTTTAATTCAAATAATCTGTTTTCAATTTCTTTCAATACTTCGCATGCTTTATGGATTTCAAATAATTTGCAAGTTTCAATTATGGGAGAACAATCAATCGGGAAAATAAGGCAGCCAATCGTCACGGTTTTAGGGCATGTGGATCATGGAAAAACAACTTTGCTTGACTTTGTGAGAAATACTGTTGTGGCAAAAAAAGAGGCTGGAAGAATAACCCAGGATATAGGAGCAACAGATGTAAATATTTCTGCAATACTTGATATTGCTTCAGAATATTTGAAGAATATAAAAGATAAAATAAAAATTCCTGGTTTACTCTTCATTGATACCCCGGGACATTTGGCTTTTACGGCAATGAGGGAAAAAGGCGGAGCAATCGCAGATCTTGCAATTTTGGTTATTGACATAAATGAAGGAATAAAACCGCAAACAGAAGAAAGTTTAAAGATTCTGAGAAAATTCAAAACACCTTTTGTTATTGCTCTGACAAAAATTGACAAATTACCGGGGTGGAGAAATATGGACAAAGATTTTCTGATCAATTTTAGAGAACAGTCGGAACATGTGAAACGAGAATTCTATGAAAAACTTTACAGAATAGAGGGAGAACTATCAAATTATGGATTTAATTCCGCTATTTTTTCTGAAATTAAAGATTTCACAAAAGAAGTGGCAATTGTTCCATGTTCGGGAATAACGGGAGAAGGAATTCCAAATCTATTTACCGTCTTAATTGGATTATCGCAAAAATTTTTGGTAGATAAATTAAAAATATCCGGCAAGGGAAAGGGAGTTATTTTGGAATTAAAAAAAGATGAAAAGTTGGGAAACAATATGGATGTAATTTTATATGACGGAACTCTAGAAGTTGGAGATGAACTTCTGGTTGAACTCTCCGAACCAGTTTTTGTAAAAATAAGAGGTTTACTGAAACCAAGTTCTTTGCAGGATATAAGGGTGGAGAAAAAATTTGTGAACATAGATAAAATTAGTGCTGCTGCTGGAGTAAAGATTATTGGAAAAAATGTTGAAAAAGTTCTGGCGGGAGCTAATTTTCAGGTTGTTAATTCAGAAGCGGAAAAAGATAAACTTTTGAAGGAATTGAAAAAAGAACAAATCTCAAAAGAAATTGAAGAACAAACGGAGGGAATTATTTTGAGAGCTTCTAATTTGGGTGGTTTGGAAGCCCTAATAAATTTATTTGAAGGAGTTAAAATAAAGAGGGCGAAAATTGGCCCACCAACAAAAGAAGATATTATTGCCCTCGAAAGTGTCTCTCCAGAAAATAAAGTTTTAATTTGTTTTAATGTTGAAAATCCTTTTAGGGATATAGCAAACAGCAAAGGAATAAAGGTAATTGAGGGAAATATCATTTACAAATTGTTTGAAGAATTTGAAGAGTGGAGAGAAGAATTAAAAAGGAGAGAAGAAGAAGAAAGAAAACAAAAAATGAAAAAAATTGCGAAGATTAAATTATTAAAGGGTTTTGTTTTTAGGCAAAGCAATCCAGCAATTGTTGGAATAGAAGTTTTAGCGGGTATTTTGGAAGAAGGAGCGAAATTGATAAATAAAGAGGGGAAAATTATTGGAAAGGTCGAACAGATACAAAGGGAGGGGAAGACCATCAAGAGATTGGAAAAAGATGGCAGAGGAGCAATTTCAATCCCAAAAGTTACAATTGGCAGACAAATAAAGGAGGAAGAAATTCTATATTCTTATATTTCAAGAGAAGAGTACAGAGAGTTGAAAAATTATGAAGAAGTTGATAAAGAATTGCTCGAAGAGATAAAAGAAATCTTGAATTATTTATAATTTGCTTAAATTTTTAGTGACTTATTTTTAAAAACTTAATTATGGGAAGGTAGCTCAGCCTGGGAGTCAAAAAACCAAAAGCGCATGGCTGAAGACCATGATGTCGTGGGTTCAAATCCCACCCTTCCCATTCACACATTGCGGAGGTAATGAAATGAAATAGGAGACAACATCTGAAGAAAAAAATGTTCTTATTGCAGTTGAAAACAACATTGAGGGAATTGTTGGAGATATAATGAGAAAAATCAAGGAAAGAAGCGGGCAGATTCTATTTAGAGATATTAAAAGAAAAATCAAAAAGAATAAGAAAATTAAGTTCCTATAAAATTATTGATTTTAGGTAAATTATGTATAAACTTACCGAGGAAGGGTTAAAATATTTGAAAAAAGGTTTACCGGAAATTAATTTAGTTAAAAAACTTAAAGAAAGAGAATTAAAATTTGCAGATGCAAAGAAATTGGAAAATTTTAATATTGCTCTTCAATGGGCAAAGAAAAATAATTGGATAAAAATAGAAAAAGGAATTTTAAAATTAACGGAGAAAGGAGAAAAAGCAACAAAAGAAAAATACAAAATTGAAGAATTATTGAATAAGGTGGCGAAAAACGAGTTAAGCGAGGAGGAAGTCAGGATATTGTCAAAAAGAAATTTAATCAAAAAAGAAAAAGAAATCCGGATGGAGAGAAAAGAAATTCTAAATTTAACACCGGAATTATTGAAGACTGGTTTGTGGAGAGAAGTTATATTCAAAAAATACAATGTTGAGGTGCCAGGTAAAAAAATTTATCCGGGGAAAAAACATCCTCTAAATCTAATTATAGAAAAAATCAGGGAAATTTTTGTTGAAATGGGCTTTAAAGAAATAAACGGACCTTTAATAGAAACCGCTTTCTGGGATATGGATTCCATGTTTATCCCTCAGGACCATCCTGCGAGAGAAATTCAGGATACTTTTTATTTATCTGGAAAAGGTGATCTGCCCGATAAAGATTTGGTCGATAAAGTCAGAGAGATTCAAGAGAAAGGAGGAAAAACAGGGTCAATAGGATGGAGAATAAAATGGAATCCGGAAATAGCAAGGCAATTGTTATTGAGAACGCACACAACGGCGGTAACTTACAGGAAATTTGCGAGAGGTATAGAAATTCCGAGCAAGTATTTTTGCATAGGAAGAGTTTTCAGAAATGAAGAGGCAGATTCAACACATCTTCCGGAGTTCCATCAGGCAGAAGGATTTATTGCGGCGGAGGGTTTAAACCTCAGAAGTCTAATGGGATTTATAAAAGAATTTTATTCAAAAATCGGAATAGAAAAAATAAAATTTAAATTCGCTTACAATCCTTATACTGAGCCAAGTTTGGAAGCTTTCGGATATTCAGAAAAAATGAAAAGATGGATAGAATTAATAAACTCTGGAATTTTCAGACCAGAAGCATTAGCACCTTATAATATAAAAGTTCCCGTTATTGCGTGGGGTCTGGCGGTTGAGAGACTTGCTATGTTTGTCTTTGAAAAAAAGAGCATAAAAGAGATATTGGGTCATACTTGCGATTTAAAAGACCTGCGACAATATGATATTTTAAAGGTGGAAAAATGGTAATGTTAAATACAAGCTTGAACTATTTACAAACCTTGATTAAGAAAAAAGTTTCCGTAAAAGAATTGGAGGATATCCTCTTCAATCTGGGTTTTGAGATAGATTCTTTAAAAGGAGATGAAATAGCAATAGAAATCACTCCGGACAGACCGGATCTTCTCTCAACTCATGGATTGGCGAGAGCAATAAATGCTTTTCTTTTTAAAAAACCAGAAAAATACGAAGCAAAAAAATCAGAAATCAAAGTTATTGTTGACGAGAGCGTTAATTCAGTAAGACCTTATACCGTTTGTTCTGTTGTCAGAAATCTGAAATTTGATGAGCAAAATCTGAAGGAAATCGTAAATTTTCAGGAAAAATTGCACGAAACCTTTGCGAGAAAAAGAAAAAAAGCCGCAATAGGAATCTATCCTCTCGAAAAAATAACCCCTCCAATATACTATAAAGCCGTTGAACCACAAAAAATTAAATTTGTTCCTTTAGATTCGGATAAAGAGATGAATGGAAATGAAATTCTAAAAAAACACGAAAAAGGAAGAAAATATGGGGAATTGCTTCTTGGAAAAAAATTATATCCGATATTCATTGATTCCAAAAATGAAATTTTGTCAATGCCTCCAATAATCAATTCCGCGAAACTCGGAAAAGTTACGACTAAAACAAAAGATGTTTTTATTGAATGCTCGGGAGAAGACATATCAACTCTGCTTAAAACTCTGAATTTGATTGCAACAACTCTGGCAGATTTTGGCGGGAAGATTTATTCAGTGGAAGTTGTATATCCGGATAAAAAACTTGAAACTCCGGATTTAAAACCGGAAGAAGTAAAAATCAATATTTTAAATGTGAACAAAATTCTCGGGACAAATATTAGTAAAGAAGAGGCAATAAATTTTTTGGAAAGAATGGGTTATCTAATTGAAGACGGAAAAGTTTTTGCACCTTGTTACAGAACCGATATTTTGCACGAGATTGATATTATAGATGATATTGGCAGAGCTTATGGAGTAAAAAATTTTAAGCCAGATTTTCCTTTAATCGCGACAACCGGAGGATTACTCAAAGAAACTAAAATAAAGAACCGGATTAGAGAATTAATGATTGGGCTTGGTTTTCAGGAAGTTTTTACTTTGATTCTGAGCAGTTCAGAAGAACAATTTTCAAAAATGAGATATGAATCAAAAGCAATTTTTCTGCAAAATCAGATAGAAAAATCAATAAATATGCTGAGAGTTTCTCTGCTTCCCGAGTTGCTGAAAGTTCTGAAAAACAGCCAACATTATAGCTTTCCGCAAAAAATCTTTGAGATAGCGGAGGTGATTCTGCCGGATGAAAAAACTGAAACGAAAAGTGTAGACAAAACAAATATTTGCGCTTTGATATCAAACTCTGTTGTAAATTACGAAGAAATATCTTCTGTTCTGGATTCTCTGTTTTCAAATTTGCATATAAATTATAAATTAAAAGAAGCAAGAGATAAAAGGTTTATAAATGGCAGGAGTGCAAAGATCATAATTAATAAAGAAGAAAGGGGAATTATTGGAGAATTTTGTCCAAAGGTGCTGGAAAACTTCAATCTTGAAAATCCGGTTGTCGGGTTTGAACTGGATTTGAGTTTATTGCTTAAACAGCCCGGAAATTAATTTTGAAAAAAATTCAATGATCCTATCAAAAAATCTCTGCAGAGCAAAAGAATTATCTTCTGTTTTTGGCAATTCTGGAACTTCAATTTCATAATTAATTTCTTTTCCTTCACTTATAGGAACTTCAAAACTCATCTCGTTCAGATCATCAGTGCAATTTTTTATTTTATCTAAATTCAGAGAGTAACAGGGTTTAAATTTTTTTCCAAGAAAATGTAAAATTATGCCGTTTCTCTCAATTTCGTTTTCAACGCTTTTGTTTATTTTTAGCAGATTTTGATAAACTTTATGCAACGCACTTCCGTTCTCTTTTAAATATTCTCTTATGAATAATTCTGAATAAGCATAACCAAATTCTCTCCTATATTCATCTTTATATTTTGCCGGATACCAATAGGAAACCCAGTTTTCTCCTTTTCTGTAATAATTAAACAAATCTTCTGGTTTCAGATTTGATTTTAAAATATAGGTTGTTCCGCCTTTTCTCCATCTGACATCCTTTCCAAAAATCTGGGGTCTTGTTTTATTCAGCATCCGATACACAACAGCCGTAACATAACACGCAACGCCTTCATCAAACCAGGAAATATTTGTTTTGTCCCAATCAAGAGCAAAAGAATTTATACCGTGAGTTGTTTCATGCATAATCGTTGCTATTTTATCTTTCATATCTTCTTCCTCTCTAATGAATATAATTCCATTATCATAAGTTCCGCTACTCCACTTTTCCAGAGTTATATTATATTCATCTCCAGATAAACTGACTATCCCAAATTTTACGGGAACTTTTAATCCGGTAATGCCTTCTGGAATCCAATAATATTTTTCTGGCAAACTTAAATTTAAGTTTGAATTCGTGAAATAATGTTTGCTTTCTTTTTTTCCTCCGAAAATTATTCTTATATACATTGCTCCAGTTTTTTTGGCCTTTATTTTTTCTCCATACTCTACATTGGCATCGGGTGCAAAAAAATATTGGAAATGAGGCGAAATAAGAATCGTCGTATCATTTTTGAAACCAAATAAACTCAACTCAGCAATTTTAAAACCATATTCTTCTTTTAAATCTTTTTTGAATGTCAGATTTACAATTCTTATTTTTGCTTTTTTTCTGTTTGTTTTAAACTCCAGTTTATTGTCCGAAAAATTATAATTTATCCTTCCAATCTCGTCTCTTAATTCTATTATTTCGGTGTTCTTCGGCAGCATTAATTTCAATTTCCAATAATCCAGTTTTTCGTCTGATCTTAAGATGATGGAGGAATTTATTAGCAGTTTGTCTTCAATTGGTTTTATATTATGAATTATTTCTCCATATACGGGAAAAATAAAAACCAGAAGTAGAAAAATCAAGAGCAATTTTTTCATTTGCGAAAATTAGCACTTCAATTTTGTCACTTTATCTTCTGAAAATTCATTCCCGGCACCGCAAATAAAACTCTCATTATAGTTATAACAACACAAGATATTTCCATCATTTGTTGCAGCATAATATTCGTAATCTGGACAACATTTATTTTTTGCAAAATTTGTTTTAACATTTTTGTAACTTGCATTCAGTTTTTTATATTTCTTCTCCAATTCGGATAGATCCTTAAGAATATGGTCCAAACTATCCTTGCAGGCATCCAATTTTTCCGATAAATTATTTTTTATTTCTGTACATTCATCTAAAGAAGACCTGTAATTTTCTTTTTCCCATTTGCAATTACTTAGATTTATTGTTAATGAAGAGATATTATCTTCCAAGTTTAATATTTGCCTTGAAAGATTTGTAGTGGTGTTTTTACAATTTTCCAGATTCTTCTGGCAGGTCTTCCGTTCCAGATTAGTTAGATGCAATTTATTTTCTAATTTACTCTTTTCCGATAAAGATTTTAAGATTAAATTACCGGTGATAGAACCTGCTCCGATCATAATCAAAACAATAATTACCAGGGAGGCTCCAAAAAATCTTCTATCTTCCTTTATCTTCTTCACCAAATTATTAAATTTTCTTACATATTCTTCTTTGTTAATCATAATTAATAATTTTAATTCTAATAAAGTTAATCAAATTTAGCAATCTCTTTTCTCAATTTCATCCACGGCATTTGCGCGAGCGGTTTGAATCACTAATCATCTGTTTCACTTTCAGATTTTTCCCTTTGCATAGAGTATTTTTATCCCGATAGGTTCTGATATTTTGTTTCAATGCCTTAGCGAATCAAAATCCCGTGAGACTCTTTTGTTCTCTTAAAAAATCATTTTTTGAATAACCAAGAACGCCAAGAATTCTTATTGCTGCCGGAATAATCTGATTATTTATATAATAGTTGGGATCATAATTTTTTGCTTCTTCGAACCATTTGGCCTTTTCGGAAATTGTTTTTCCTTCTTTGGTTATTATATATTGGACGATTAATCCTTTGTTAATTTTAATACCTCTTCTTTTCAATTCTTTGGCAACTTTAACATGGGGAGCAGTTTGTGCATAACTGTTCAGGTTCTTTGTCAATTGTCTGCTAATAATTAATTTTTCTTTTTCTATCTCCCCTCTTTTTATTTTTCTAATGATATTATCTACAAATTTGATTGCTTCTTTTTCATTATTGTCTAAAACGAATTTAAGAACTTTTTCTTGAGTTTCTTTTGCGATCAGACTCCAATCACCCCTTACAAACTCAAAACCCTTTATTTCCACATTTCCTTTTTCATCCATTAGAGCATATCTCTTTTTTGCTCCTCCCGTGGCAGAACCGACAAAAATTCCTCTCTTGTAAAAACCTTCATATTCAAGTTCCATTATTTTTGGCAGACTTTTGTTAATTTCATCAAGAAAGTTTTTTATTTTGCTTCTTTCTCCAATAACCATTAAACTGTCTGTATCTCCATAGATGACCTTAAAACCGGTTCTCTCCGCTTTTTTAATTGTTTCGGTGATATATTTTCTTCCAAGGGCAGTTATTGATTCGGCACATTTTAGAGAATACCATCTCGCACCAAAGAATCCGAGATAACCATAAGTTGCATTTGCAAGAGTTTTCAGAGCTTTTTCGTCAACACCCTTTCCGTATTTTTTCTTTATTTCTGCTCTTTTTCTGATTAAATTATCCACAACATCAACAATAAACCCTTTTCTTCTTTTTGTAAATTTATGCACTTTTCCATCTATTTTTATTTCTATTTCTCCATTCTCGTCCAGACTATCCGGGGAGATATTGTGAGAGACCAAAATACTTGGGTATAGAGATTTAAAATCCAAAACGTGAATATTCTCATACAATCCGGGAATGGGCTTATACACATAACCGCCCATATATGTCTTTCTCTTTCTCTCTTCAATTTCTTTGTCCGTTGGTTTGTTTTTTATTAAAATATTTTTTCTTACTGCTTCTTTCATTAAATAGTTCTCGACAAGTTGGCTGAATCCGCTTCTTGTAATCTCAACCAAATTTACACCAATTAGGTTTGAGAATCTGTATTCTAAAGGAAGAACTTTTTCTCCAATCAAATATGTTATTCTGCAATCCTGCAAATTATAATTTAAAATTTCATCTATTTTTGAAATATCATTTGAATCCCATATCTCTTTACTTGTTCCATTTTTATAGATATCCAAATCTATTTTTCCTTCCCCCAAGAAAAACATTGCAACCTCATCCAATTTATTTGTTCTCGTTTTCACTTCTGCACTTAAATGTTTTGTGATGATATTATACAAATCAATATGTTGGACATCTCTGAAATTTACCCTATTTTTAGAAAGTAAAATCGGGGGTTCCAATTTTAATTCTTCTGCCCTTATTTTTAAAAAAGGCAAATCAAAATTATCCCCGTTATAAGAGAGAAGAATATCAAACTGTTTCATTAATTCAAAAAATTTTTTTATCATTTCTTTTTCGTCTTTTACAACAATGGCTTCTTTTAAGTTTGATGGTTTCCAGGTAAAAACAATCTTTTTATCTTTGGCATAAAGCCCGATGCAGATGATTTTATTTTCTTTTGCATCAAAACTCGGCTTATAAATTTCAATATCAAATGCAGCAACATTTGGATTATATAATTTTCCCTCCTGCTTTTTTAATTCATTATTTTCAATTTTGTAAGGACTTAAAAATGAAATTTGTTTATCTATGCAATATCTTTTTGCAAAAGGAATATCATATTCTCTTTTGTGCAAAATTCCTTTTGTGTGTCTTACCTCTTCTTTCAAGAGAGAAACATCTCTTGGCAGATAACAGAAAATTTTTAGAACTTTCAATTTTTTGTTTATCTCTATTCTTTCAACAATTTCAACTCTTTTTATTTTTATTTTTTCTTCATTGTGCTTTACAACAAGATTTTCAATTCTTTTCTTTGTCTCTTCAATTTTATCCTGTTCCGGAATTGCATAAAAATAGGGCTCAAAATTTTTGTCTTCAAAAACAATTTTTTCTCCTTTCTCATTTCTTCCGGAGATTTTTATTATTGGCTTTTTGTTTAAAATTTCGTAATCAGCATAAAGAGGATAAAACATAATTTTATCCCCCCAAAAATTAATACATTTCGCA
>CAYLRQ010000006.1:0-8109 GCA_964386335.1 uncultured archaeon
CCAGATTAACCAACTTCTAGATACCCCGCAGTTCTACTGCGGGGTTATTCATTTTTATTCCTCCTTAATCAAAGCCTCTCCATGAGTTAGAACTCCAAGTTTATCATAAACGTCATTTTTCTGCCCTGCGGGGATTTCCAGAATGCAGGAAAAACTTCCATCATTATTCCAGTTTTCTCTAAGAATTTTTCCAAGAGATTTGATTTTTCCATAAACACTTCCGGAATATTTTGCGGGAATTTTTATTTCCATTTTTAAATTTTCTATGGATAAAGGAAGTTCGGTTCTGATTTTTGAGATTACTTCCTTGACTTGATCTTCAGCATTTTTATAGAAATTTATGCTGATTCCCGTTTTTTCCATAACATTCAGAATTCTTTCAATTGGGTGGGGAAGTTTTGTCTGGGGATTTATCGCCATTTTTGAAATTATTGCTGCAATTTGCTTCTTCTTTTTACTCAGCATCTCATCTCTTAATTCTTTTGGAATTTGTATCTCACCATAAATTATAATTTTTTTTGCAATTTCCAATTTATTCTCAGTTCCAAAATTTTTGTTTAAATTTTGAGAAGATGCCTTTTCGCCTCTTTCAACATCTGAGAATATTTCATCGGAAACGATAACTTCTTCTATATTTCCTTTTCCTTGTTTAAACTCAAGAGATTTTCTTGGATAAACCAGAATTTCAAAAACTTCCCCTCCTTTTTTAAGTTTTGCGATTACAGGTTTCATAATTAAATAATTATTATACTTAAAAATAGTCCAAATATAAAATCCACTATTTTAATTAAAAATTAGAAGAATTAAAAATTAAAAATAAAATTATTTTTTCTTTTTTGCGATATATTTTTCTACATTACTGACATATTTGTTCGCTTCCTTCGCAACAACATCTTTCAATCCAAAACCCATCGCAATTGCAAATCCAAGACCAACACTGCCTATTATAATTAACAATATGTTGTTTACCAAACTTGGATCTATTCCAATAAATGGCAAAGCCAATGCAATTGCCACATAAACTGTAAAGAAATTCACTATTCTTCCGATTAAACCGCTATATTTTCCCTCGCTTGCTTTTATTTGTTCTTCAAAGAAATTTCCCAAAACATAGCCGACTATCATGATTATTGCCGCACCAACAGCTTTTGGTATGAAGTTTACAATTTTATCCACAAAGATTGCCAATGCCATTATTCCCAAATATTGAAATGCCGCTTGTATTGCTAATAAATAAATTATCCAAGCTCCAGCAACTTTGAATAAGTAACTTAATTTGAATCCCTTGCTTTTTATGTATTTGTCCACTTTCGCACTTATGCATATTTTCTCAATCACCGCTGCGACAACTTTTCCCACCACATAACCTAATAACAGAAGAATCAAGGCTCCTATTAGGTTGGGGAGAAAAGCCATCGTGCTTTGTCCAAGATTTGTCAACAACACAGACAGCGTTTCCATCTCTGCCATAAATATAATGTAAGTATTATATATATAAATAAAAAATTATACTTTAATAGCGTATTTTCCGGGCGATTTGAAATTCAATTCCTTTGCAATCTCGCTTTCTTCTGGTTTAAAAATAATCGCTATTCCCTGCCAGTTTTCGGTCAATTCTTTTGTTTTACATACCGGGCATTCTTTCTCCTCCGTTAATCTATGACATACTTTGCAGGCTTTCTCTACCATAAAAATATTAAACAAATTAAATATATCTTCTTCTCTTCAGCATTTTCTTAAAAACCTGCAAAACTGGTTCTGTTTCTTTTCTTTTATATCCAAGCAAAAAATATTTCCAGCAGTCAAATTCGGGATGAAGAGATTTGAAATTTTGATACAAAGTCAGCAAATCGGATGCTTTTTGTTCTAAACTTTTTGTTTCAACTCCAAGACCAAAATCTATAAAATAGAGTTCTCCGTCTTTGACAATTATATTTGAAGTTGTCAAGTCTCCATGAATTATATCGGAAAGATGCATCTTCAAAACAGATTCTCCAATTTTTTTGCAGAATTTTTTATAATTATTTTTGTTCAGACAATTCTTTAATTTCTTTCCGTCAACAAATTCAAGTTCTATTAAAAATTTTTTCACATCAAACAAGATTGGCACTTTAATTCCAATTCTTTTTACTTCTGATAATAATTTTGCTTCTTTTTTTGTTCTCGTCTTTCTCAGGAAAACATCAAGTTCTCTTTCCCTGTATTTCTTGCAGATTCTTTCTTTTAATATTTTGTTTCCCTTCAAATAAATCTTCGCCTCTGCTCCTCGAGAAATTAATTTCATTAGATAATTTGGTTTTAAAAGAAGAAATAAATTTATTTTAGAGAAATCTAATGAAGATTCTATATCCAGAAGTTTGTTGCAGAACTAAATAAACTTACAAAGTTGTTACAATCGGTTTATCAAGAACGATAATTGTGTGTTCTGCCTGGGCTATTTTTGAATCTCCTCTTAAAATTCTGTAAACTTCTACGCAATCTTTATCTTTTAATTCTTTCATTGCAAGTTTTAATTTAATTCCTTTCACAGGAAGCCACCTGTCCGAAAAAGGCAGTCCTTCTCTATCTTTCATTTTATTAATAATTTCTCTTGCCTCTTTAAGTCTGCATGGTTTCTCTCGAACCAAAGAATAAGTTAATCCTCTGTCCTCATCTTCTTCTTTTATATAGTTTCTGCCCCTTGTTACAAAAGGTTCTATTGCAATAACTTCATCTTTTTTCAGTTTGTAATTATAATTACTACTGCAGTTTGGAATTCTTGGTTCGGAGTGGATGATATATCTTTTTAAACCATGTCCGGTTAGATTTACTATTGGATTCAGGCCAAAACTTTTTATTACTTCCTCAATTTTTGAAGAAATTTCATTGACTTCTCTTCCAGGTTTAACCAATTTTATTGCCTCTTCCAAACTTTTTTCTGCTGCCAGAACCAGTTTTTTGTCTTTTTCTGATAAGGCAATTGTAACTGCAGTATCCGCAATATAGCCATCAACAGAAACACCAACATCCAATTTTACCAAATCTTCTTCTTTTATAATTGTTTCATCATCCCGGGAAGGAGAATAATGAGCCGCAATATCATTAATTGAAATATTCAAAGGCCAGGCGGGAATTCCTCCAAGTTCTCTTATTCTGTTTTCCATTTTTTCGGCAATTTCCAAAATTTTTACTCCTGGTTTTACAAGAGTTTTCCCTTCTTCTCTAACTTTTTTCGCAATCTCTCCTGCTTTTTTATATTTTTCTAGAATTTCTTCTTCCATTTATTATAAAAAAGAAAAACTATTTATCCCAAAAACGGTAATCAAACTCACTAAAATTCCCGCAATAATTACTCCAATAATATTTGCCTTTGAAAATTCTTTTTTCTCGAATCCGAATAAGAAAGCCGCCAATGCTCCAGTCCAGACCCCAGAACCAGGTAGTGGAACTCCTATAAATAAAGCGAGTCCTATTGTTCCATATTTGTTAACATATTTATATGCTTTTTTCTGCACTCTTTCAACACATTTTTTATATATTTTTTCAAGAAATTTTATTTTCAATACATATGGAAGAAAAGTATTTAAGAGATAAAATATTAATTCGCCAAGAAGAATATTTATTAAGACAACAAAAAAGAAAGTAAATACGGGGTTTAATTTAAAAACTAATAAGGCGTATGGAATTGAAGCTCTTAATTCCAGTGTAGGCAGCAAGGTTAGCAAAATTATATACAGCAAATTGTAAACATCCATTATAAAATTTCTAATAAATTTATGCATCCCGAATTGAATATTGGAATTGTTGGTCATGTTGATCATGGGAAAACAACTTTAGTTGAAGCTTTAACCGGAAAGTGGGTTGATACCTTCTCAGAAGAAAAAAAGAGAGGCATTACGATTAGATTGGGTTATGCCGATTTTTCAATTTACAGATGCAAAAAATGCGGAAAGTTGGGGGTAAATAAAAAATGCATTTTCTGTTTTTCAGATTGCAAACTTGAAAGAACTTTTTCTTTAATTGATGCTCCCGGACATGAAAGTCTCATGCCCGTTGTTTTAACTGGAGCCTCTCTGTTCAATGCGGCAATTTTGATAATTGCGGCAAATGAAAAATGTCCACAACCGCAAACAAAAGAACATCTGAGAGCCCTGGAAATTGGAGAAATTAAAAATATAGTAATTGTTCAGAATAAAATAGATCTCGTTTCAAAAGAAGAAGCAGAAAAAAATTACAATGAGATAAAAGAATTTGTTAAGGGGACTATTGCGGAAAATGCTCCAATAATACCCATTTCCGCACAACAGAGGGTTGGAATAGAGTTTCTATTAGAAGAACTTTTGCTTATAAAAAAACCTGATTATCAAGAAGGAGATTTTTTATTCTTGGTCGCCAGATCTTTTGATGTAAATAAACCGGGAATAACACCAAAAGAAATGGTTGGAGGAGTAATTGGAGGTAGTGTAATCAGAGGAAAATTAAAAAAAGGAGAAGAAGTAATAATAAAACCTGTGCCAATTGAAGATAAATACGTAGAGATAAAAACAAAGATAAACAAAATAAAGAGAGATGAATTAGAAGTTGAGGAAGCTACTTGCGGGGGTTTAGTTGCTTTAGAAACAACTCTGGACCCAAGTTTGGCAAAATCTGACAAATTGGTTGGTTGCATTGCCGGAACAAAAAATTTACCCGAAACAGTTTATGAACTTGAAAACAGATATAATCTTTTTGAAAATTATGAATTGAAAACCGGAGATTCTTTACTTGTAACATGCAGAAACAGCAGAAGTACGGGCAATATAATCTCAATCAATAAAGATAAGGTAAAAATAAAACTAAAATTACCTATTTGCGTGGAAAAGGGAAATAAAATCAGTTATTCAAAACTTATAGATGGTAAATGGCGTTTGATTGGTTTTGGCAAAATTGATTAGATTAATAAAATTTTTTATTTATGATAACGGTAAATTTTCATATACATACAAAATATTCTCATGATTCCAATTTAGAACCTGCTGAAATTCTAAAAATAGCAAAGAAATTAAAATTTGATGTTCTTGGGATTTGCGACCACAATACCACAAAGGGGGGTATTGAAACAAAAAAACTGACAAAGGATATTTTAATTTTGGTGGGGCAGGAAATAAAAACAGAATACGGAGATATTGTAATTTTTGGAACAGAAAAAAATTTAAAGGGAAACTTATTTGAAATTTTAGATGAGGCAAAATCAAAAAAATTATTTGTTGTTCTTCCGCATCCTTTTGACAGATTCAGAAAAACTGCAATTGGCAATAATTTGAAGGAAAAGAAATTGCAGGAAGTTTTAAAAAAAATTGATGCAATTGAAGTTTTTAATTCCAGATGCCCCTTAGATACATATAATAAAAAAGCGCAAAAGATTGCCGCTGAATTTAAAATTCCGGGAATTGCCGCTTCAGACGCTCATTTTGCAAATGAACTGAACAACGCAAAAAATTTTTTAAATTGTAAAAAAGAAGAATCTGAGATTTATAAAACCATAAGAGAAGGCAAAGTAAAATGGACCGGAAAAAAATCAAAACAGGTAAATTATTTAAAGATAATTTTTCACAAAATATTTTGATTTGAAGAGAAATTATTTCATAATCTCTCCTGAAAAGGAAGAGGTAGGAATTTTGACAATTTTTTCCAGAGAATTCTCTCAAATCTCGCTTTTGTTTCCTCTTTCTTCTCAAGCATGGCATTTAACAAAATATTCGCCACATTTTTTCCCGAGATTCTCTTGTACATTAACAGAGAAGGATTTATGCTTACATCTATTGCATAATATTCTCCATCTTTCTCTATGACATCAACTTCGCAACACAAAGCCTTGATTTCTTTGGCAATTCTTTTTCCAATTTCATTTAATTCATCAGAAGGTCGAATAGATATTCTACTTTGAGCCACATTGCTTCTGTCTTCTCCCTGCTTTGGAATTTCTTTTATTCCTATAACTTCTTCACCGACTACAAGTAGTTTGGTGACTTCTCCTTCTATTACTTCCTGCATATAATAAGGTTTTGAGGTGTTGTGCATACTATCTATTATGCCGTTTGCTGTAGATTTGTCTTTTACCACCACAATACCCTTTCCACCGTGAACATCTACAAGTTTAAAAACAATTTTATTAAATTTAGCAACAATATTTTTGCTTACTTCTGGCAATAATGCTAAATAGGTTTTTGGATATTTTACTTTTGCTCTGGTAAATATTTTTGCCAAAAGAGCTCTGTTTGAAAGGTAAAGAAGGGCTGTTGGTTCATGACTTAACGCAATTTTTTTGGAATACAAAATATTCGAAATTATATAACTGAAAGGAAACATATTGCCCTGTACATGCATGATACAGGAATTGTAATCTGTTATGTCTTTATCTCTATACATGATTTTCGTATAACCGTCTATGTAAAGTTTTTCAATAGGAATCAAGATACTGCTTGATATTTTCTTAAATTTTTTTGATTCTTCATAAAGATAAACCGCCGATTTATCCTCCTTATCTGAAATTATACAAAGTTTCATAATATAATTCTTTATAATCTCTTATGTTCTCCAACATATAATTCATTGCATTTAAAACAATAGTATTAAAAATGACAATTTTTTTAAAATTCCCATTCTTTATAATCTACGGCAATTGAAGAAGCAACCAAATGAATTAAAAAGTATAAAGAAGCAGGTTTATGGTCTAATTTATAATTTTGTTTTTAAGTTATGAGAATAGCATCTCCAGAATTAATAAAGGATCTCGTATCAAAAAATGAGAGAATAGATTCAAGAAAAATGCTGGAATACAGAAAAATAAGTGGGGGTATCAATCCAATTAGCAAGGCTGAAGGCAGTTGTTATCTATCAATAGGAGAAACAAAAGTTCTTGTTGGAATAAAATTTGGTTTGATGAAACCCTATCCAGATACTCCAGATGAAGGCGGTATGATGGTTTCTCTAAATTATAATCCTGTTGTGTGGAAAGATTTGCCTCCAAATATGGATATAGAAGTTTCCAGAGTGTTAGACCGCAGCATCAGAGAAAGTAAAATGATTGATTTAAAAGAATTCTGCATTACTCCCGAAGAACAGGCATTTCAGATATTTATTGATTGTTATGTATTGAACTATGACGGTAATTTGCTGGATGCATTAAATCTTGCGGCAGTAAAAGCACTATTGAACATGAAAATGCCCGAACTGGAAAATAATAAAATAGTAATTTCAGATAGAAAAATCAACTTGAGGTCTATTCCCGTAGTAGTAACAATTTCAAGCATAAACAACAAATATGTTGTTGATTTGAACAGTCTTGAGGAAAAAGCAGCAGATTTTTCCGTGTCAATTTCTTATTTGGATGAAAAAACGATCTGCGCAATGCAAAAAACAGGAACGGGAGGAATTCCAATGAAAGAACTGCAAAAAATTTTTGAAATAGGAGCGGAGAAACAGAAAGAATTGAGAATGGTTTTTAAATAGCAGAATAATTCTATAAGAAATAAAATCTTCTTTTTGTTTTTCTAAAGTTAGGAATTACTTGAGACATCTGTCTCTTTAGATAAATACATATAAATGTATCAAATACTACATATTTATGTATTTTTATTTATATATAAATACTTTAAATACATAATTATGTATAAAAGATTAAAATACGAAGATTTTGTTGAAATAGGGACAATAAGAATCTTACCTCTGGAAAATTTGTTCATGCTGCAACAATAGAAGCACTAAGAAAATATTTGAAAGAAAAAGATACTTTAAAAAGATTAGAGAAAGGTAAGGAAGAACTTTCTCTAGAAGAAATTTCAGATACCATAGAATATGCAAAAAGAGAAAGGGCGAAATCTCAATATTATTCTAAAATAAGCGTTCAAATAAATAAGAACAGAGCAAGATATTTTTTTGAAAATATTGTTAAACCTTTTGTTGAAAGTTTAAAATGATATTTGAAATATATTTGGGAAATAAAACAGCATGGAAAATTTTAAGAGTGTTTAGTGAAGCTCCAGGGAAGGGCTTGAGCAGGGAAGAAATAAGAAAATACACAAAATCTGGAAATCTTGCTTTATCTTTTTCTTTAAGAAAACTTGAAAAATTTAATATTTTAAAAAAGAA
>CAYLRQ010000006.1:8119-24276 GCA_964386335.1 uncultured archaeon
TATTTATTGGGTAAATTCTTCAAATCAGTTTGCAAGAATATTATTAAATCTTTTTAGTATTGAAAAAGAAAAGTTTAAAGGAATGGAACCTTCAAAGATAATTTATTTATCTTCAGTTATTGAGAAATTGCTTGAATTAAATCCAACAAAGATTTTTCTTTTCGGGAGTCAGGTAAAAGGGACTGCAACAGAACAAAGTGATTTTGATATTTGCATTGTTTTAGAAAAGAAGACAAGAGAAATTATTAAATTAAAATTACCAGAAAATATAGAATTACATGTTTTTGATCTTAAAGAATTTGATGAATTAAAAAAAGCTAAAGACCCTTTAATAAGAGATATTTTGAGAGATGGGATAGAAATTGTTTAATTTTGTTAAAAATATTCTCTTACTAATATAAGATAATTATTTCATCCTTCCAACAATGAACAAATGGTCGTGTTCATAAGGCTCCAAATCAATTGTTTCAATGATTTCAAAATCTTTACTCAATTCTTCAATTACTTCCCTGTAAATTTCTTTTACTTCTCTGACAGAATCTATCGCCTTTGCTTTTAAGGCAATTAAAATAATTCCTTTTTCTTTCAGAAAAACCTTGTTTTTTTTGAGAATTTGAACCTGGTCTCTCTGCGCAATATCTTCATAAACCAAATCAACTTTCCCGACCCATCCATAATTTTCCGGAAATCTTGCATCTTCTAAAATTGGGACGATATTCTTTTTTTTCCTGACTTTGTCAATTAGTTTTAATATTATTTTGTCAGAAACTTCAACTCCGTAAATAATTCCTTTTTCTCCAACAATATTTGAGAAATGCGAAATTGTTGTTCCGTGAGCGGCGCCAAGATATAAGATCTTCTGCCCTTTTTTCACGGGAAAATTCTGCAAACCGTTTAAAATGGCTGCGGCAGGTTTTGATTTGTATGGATTCCATTCCTCTAAATTTTTCCCTTTTGTGTACAGATTATTTCCTTTTTTATAAACTCCAGAAAATATTTGTTTCATAAAAGTTAATATATGAGAAAACTAAAGTTGCCTTTTGGAATTTTAGAAGACAAAAAATTGGTTGAGAGATTCTCAAAAAATCCTGAGGAAGCTGCAAAACAATATTTTGAGAGCAAAGTTAATCCGGGAATTTTAGAAGAAGAACTGGAAAAAATCTTTCCTTATAAAAATTTTCAGAAATGGATGAACGAATTTGGAATTGCCTTGATAAAATTAAAACTGAAAAATAGAGAAAAATCTGAAGAAAAATTAATTTTAAGTTCAAGAACTTTGAACGAACTGAACCATATAATTAATGTTCTGAAAAATAGAGAAAAAATTTTGATGAATTACGAAACTTATAAAAAAACTCTTGAAAACGCGGAAAAATTAAAAGAAAAAGTTGAAAACAAAGTAAAAGAAGACGTTAAAAAAATTGCCAAAAATTTATCCACTCTTTTGGGACCTATTCTTGCTGCAGATTTGATTGCCAAAGCAAAAGGGTTGAAAAATCTATCCATAATGCCCGCCTCAAAAATTCAGATTTTGGGAGCGGAGAGATCTTTATTTAAATATCTAAAAGAAAAACAGAAAATTCCAAAATATGGAATGATTTTCAAATCTGAGTTTATTCAAGGAGTAAAAAAAGAGGATAGGGGGAAAGTTGCCAGACTTCTATCTGCAAAAATAATGCTGGCGGCGAGACTGGACTATTTCTCAAAAGAAAACAAAGGAGAAGAAATCAGAGAAGAATTAATTAGAGAAATTAAGAAAATTTCACAGAGAAACTGAAATCAGGCTTTTATTAGATTTTCCACCACCGAAAACTATAAATACTTTAAATAAATTATATATTAGTGGTGAAAAATGTTTAATCTAAAAGAAGAAAGGGCATATAAAAATAAAGATAAAGAAGAAAAAGGAGGCTCTTCTTTATCTATTTTTATTCCTTATAAAGGTTTACCAGAAGGTTTTGTAAAACAACAACCTGAAGAAGAAATTCCACAATCTGAGAAAACAGGAGTTTTCCAAAAAATTTTTGAAAAGATTTTTGGAGAGGGAGAGAAGAATGTATACCCACTAGTTGAGTCAGATATTTATTATAATGATAAATATCCGGATCTTGTCTTATATGAGGAAAAAGAAATTCTTCCTCCTGAAATTCTTTTATTTATTAATGGTTCTATAGTAAGTGTTCATGAGATGAGGATAGGACCAAAAGAAGAATTAATTAAAGATATATCTGGAAAGGATTACTTAGAACATGATGCACCTATATCTTTTGTAATGGCATATGATATTCAAGGAAAACCTAAAGATAAAGAAAAATGGGTAGTAAAAAGAAAGTGGATGAAAAAAGCAATAGATTATGTATCTGGAAATTATCAACCAGAAGATAACGTAGAACAGCAACTATTAGACTTAATCATACAACTTGGTTCTGAGGATATCTGCAAGAAACAAGAAAAGTATAAAGTAGAGGAGAGGGACTTAAATTAAGTCCTAAAGAAGAATTAGAATTAATAAAAATTTTAAGCAATTATGAAATACAAACCAGAGAACATTATAAAAATATTTCTTCAGGACTGGACAAACAGAAGCAAAGCAATTAAGAAAGTTTTGAAATCAAAGAAAATTCTAAAAGAGTATTATCGAGCGGCACTTCAAAATGAATTTCAAGAATGGAAGAAGACAACCAAAGGAAAACTTGCATTGATATTAATTTATGATCAGATTCCGAGAATAATCTTTGATGAAAATGATCCAAAAACATATAATACGGACAAATTTGCTCGTGAAATAACGACAAAAATGCTTGAGAGTTCTGAATATAAAAAACTTTCGCCGTTGGAAATTATGTTTGCATTTCTGCCATATCATCATTCTGAAAATTTAAAACATCAAAAAATAGCCAATATGATTTTCAAAGAACTTTGCAAAAAAGATTCAAAAACATTTAAATGGATATATGACTCATCAAATGCTTACCGCAAGATTATTGCTAAATTCGGCAGATTTCCACATAGAAATAAAATATTGGGAAGAATATCTACTAAAGAAGAAATAAAATTTTTAAAGACCTCTGCAACTTAACGAACTTGCATAATTTAAAGAAATAAAACTGAAAATATTTTTGTTTTTAATTTATCAATTAAAAATTTGTTTCTCGCCTGTTTTAACTTTTTTATGATGTAGATTATGCTTCTCTTAACTTCAGATTTTCACTTAGGTTATGGCTATAACACAGAAAGAGAAAAGGATTGTTTTTTTGTTCTTGAGGAAATTTTAAAAGAACCAGCGGATTTAATCCTGTTTGCTGGAGATTTGTTTGATTCAAGAGTGCCAAGACTTGAAGTTTTGGCAGAGGCGATGAATTTTCTATCAAAATTAAAAGAAAAGAAAAGCGAGGCAAAGTTCATAGAATGCGACAAAGAAATCAATAAGAGGGCTCTGCATGGAGTTCCTTTTATTTCAATTTATGGAAATCACGAGAGAAGGGCAAACCTGATAAATCCAATTCAAAGTCTTGAAAAAGCGGGTTTATTGATAAATCTTCACTGCCAGAAAATAGTTTTTGAATTAAATGGAGAAAAGATTGCAATTCATGGAATGAGTTATGTTCCAGAAAAATATTCAAGAGATGTTTTAACTGAATGGAATCCAAAACCAGTTCCAGATGCAAAAAATATTCTCCTATTGCATCAGAATATTGAACCTTTTATTTATTCTCCTCTGGAAGATGTTAATTTAAAAATTTCAGATTTGCCAAGAGGATTCGATATTATTCTCAATGGACATATCCATTTCAGGAATATACTGCAGATTGAGCGGGGAAAATTATTAATGCCCGGAAGCACCATTCCAACACAATTGAACAAAAAAGAATCGGAAATCAGAAAAGGTTATTTTATTCTAAATAGAGAAGTAAAGTTTAAGGAGATAAAACAGAGAGATTTTTACTATAAAGTTGCCGAGAGAAAAGAAGAAATAGAAGAATTCCTAAAAAATCTCAAAAAGAGCGAATTAAAACCGATAATTAAAATAAAAATAAAAAATACGAGCAGTTTAGATTTAAATATAATTGAGAAAAAATACAGGGAAAAGGGAATTTTAATTTTCAAAAAAGAGATGGAAAGAAGTTTTGAAAAACAAAAAACTGAAATATTGAGAAAACAAATGAGCGCTGAAGAATACGGGATGAAATTGTTGAAAGAAAAGAGTAAGTTTAAAGATTCGGATGAACTTTTGAATTTGATTATTGAAGATGATTTCGCTGGTGTGGAAAAACTGTTAAAAGACAATTTTGAAGAAAAAGAAAAAACAACTCACTTAAAATAAATTCAAAAATATTGTATTCTATCCTTTTGTTAATATTTTAATAGTCACGTGAGAATTGCGAAAAAATTAGTTTGTCCCCAAAAACTCTGATTTTACATTTTTCGGAACAGGAACCGGAAGTGTTTATATTAATCTTGCAATTATGACTGGAAAAACCAATAATTTTTAGAGAATTTGTTTTTATTTTAAAGTTTCTTATATCCAGATTAAATTCTCCCTCTTTTCCTTTTAGATTTTTTAGAAAAGTGCAGATTTTTTCTGATTGTGCTTCTTCCAATTCAAGGTTTTTTTTGGAAATAAAATCGTTAGTAAAATGGTAAATTGAAACAAAAAGAGTAATTCCCACCGCGAAAAGCAGCACGTATACAATAACCGGATATAAACCTTTCATTATTAATATTTTAAAGAAAATTATGAAAGCGGTTATTTCGATGAAAGGAAAAAGTTTTCAAAAAGAGATAGATGGGAATCTGCTTTATGGAAAAAAAATTGGAGAGGTTATACCGGGAAGTTCCCTGGGTCTCGAAAATTATGAATTGCAAATAACCGGAGGAAGTGATAAACAGGGTTTTCCCATGAGAAAAGGTGTGGTGGGAATAACAAGAAAGAAAGTGGTTTTGTCCAGAGGTGTTGGATACAAATCAGAAGGGAAAGGAATCAGAAGAAGGAAAAGCATCAGAGGAGAAATTATTTCAGAGGAGATAGCACAGATAAATTTAAAGGTTTTGAAAGAGGGCCAAAAAAAATTTGAGGAATTTCTGGATAAAAAATCATCTGAAGAGAAAGAAAAAACTGAAGAAAAGAAATAGAAAAAACAGGTAATTAAACCTTAAATTGAGCAACTTCTTTGATTAGATCGACATGTGTCAAAAAAATTGTTCGGCAACAATACCTTGTAATTCCCAGATCATCCAGAACTTTGGCTGGCTCTTCTCCAGTTTCAACTCTTTTTTTATATTCTTCCCAAAGATGGCCAATTACTTTTCCACAGGTGAAACATCTAACCGGAATTATCATATTTATATTTGTTTTTAATCTTTTTATAACATATTTTAACAATATCTGTCTCATCGGTAAATCCAAAGAATAAGCAAAATTGAATTATATTATGATGAGAAACAAAGCGACGATCATTCTTGCTGTTTTGTGCATTATAATAACGATCTTTGCCTGGACTTCAAATACAAAACAGATTTTTAATAATTATGGCTATTCTACTGAAAACTTATTGTCTGGAAAATATTATGTTCTAATTACTTCAATTTTTTTGCATTCTGATCTTAACCACCTATTATTAAATTTGCTTGTTTTGCTGGTATTTGGTTTAACTCTGGAAGAAGAAATAGGATCAAAAAAATTTTTAATTTTATTTTTTTCCGGGGCTTTTTTTGGAGATTTATTATCTTCCCTGATTTATTCTTCTACCCAGATATCTATTGGAGCATCTGCTGGAATTTTTTCTATAATGGCGGCGGCTATTTTAATAAAACCAATAAAAATTGAAGTTTTTGTTCCAATTCCTTTGGGAATTATTGGAATTGGTTATTTAATTTCTGCCATCATAGGATTAATAGCAAACTATCCTCCATATGTTGCCCATATTGCTCATATGGGCGGGATATTTGTTGGATTATTTTATGGATTTAAGGTTAAAGGTTCCTGGAGTGCTTTAAAAATTCTGATTGCCCTTTTTCTATTATTCTTGTTTATTCCTTTCGTCTGGAATTTTTGGGTTTTAATTACAAAAGTGATTTTGGGGATTTTTTCTTGAAGTTATTTTAGAATTTTATTGGCCAAATATCTTTGCCATATCCCCCCTTCCTAGAAATTTTTTCATCTGTTTTGGATTTATTTTTTTCATCATTTTTTTCATTTTTTTAAAATTCGACAGAAGTTCGTTTACTTCTTGAATCTTTGTTCCGCTGCCTTTCGCAATTCTCACAACTCTTGAACTTTTAATTATTTCCGGATTTTTTCTTTCTTCGGGAGTCATTGAATCAATTATATATTTCCACTTTTTCATCTTTTCTTCTCCGATATTTAAAGCGTCTGTTGGAAATTTTAAGTATCCAAATCCGGGAATCATATCCATTATTTTTTTTATTGATCCGTGTTTTTGCATTTCAACAAGTTGATGGTAAAATATATTTAAATCGAGTTTGCCTTCTTCAATTTTTTTTGCTTCTTCTTCCTTTATTTTAAATTTCTCAAGCAAACTTTGCAGATCTCCAAACCCAAGAAGTCTTGAAACAAATCTTTCTGGAATATATCTTTCTAAATCCCGAATTTTTTCACCAACACTCAAAAATTTAACCTTTGCATCGGCTATTTTGCAGGCAGTTAAAGTTGCTCCCCCCTTTGCCGTTGCATCCATTCTCGTAACAACAACTCCCGTAATATTGATGGATTTTTTAAATTCTTCTGCCTGTCTTCTTGCATCTTGACCAAGTTCTGCCGGAATAACGAGATATTTCTCTTCCGGTTTGAAAATTTCATCTATCTTTTTTATTTCTTCCACCAGTTTTTTGTCGAGAGCGTCTCTGCCGGCAGAATCAATAATTATTACCTTGTCTTTGTGCTTCTGTATTTCTTTCTCTGCCTCTTTTAGATTTTTTCCATTAATCACTGGAACATTTATCTGTTTTGCAATCTGCTTTAATTGCTCAAAAGCTGCGGGTCTCGAGAAATCACAACCAACCAAAACAACGGGCAATCCATGAGTTTTGTAAAAATAAGCAAGTTTTCCCGAAAGACTTGTTTTTCCGCATCCAAACAAACCAAGAAGAAGTATTTTATGCGGTACTAGTTTTATTTCGCTTTCCTTCCCTCCTAAAATATCAACCAGTTCATCATAAATCAATTTTATAATATATTCTCTTTTTGATACTCCAGCTTCCGGTTCTTTTTTGATTTTCTTTCTTACATTCTCCGATAAACTGAAAACGAGGTCTACATCGACATCCGCCTGCAATAAACATCTTTGCAAATCTTTTATAATCTCTTCAATTTCTTTATCAGAAAAACTTATAATAGAAGAAATTTTTCCGACAAAAGCTCTCAATCTTTCGGATAATCCTTCCATAATAACAAAAAGATTTTCCTTTAAAGTTTTTACTAATTTATATTAACAAAATAAAGTCTGCACAGAGTAATTTTATATTTTGAATAATAAATAATAATATATATGGAATGCCCTCTAAAAAAAAGATTTTCATTTGAAAAGTTTTCTGCTTTTTTGCAAAGCAAAAAAGAAATGTTGTTAAGATGGCCTATATTTGAATTAAATATTAAAAAAAGATCCAAAACATATGTTTTACAACATATACAACCCGCAAAAAAGGGACTTTCTCCAATAATTGCGAGTGTTTTGTTAATAGTTTTCAGTGCGGTAATTGCTGCAATTGTCGGGAGTTGGGCCATGAATTATACTCAAAATCAGTTAGTTAATCTGGAAGTGTGCAAAGATATTAACATAGAATTTCTCGAAATAAATTATAGTTCTTCTTCAAAAGAAGGTAGTTTTAAAATACAAAATACGGGGCCAACAATAGATAAATACGATATTTATGTTTTTGCCAACAATAAGGAAGAAAAAGTGAAAGAAATTACAACTCCCTTAAAAAAATTAGAAAAAAAGACAATAGTGTTTGAAACAGAACTGGAAAATGTAAAAGGTATAAAAATAGAAATTCCCAAGTGTCTGGGAAAAAGTTTTGTCAGTTTCATAGATTAATTTCGGATTTTAAAAAAGGCCCATCAACGCAACTTCTATATCCGGATGGGCTTGCACAAGAACCGCATAAACCAATTCCGCATCTGGTCATAAAATCAACTGAAGAATAGATATTTATTCCGTCCAAATATCTCTTTTCTATTTCAACGGATTTTTTAATCATTATTTTTGGCCCGCAATTAATACAATAATCTGGAGCAGTCTTCTTTATAATTTTTTCCAATATATCTGTTAAAAATCCTTTGTGCCCGATTTCTCCGGTTTCTGTTGTGAGATATACTTCCCTGCAAAAAAATTTAAATTTTTCTATACAGGGCAAATGGGATTTGTCTTTGGCTCCCAGCAGAGATATCGTTTCTCTGTTTTTCTTTGCAAAGAGAAGAAGAGGTGCAATTCCAGTTCCCCCTCCAACTAATAAGACCTTCCCCTTAACTTCTGGAGTTTTTCCATAAGGACCTCTTATATATAGATTGGTTCCTTTTTTTAATTTCATCAATTCCGTCGTAAAATAACCCTTTTTCTGAATCAATAAAGTCAAAGGATTATTATCAAAAACGGAGAAAGGTTTCTCTCCTTTTTCTGGCAACCAGACAAATATAAACTGACCCGGTTCTATTTTTAATTCATTATCCAGTTTTAGAAGAAACAAATCTTTTGCGAGTTTTTTGTTTTCTTTAATCTCGCATTTTTTGTAATTCATATCTGCTTTTTTTAATAATTTTATCGCATTATTTGTTCCCTTCTTTAAATCTTCCAATAATGTATGAAAATAATTTTTTATTTCTTCTGTATTCATTCCCGCCAAGGCTGAACCTATTCCGAAGAAATTTGCCCCCGCTTTTTTATAGTTTTTTATATCTTCTGCTGTTGAAATTCCACCACAAGCAATAATAGGCAAATTGGTGATGTTTCTAATTTCTTTAATGCATCTAAGTCCGATAGGCAGAATTGCTCTTCCAGAAATGCCTCCTATCTTATTTGAGAGTACGGGATAACCGTCATGAAAGTGCATACCGGGTCCAACCGTATTTATTGCGGTAATTCCGCTTGCTCCCCCTTCTATTCCAGATTTGACCATTTCTTTAATATCTAAATTTGGAGAGATTTTTACAAATACTGGTTTTCCAAGAGAAGAAACCGATTTTGTTATTTTATAAATTAATTTCTTGTCTTGCCCCACAATTTGACCATATTTCTCTGAGTGCGGACAGGACAAATTTAATTCAAAACCGTCACAAACTTCAAATAATTTTTCCGCTATTTTATGGAATTCTTCTTCATTACTTCCAAATATTGAACAAAGCAGAAATTTATTATCTGGAATTTTTATTTTCCTTAATTCTTTTGCAAAATATGTTGCTCCTTTGTTTGTCAAACCAACGGCATTTATAAATGAAAAAGAATCATATTGTGCAATAATGGGTTCTCTGTTTCCGGGCATTGATTTTATGCCAATACTTTTTGTTGTCAAAATGCCTATTTCTGGAATCTCATTTGCAATTCTTTCCAGCACAGAAACTTCTGCAGTAACTATTCCGCTTGGAATTGTAAAAGGTCCGCTGATTTCCTTATTACAAAAAAGCATAATTTTATTAATTTTAAAGGATAGGGACCAAAATAGTAAATATAATTAAAATAGGGGTTCAAATTTTTTGATAAATTTAATCAATAAAAAGATATCAGATGTCACAAACCACCGTTGCTTTATATTTTTCATTTTTTTCAACTTTAAATTTATAATTTGTAATCCCCTTTACGACAGTTCCTCCTTTTTCGGGAGTTATTTTTTCTCCCTTTGCGACAACCTTTCCAGCATATCCCTGTTTTGATTCCGCGATTTCTACATCAAATTTACAAAGAAAAACTTCATTTATCTCACTTTCAGCAAGCAGATAAGAAAGAAACTTATAAAGAGTTTCCTGCAGAGTCTTTCCCTTAAACTTAAATTCTATTTTTTCTCTTGGTTTGATTTTATCAATGTCGCAGATAACTGAAAAAAGAGCCTCTGCGGAATTCTCAAACAATTCCTTTAAATTTGAACCATAAGATTCAAACATCACATCAGAAGTCAAATCTTCGATAAATCGGTATTTCATAATTTATAAAATAAAACAATTATGGACTTTCTTGAGAAATATAAACCAAAAAAATTGGAGGAGATGATTGGAAATAAAAAGGCAATAGAAGAAATTTTAAAAAATATTTTTAAAAAGCCTCTACTTCTTTATGGAAGTCCGGGAGTTGGAAAAACTCTTTCTTGTTATCTTATCGCAAAAAAACTCAATTTCGAAGTTTATGAGATAAACGCTTCTGATTACAGAGATCTGGAAAGTCTTAAGAAAGTTTTGTTGATCTCAAAACAATATTCAATTTTTGGAAGAAAAAGAATTATATTAATTGATGAAATTGATGGATTATCCATACATGATAGGGGAGCAACTACCGAATTGATAAAAATTTTTAAAGAAAGCAAAAACCCCATCATACTTACCGCAAATGATGCTTATGACCAGAAATTGAAAAATCTGAGAAATTATTGCAAATTAATCTCTTTTAGTAAAGTTCCTTACCCATCCATTGCGAAATATCTGGAAAAAATTTGCAAGAATGAAAAAATAGAATATGATGAAAGAATTTTAAAAAACATTGCGCAAAGATGTAATGGTGATGTGAGAGCCTCCATTCTTGATTTAGAGAGTTTGATTAAAGATAATAAATTACTTTCCTCAGATTTGCTTTCCCCGAGAGATCTTGAAGAGAATATTTTTAATTCTGTAAGGATAATTCTAAAAACAAAAAAAATAGATATTGCGAAAGACGTTATGAATAATTTAGATAGAACTCCGGAAGATTTTTTCTGGTGGATTGAAGAAAATGTCGGAAGAGAATACAAAGGAGAAGATTTAAAAAAAGTTTTAAATTATTTGAGTCTGGCAGATATATTCAGGAGAAGAATAATGAAAAGACAGGATTGGATTTTGCTTAGATATTATATTGACTTTATTTCGGTTGGCGTTGCATTGGCAAAAAAAGAAACTTATCACAAGTATGTTGCATACGGATTCCCAACCTATATTTCAAAAATGGGAATAATGAAAGCGAGGAAAAAAGAAATGGAAGAAAAAATTGAAAAATTGCGGAATAAAATGCATTGTTCAAAGAAAATAATCGTGGAAGAGTTGCCTTATTTAAAACAATTTCTAAAGCTGTAAATTTTGGGTACTTTTAAAGAAATAGTTTTTCAATTCAAATAATAAACCGAATATCAACTAACAAAATCTCTCATTTTATCAAAAAATCCTTTGCTTGTTTTTATTTTTTCATTTCCAAAAATTTCTTTTAAAAGAATTTCCTGTTTTTTGCTCAGTTTTTTTGGAATTTCAACAATAATCTTCACAAATTCATCGCCTCTCCGGCCAGTATGCAAATCCGGCATTCCCTGACCTTTCAATCTGAAAACGGTGTGACTCTGTGTTCCTCTAGGTAACTTAATTTTTGCTTTTCCATTAATAGTAGGTACTTCTATTTCACCGCCAAAAATTGCCTTTCCCAAATCAATATTTGCTTTACAAAACAAATCATTTCCCCGTCTTTCAAATATTTTATGAGGTTTTATGTGGATTACTATATATAAATCTCCGGGAGGTCCGCCATTCTGTCCCGCTTCTCCCTGTCCTGCTATTCTCAGATAAGAATTTTCGTCAACCCCTCTTGGAATTTTAACTTCTACCTTTCTTTTTTCTTTTACTCTTCCCGTTCCATTACATACCTTGCATTTTTCTGATATTATTTTTCCAGAACCTCCACATTTGTTGCAGGTTGTAATAAACACCGTCTGGCCGAAGGGAGTTCTCCGAATTTTCTTTATTTGTCCTGAACCATTGCAGACAGGGCAGGTTTTTAATTTTCCGTCTTTCGCTCCAGTCCCTTTACAGGCTTTGCAAATCGCGTAAACTGAAATTTCTATATTTGTTGTCAGGCCGGAAAAAGCCTGTTCCAGAGAAATTTCAAGATCATATCTCAAATCGGAACCAGCTTTTGGTTTGTTTTTTCTTTCTGAAAAAACATTGAAAATATCCCCAAAATCTTTGAAAATATCTTCAAAATTAAAACCTTCGAAATTAAAATCTTCTGGTCTAAAACTGGAAGAGCCGTATTGATCATACTGCGCTCTTTTTTGCGGATCACTCAAAACCTGAAAAGCTTCATTAATCTCCTTGAATTTTTCTTCACTTCCTTTGCCGGCAACATCGGGATGATATTTTCTTGCAAGCCTCCTGAAAGCGCTTCTAATTTCCTCCTGCGAGGCATTTCTATCAACACCCAAAATTTTGTAATAATCTTTTTTTGTCATAATTGGGTTTAGTTAAAAATTAATTGAATTGGTTTAACGACAAATATTCTTAATTATAAACAGTTATTTTATGTTGATTAAAAAATCGACCAGCAAGGGATTTATCAGGATTATAGAAATTATAATCTTTTCTTCGATATTATTTGTCCTGTTACTGCCAAATTTCTTTTACTATTCTGATGTAAACGAGTGGAGCGAAGTAAATAATCTGATTATATGCAATGATTTGCTTTATTCAATTGAGAGAAATAATATTTTTGACGAAGTTTTAAATCCTTTTGTTAAAAATTTAGATATAGATACAGAACATCAAAAAGATCTGAAGTTGCTGAAAAATATTACTGAAAATGTTTTTCCTGTTTTTACTGATTATGAATATGAAATAAAAAATGTCGCTCCTTACAAAATTTCTATTGGTTGTAATTGCACTCAGGATCAAATAAGGTGGTTGAACAAAAAAATTTTAACTCCGAGTTATCCAACGGCAAAATTTGAAATTGAGCAAGCAAATTTAAATAATTTATCTTCTAAATATGATCTGTTTATTATTTTTGGTAAAGTTAATTTATCCAGACAAATTATCAAATCAAATATTATCTCAATGCTGGAGAAGGGAAAAGGTCTTGTTCTAATTAGAAATTTCTCTTCAGAACCGGATAGTTTTACAAAGGAGTTATTTGGCATTGATTTTTCTGGTGCTGGTTATTCTACAAATAGTTTAAACTTTAATAATTTGTCAAATCCGAGAACAACAAGAATTGCAAAGAGATTTGTTAATAATTTGATAAGAATAAACACTTCCGATGGAAAAACTGTCCTGCATATCAGAGATAAAAATTTTAAAATAAATGTTACAGAAACAAATGCAAATATTGAAAATTGCACACCTGCCACAATAAAAGAAAATCAGAGTTGCATAATTTCCGGAATTGCAAATATAACTTTATTCCAAATTGATCCTTTCAACATGGATTGGATAAAACCAGAACTGGAGGAATGGATAGATATAAAACTTTCTGGAACCTCGAATAAAAGAGATTATATTTTTTATGATACTTTTCCGCAAACCGTCAAAAAAAATAATCATACTATTTTATCATCGGGGTCAAAATCTGGTGCAAATGCAAGATCTGTAAAAGAATATTCCAAATCTTATGAAAATGAACCGAGAGTTTTCTGGATATATGATTATAATAAAACAAAAGATGACTTAAATTTGCTTTTGAAAACCGGAATTATCTGGGCTTCCGGAGAGCATTATTTTGTTTTTAATAAAAAAATCCCCGAGAAAAGAAATTACTGCATACATTTTTATTCTGGACTGAATGGCAATAACATTCCTTTTTTAGTTAAATTATATTTCTTTCATTAAATTTTTGAAAAATAGATATTATCAATTTCTTCTATTTGATTAAAAATTTTTTATTAAATTTAAACGATAAAAGGTTATGGAAGAAACTATAAAATTAAGATTGCCGGAAGAAGACGAGATTATAGGTATTGTAGAAGAAAAACTCGGAGGAGCTCATTTTAGAGTTTATTGTATGGATGAAAAAACAAGATTGTGCAGAATTCCGGGATCTAAAAAGAGATCTATGTGGATAGATCTGAATATGGTTGTTCTTGTTAAACCCTGGGTTGCGCAACCCGATGAAAGAGGGGATATTATATTAAAATACAACAAACAACAGGTGGAAGAACTTAAAAAAAGAGGATTGCTTAAATAACTACAAATAAAAATTAATTTAATAAATTTATGCCTCAGTAGCTCAGATAAACTGAAAAAATTCGGTTTTGGGCAATCGGTAGAGCGCGTGCTTGGTATGGTTTTTTTTGAGATATGACAAAAAATAAACTGCAAAGAGCACGAGGTCGTGGGTTCAATTCCCACCTGGGGCTGATAATTTTTAATTATAAATTTTTTCTTTTGACATTTTTTATATAAGTCCCTACAATGAGCAGAAATAAAGTTATTTTTGGAAAATGCCTTTAGATTAACATTAATTAATAATTATTATCGGAGATAAATAATGGAAGAACAAGAAATTCTGAAATTTTTAAAAAAGAAAAAACCGGAAATAGATGAAACAATTGAAAAGTATCTGCCAAGAAAAGTGACTGAAGAATGGCTTAAATTTACTTTTGGAAAGCCAAGATATAGATACAACTTGAATAGTGCTCAGAAATCTTTAATAGATCCTATTTGGAATTTTTTGGATAGAGGAGGAAAAAGATGGAGACCCATATTATTTTTATTAATTGCAGAAGTAATTGGCAAGAACTCAGAAAAATTAAAAGATTTTGCAATTATTCCAGAAATTATTCATAATGGAACGATAATGATTGATGATGTGGAAGATAAAGGAGAATTAAGAAGAGGAAAGCCCGCCCTCCATAAAATTTATGGTGAAGATATTGCAATAAATACCGGAAATTTTATGTATTATTTTCCATTACTTATTCTAATAAAAAACAAAGATAAATTTAAACCAGAAACGCTCCTAAAAGCTTATGAAATATATTTGCAGGAGATGGCTAATCTATCTTTGGGACAGGGAATGGATATTTATTGGCATAAAGGAAAAGTCAATGAAATAAAAGAAGAAGAATATATGCAAATGTGCGCGTATAAAACGGGATGTCTTTCAAGAATGGCTGCGAAATTGGCAGTAGTTCTATCTGGAGGAAATGATGAACTGGCAGAAAAAATTGGAAAAGTGGCCGAAGCAATGGGGGTTGCCTTTCAGATTCAGGATGATATTCTTGACATTACTCTGACGGGAGAAGCTCGAGAAAAATTTGGCAAGATTTTTGGAAATGATATTAAAGAGGGGAAGAGAACTTTAATGGTGATTTATACTTTAAAAAAAGCTACGGAAGAAGATAAAAAAAGATTGATAGAAATTTTAAACAAACATACCGATGATTTTAAAGAAAAAGAAGAAGCCATCTTAATTATTAAAAAATATAATGCCGTTGATTATGCAAAAAATAAAGCAAGAGAAATTCTGGAGAAAGCATGGGAAGAAGCAGAATCTTTACTAAAAGAAAGCGAGGCAAAAAGATTATTGAAACAGTTTGTTTATTATTTAATTGAAAGAAAAGTTTAATGTTTAAAATATTTAATTCTTTTGCCAGACAAAATAAATTCTTCTTTCAAAGACAGAGAAATCTCGCCCATTTCATCTTCAAATTTTTTCAATTTCTGTTTATATATTTTATAAGCAAACAATGCTGCCGCCAGTGAACTTTTTTCATGCGAATTCAGTTTTTTGGTTTGTCCAGAAAATAATCTTTTTTGTTTGAAAAAATCTTCTATCAACCTGATTTTTTTATATTTTGATAAATCCTTTTTTGGTAAAAGCAATTTGGCTGACAGACTCGCTGCAATTTTCTTTGCTTTTTTTGATTCTTTCTTGTCAGTTGCAACGGCAATCACCTTTCCGTTTTTTAGGCAGATTTCCAAAACCTCTTTCTCCAAATTTTTTCCTGAATTTAAATAAATCAATTCTCTCTCTAAATTAATTAAACTGAGAGCAAAGTTCGTTCCCGAATCTACTCCAGCAATTAGCAGCATCTAAACTAATTTGTTTTTAAAAGTAATAATTTCATTATGAAAAAACTTGTCGTTTTTGATGCTGATGGCGTACTCACTAACGAAAGATCTTCATGGCTTTATGTTCATAAAGGATTGGGTAAAGATATAGTGAGAAAGCTACATAAACAAAATCATTATAACATCCTGT
>CAYLRQ010000007.1:0-22034 GCA_964386335.1 uncultured archaeon
TTCTACTTCCACAATACTTGCATTTCATGAATTTATTGGGTGACGGTTGGTAAATATTAATCTTTAGACAAATAATTATAATATGAATTATGAGACGGTTATTTATTTTAATTACAGGATTTGTTCTGATTTTTGGACTCTTTGCAATTGATAAAGTTTTTGGATGCGGTTGTGCCGATTCTTCTTGTACTTGCGATTATAAACCCTGTGATTCTGTTTCTATGATTAATTGTGTTGATATAACCACCTGGTATCACAAACAATTAAATGACGTTTCTTCTCCTGAATTATACAGGGGATTAAGTTTCTTAAACAAACGAAGTTTTAAGGAATCCGATTGTAAGATCTCTTGCAATGATTGTTGCAACTGTCATCCTTGTGGAACAAAAGAAAATCCAAAAACATGTTGCTATGATAATTATGATTGTGAATACAATTCTGTAACCTGCCAAGAATGGGAAGATTGTGAGTCGCCAACAAGTTGCGGAGACAGAGGAAATTGCATTTGTAATATTAACTACTGCAAAGGGTGGTGCAAAAGCAGAGTAAGTGCTGGAGAAATTCCAGTTTATGACGGCCCAAATTTTGCTAATTGTGGTGGTGCCGCAGGAGATTGTTCTTTTGGCGGAAAATACAGCAAATATGAAAGAAATAATAAAAAATATACACATGAAGATTACGATTCCATTAGAGAAAGAGATGTTACTTATTCAACCTGTACCTGTTCCTGGTGCACAATCAAAAATTTCTATGAATGCGATTCTGCAAAAATAAATGATTCTCATCCCTGCTCCAGTAAAAATTGTGCTCCCGATTTTGCTGGAGGGAGAAATTATTGCTGTCCTTATGCCGGACAATGCGCTCATTTTGGAGCCGATTTTTCTCCATATCGCGCTTATGCAAATAAAGGCACCGGAACGCAATCAGAGGTTTATTGTTTTAATTCGGGAACAACAATTCAATACCAAGGCTATAAATTTAAATGCAATAATGGAAATTGGGAATTTATAGGAGGAGAAAAAAATGACTTCTCAGATAATTGCGGAAAAACAATTTTCAATTATCCCTTGTTTTTTAATTTAAATAATTTTTATCCTTCTGACTATGGATACAAAAACTCTTACGCAATATATCCGATTTCTTTCAAAGGAACAAAAGATATTGTTGTTTCTGTTACTCCAGCAGAGAATTTTGTTGATATTAATGTTAATAATGGCATTACAATAGAAAAGAAAGGCAATGAAAAAGCAATAAAAGAAAAAGCATTTTCTCCGCAAATAATAAAATTTAAAGGAAATGAAGAGGGAAAAAAATTTAATTTAACTGTAAATTGTTATACACCAGACGAAGAACCCTGTTATCCCGAATATGAAGACTGCTGGCCAGGTTCTTATTGTTCTCAGGATAATCCAACCAATATTATTGAATATAAAACGCTGGATAAAGCAGATTTTTATTGTTGCCCAACTAATTCATGCGCTCATAATGGAAGGTGTTATCCCGAAGGCATCTATAATCTGTCAATTCCTGGAGAATCTGCAGAATCCTCAGAATGCATTTGGAAATGCAAAAACAATAAGTGGTCAAAGCAATATGAAGGAGAAGTATGTTATAGAAACTGCGATTGCGCAAATGCTACAAAATATCATTGCGTGAAAACTTTATACAATTTAAGCAAAAAAATCTGTTGTCCTATTGGAGAATGCGCGTTGGAAGATAGTTGCGTTAAAGAAGGAGAAAGAGTAGAGGCGGGAAAATACAAAAATTGCATTTGTAACGGCGATGGTAGTTGGAATTGTATGAAGACAAAAATAAAATCAGATTATTCGAGAATTTTATTTTCAAAAAATTCAAATAAATACGAAATAACTCTGGAAATAAGGAAAAGAAAACTAAATTATATAGATTCCGCAAAAGCAAAACTTTTCATTTTCTTTGACACCGGAACATATAATGGAAATATTGAGATAAAAGGAAGCGAAGATTGTTCCACGATCAATATAAATCGATTAATTGAGGAGAAAATTACAAAAGATTTGGGAATAGTTTCCACTACAGAGGGATTTAAGTGCAAATTAGAAATAAAAGCGAATTTAGATGATGGAGACTATTTCTTCTACACAGGTTCTGCTCTAATTTTGGATGAGGGTTAAAATTATCAATTTTTTCATTTCCAAAACTTTGCGGGAAACTTTCCCTTTCCATTATTATTCCATTTGGCAGGTCATTCCGGATATTTTCAATGAAAACTTCTTTTAATATAATATATTTTTAGAATCTCTTTAAAACCTGCGGAAGAGTTAGGAAACAATAATTAAAAGCAATTTTCCTAAAACCAGACTCAATCCAGAGGGGGTTTGTCCCTGAACAATTATATTTTTTCCGTCAAATGAAATCGAGTCCTCTTTTGCTCCGAGATTCGGGCCAAAAATAATTATTGCGGGTTCTGTCCAATTATATCTTGATAACAGATTAGCCTCTATTGTTTTGTTCTGTTTTTTGATAGTTTTATAATAATACCCGAGATAATGCGAAAATGGACTGACTTTAAGAATTAGTTCGGAATTTTCCGGACTTGCCTTTTCCGTTGTATTTATAATAATATTTATTTTTCTGTGCCTGAAAAATTGTTTTATCTGGGTTTCATTTTTCACTTCTAAATTATTTGCCAGAATCAAGTTTACTCCTGCATTGTAGGAGGGTCTGTGCCAACTACCGTTTCTGAGAAAACACAAATAATAATAATTGCAAATCATTGTTTTATTATTCAAATACAAATACCCGGGTTTTTCAGGCGAATTTTTATTTATCCCCGGAAAAAATAAAAATACAGCAAATAAGACCGATATTATCCCGAAAAATACTAAAAAAACTTTCCAAGTATCCATAAACAACAATTAAAATAAGTTTAAAGAAGTTTGAGATATGGATTTAGAGAGAAAATAATCATATTTGTCAATAATTCCCTCTTATCACTCTTTAAATTTAATTTAAATTAAAATAATGGTTGAACTGAAGGTAGAAGATATTAGAAAACTAAGGGAAAACAAGAGAGGTTTTAATCAAACCTTTGATTTAATAATAAATGTCTCAAATCTCGATTTAAAAAAACCTGAGAACAGAATCAGAGACAGAATAAAATTACCCCATAAAATCAAAGACAGAAAAATTTGCTTTATTGTTGATTCTCTTGTTACAAAGGCCAAAGAAACGGGAAGAAAGGTGCTGACAAAAAACGAGCTGGATTTTGATAAGAGAACGGGTAAAAAAATTGCAAATGAATATGATTTTTTTGTGGTTGAAGCCACGATAATGCCTTTAACTGCAAAAACTCTTGGAAAATATGTCGGACCAAGAAACAAACCTTTAATTCCCCTTCCGCCCGTAACAAAAAACTTATCCGGTATTATTGAAGATTTGGAGAAAACAATTTCGGTAAATATGGTGAAAAATCCAGTGATTCAAGTTCCGATAGGAACAGAAAAATTAAAGGACGAAGAAATAATTGAAAACTTCAACGTTGCTTACGATAAACTGAAAGAAAGTATTGAAGGAAAGGGAGGTCTAATAAAATCTGTTTATTTAAAATTAACAATGAGCAAACCAATAAAATTGATGTAATATGGTATCAACTAAAAAAATTGAGGGGTTAAAAAAAATCAAGGAGTTATTAAAGAGTTATAAATCTATTCTTCTTTTTGATTTAAATAATTTGCCTTCAAAGCAGTTACATGAAATAAGAAATAAGTTGAAAGAAAAGGAGATTTATACTTTGATATCAAAAAAGAGAGTTTTGAAATTGGGTTTAAAAGAGAATAATCTGAATTTGAATATAGACGATCTAAAACAACCAGCCATCATTTATTCAAACAAGAATATTTTTGATATTATAAAAAATTTGAGGAAATTGAAAGTTAAGAGAAAGGTGAAGATTGGGGAAATTTTGAGTTCTGATATAGAAGTGCCGGCAATGGATACGGGCATTCAGGCGGGTCCTGCGATCAGCATATTCAAACAATTTCAGATTCAAACAATGATGAAAAACGGAAAAATATCAATAAGAGAAAAAAAAGTTGTTTGCAGAAAAGGAGAAAAAGCGAATTCGGATCTAATTTCCCTTTTAAATATGTTGCATATTGAGCCTTTAGAATTAACAATTCAGCCAGAAATTGGTTACTCCGAAAATATTGTTTATAATAAGGATATTCTAAAAATGAATGAAGATTATTTTGAAAAACAGATTTCCATCGCCGCAAATAATTTATTTAAATTAACCGTTAGCATGGGTTATCCAACAGAACAGAACATAGCATATTTTTTGCAAAAACTTTTGCAAAATGTTAGAACTTTAGGTTTGAAAATTAGATTGCCCATAAAAGAATTATTGCCTGATCTGCTTGGGGAGGCTCATTTAAATGCAGATAAACTGAATTCAAAAATTTCAAAGAATGCTTAATAGGAAAATTAAATAATGAAGGGAGCAAATACTATAATAGGCATAATGCTGTTGGTAATTATAACGATAATTCTCTTATCTGTTTCTTTCTATTTCTATAAAACAATGATATACAAATCCGGTGAAGAAATAGAAAGAAAAAATGAAAATGTTTATTGCAGTCAGAGTTCAAATTTTATTATTAAAGATGCAAATGGAAAGAATATAACAATTCTGAACAATGGAGGAACAAAACTAAATTTGACTTATTTCAAAGTCTATATTAACGGAAAAAATATAAATGTAGTCGATATCAAAGAAAATTATAATCCGGATGGGATTATGGAAATGGGAGAGAGCGCGGTTTTTATTCTTGAAAATCCAACTTCAATTAATGATGTTGTCAAAGTTGTTGGAAGATGCAATACCGGAGATCAGATTATTGTTCGGTAAATTTGGCCGCACAAATTTTGCATAAACTCTTTTTTGAATCATAACAGTCTGAACAAACCAGTCTTCCGCAAAGTGAACAAGAATGCATTATTCCAGTTTTTCCGCAGATCTGACAAATTCCTTTTATTTTCATAAAATATTATATGGGAATTTTATATTTCATAACCATTATTTTGTTTGCGGCAAATATTCTCTTAATTTATCTCCTTATTATAAAAATTAGAAAAGAAAAAGAAATCAGAAAAGAAGCAATTGAAAAGAGCAGATTGGTTTTGGAGGGAAAAGTTAAGGAGCAATTAGCTCCTTTCTTGCCCGGATTTGAATTTAATCCTACAGATGCGAGATTTATAGGTTCTCCAATAGATTTTATTGTTTTTGAAGGGGCGGCAGAAAATAATATAAAGAAACTTGTTTTTCTTGAGATTAAATCGGGAAAAAGCAAAATGACAAAGAAAGAAAATCAAATCAAAAAAATAATTGAGAGAGGGAAAGTTGAGTTTAAAGAATTGAGAATCTGATTTTATTCACCCAAACTGAATCCCTTCATCTGAACTTTTTTACAATTCCCGTCATATAAAAGCACATTATTTTTGTAAGTTAAAGTTCCGCTAAATCCATATAATTTAGCCCTGTCATCTATTTCGGCCTCAATTTTTCTTGGTTTTTCGGTCTTTATCTTTCCTCGGGTTATTGTTAATTCAGCGACCTTTAGATTTGAGATTCTTAATTCATCAAAATTTTTGTTGTTTATTTGTATATTTGATGTCCCCTCTAAATTAAAATTTTCTGAAGATATTCCAATTACTTTTCCGGAAATAGAAAAGTTCCTAAAATCAATTGTACCCGTAAAGTTTTTCAGCGTCAAACTTTTTGTCACTTTTAGAATTTTGCCATCAACTTTTAAATCATAATTCTCATCTAAATTAAAAAATATTTCTGCGGGTATGCCAATTTTTAATTTGCTTAGTTCATTTGTTGACAAAGATAGGACCACACCTCCGTTAAATTCTGTTTGTCTATGCAATATTCTATCCAGAAAATCTTTTATTGGAGAATAGAATTTGGTCAGGGAATTAGAAAAAGTCGACGAGAAAGACGGTAAAATTCCTAAAGAAACAATTGCAATTAAAATTATAATTGTTGCGGGAAGTTTCCAGTCCATTATTTATTTTGTTTTTATTTAGTAAGAAGATAATCGCAAAATGGTGGGTTGTCTTTTTTAAAATAAAGAGAGATAAATTATATCTATAAAAAGTTATGGAGATATGTAAGAAATTAAAAGGTCAGGCTCTTTCCTTTGATTTTCTCTTAGCCACCACAATATCTATCTTTGTTGTCTCATTGCTCTTAATTCAGATTGGAAATAATGCAAAAGAATTAGACGAACTTAGAGAAAAAAATGAATTGAATAAGGATGCATATAAATTAAGTGAAATTTTCTTTAATAAGGGTTATCCTGAGAACTGGAACAGCACAAATGTGAAAATTATCGGGGTGGAATCAAATAATAGAATAGACTGGAATAAACTCAAAAGTTTGGAAAAAATTGGTTACCAGAAATCTTTAATTTTGCTTGGTTTGAAAAATGATTATAATATTACAATTTTTAATGATACCACGCCAATTTATAGTTTTGGAAAAAATACAGAAAACGCTTCATCAATTATGAAAGTTGACAGAATTTCAATTTTAAATGATTCGATTGTTTCAATTCAGATTCTGGTATTCAATTATGAGTAAGGGTCTTGTTTTTTCTTTGGATGTTATGATCGGGATTTCTCTGTTATTAATTGTTTTGATCTCGAGTTTTTATCTTTTTTCTGTTCCCAAAGTTTACGAGGAGAAGGAGAAGGAACAACAAAAACTTATTGCAAAAGATTTTCTAATTTCTCTTGCAGAATTAAAAGTTTCCGAATCTTCCGATGAAAGTCCGACAATAAAAACTTTAATCTCAAATGGAAATTTGAGTGATGATGAACTTGAAGTTTCCGTATTGAACTTGATTTTAACTTACTGGGCGCAATACAAAGATGAAAATAATACCTTAAAAAAACAGATAGCCGAAAATATTACGAGAGAAATGGCAAATTCTGTAAAAGTTTTGAATGGCGTTAATTTGAGTTTAATAATCGGAAACGATTTAATTATTGGAAATTATTCAAATATTTCAAATTCAATTATCGTTTCAAGCTTGATTGAAAATACTTATGGTTCTAGTAAGCCAAAATACGGTTATATGGCAAGAGGTTATTTGAGCGGAATTGAAACAGAGAGAGCAAGTTATTTGTATTTTGGAGGTTTTGTCGGACAGGGAAATTTAAGTTTTAATCTATATATTCCAGAAAATGCAGGGAATATAACTTCAGCTTATCTGGAAGTTTCTTCTGGCTCTAACTTCTCTTTGTTTGTTAACAATAATTTTTCCGGAAATTTCTTTATAAATTCCTCAGCGGGAAACTTTAGTGCAAACATCAAATCTTCTGTTAATGTCTCAAATTTTAGAAGGGGAAACAATACAATAAAGATAGTTTTTAATACTTCCAATTTGACTGATATGTATCTGGGAGGAGGATTTTTAAGGGTAAATTATAATACAACTGAACTTTTTGAAGAAAAGGAATCAGGGAAACAGAGATATTATTTCCCAAGTATAAAAGGCCTAATAAACTTATATGACAGTTTTTATATTCCGGGAGATTTAAACAATATGAGTATTTATCTGCATTATAATAATACAATAGACGGGAGTGCAATTTATCTAACAATAGCAAATGCGACAATATTTCGAAGCAACGCAACAGGAGAACATAATATAATTTTAAATAATACGCAAATATTATCAAATTTAACTAATGCCGGCTTAAGTTATATAAATTTAAGCAGAAAAACTGTACCACTAAGATTAGGAACCGAAACTTTAGCTTTAGAACAATACTTTGGAGTTAGTGATGCAGCCTTAATAACAGATGTCAGCGGTAGTATGAAATGGAGAATGGATCAGAACGGGGTTGGTGGAGTAGCGAGGGCATGCAACGACACAAATTTGGAAGACCC
Organism: uncultured archaeon; assembly: GCA_964386335.1. GTDB lineage: Archaea > Aenigmatarchaeota > Aenigmatarchaeia > QMZS01 > QMZS01 > QMZS01. The sequence continues at coordinate 7,943 of CAYLRQ010000007.1, forward strand.
GAGCACTCAAAGAATTAGTGTAGCAAAGTGTGTTGATAAAGATTTTGTTGATAGCATGCTGAATGTTTCTGGCAATAGAGTTAGTTTGGTTTCTTTTACAGATTTCGTATATGATACCCATGAACTATCCAACAATAGCATAAGTTTAAAAAATCAGATAGACAGCTATACGCCATTATGGGGTACATGTATTTGTTGCGGTATAAACGAGGCTATGGATTTGCTTGAAAAACTTTACATAGTAGATTTAATTAGTCAAGGAGATGTCTGGAGATATACAGCAAACTATTCAACCATAGAACCGCCTGTGATAAACGGCTCTGATTGGAAAAGTTTGGAATATAATGATACGAATTGGAGTTCTGGAAGGGCAAGTTTGGGCTTTGAAAAAAATGCTTCTTGGCATTTTCAGAACTGGAATTATAGAGTGCCAGTAGATATTTTAAATACGGCAGGAAATCTAACCGATTCCCAAATTAAAATAACTTACGACTTCTCAGAAGAGTACAGCAATGGAAATATTCAGCAGTACTGCCAAGACATAAGATTTACCTATTACAATTATACTTCTGGCAATCAGACCGAAATCCCTTATTGGATAGAAGAATGCAATCTATCCAAAAATGGCAACGCTATTATTTGGGTTAAAGTGCCTTTCTTGGAAAATAATACCTCAACAAGAATTTATATGTATTACGGAAATTCTACAGTTAACTCTAAAAGCAATGGAGACGCAACTTTTGAATTCTTTGATGATTTTAATGGTGCAGGTCTAAACTCAACCAAATGGACACATGTTCAGGGAAGTTACAGTGTAAGTGATTCTGCATTTCACGGGAATGGAGGGAATAGTATTGAATGGATTAGAACTCAAAACTATCAGATATCAGGTAGCGCGCTAATCGAATTTAGAATGAAACCGGACTTTTCTTCTGGAGATTGGGACTCAGGAATTGGAGTGGGAATTTCTGGACAAGGTACTGCTTCTGGATTTGTGGATGATTATGGTATTGGGAACCCAATGACCATAATGGATAATTTATGGTGGAGCGGTTCTTCAAACAATGATATTACAAGAAGTGATTTCAATACATATCATATCTATAAAGTAATTATAGATAATCTTACGGATACCAGATATTTTTACGATCTGACCGATAATAGAATCCATAGTAAGAGCCATGCTGAATTTGGCTATATATGGTTAATTACCGATAGCGAGACGCCTTTAAGAGATACGAGTTATGATTGGATTTTCGTAAGTAAATATGTTGATCCGGAACCAATAATTACCTTTGGCATAACAACAAATATTGGTAATAATAGTGGTAATTATTATTTCAGAAAAAAATTTTATTTAACGAGGCATAATTTAATAAATGAATCAATTCTATATGTTTATTCAGACGATAATGCCGAAATTTATTTAAATGGCTACTTAATAGATAACGATACTCAAGAGCATAATGCAACTTACTGGAACAGAAAAATTGCTATCAATATATCTTATTTCAAAAATGGAGAAAATATTGTTGCAGTAAAGCTTAGAAATAACGACAATGAAAGTGCAAAATTTGATTTAAAGTTGGAAGCAACATTTGAAAGAAGGAAGGCAATGCTGGTAATGAGTGACGGCCAAGCTAATGTCAAATGTGCTAAACAAGGTACAGGAAGTGCAACTAATGATGCCATTCAAGCGGGATGCGATGCAAGAGATCAGGGAATTTTAGTTTATTCGGTTGCCTTTGGCAGCGCTGCTGATAAAACAACTTTACAGAAAATTGCCTGCTGGAACTGCTCTGCAAATGATTGGATTTCGGGAGAGGAAGGAGACAATTGCTCCAGATTTTATCAAAGCAGCAATGTTACAGAATTGAAGAAAATCTATAAAAAAATTGCTTCAGAAATAGCCAATTTATCTCTGGAAAGACAAGTACTGGGTGTTGGGGGAAATATAAGCTGGGCGAATAATTATTTATATAATGATTCTCATATTTTGTTTAATTATAATGAAACTCCCATCAACTTCAGTTTCGGAGAATTCTCCCTGACTATAGAGAATAATTTCACTTCACCGGGAATAATTAGTTTAATTAAACCGAATGAAACGGAAGTTTTAGATGCAAAGATTACTTCTTATTCTGAAGATTACTGGACCAGTTTGGTTGTTTTAACAAACTCAACTTCAAAAAACCGGACTATTTATAATTTATCAAGATATGGCGAATATGAGAAATTAGGAGACCCATTTATAATATCAATACCAGTAAAGTATATTGCCAATGGAACAAACAATATAACTTTGATGATTGGTCTTAGCAAGGATAATCAAACACTGGGATCAAATGACAGTAAATTAATCTACTCTTTGAAAGTTCCCGGTTTTGTTGGTTACGGATCTGTTTTTAATACTTCAGAAGAAGCAAAAGAAGACGCAATAAACAGACTGGAAGAAAAAATATACAATATAACGGGACAAAATATTTCGGTTTTGAGAATCGATACCAATACAAATATTATTCGCGGAATAGGAACGTTATCCAATACAAGTTTGGTAAAATTAGTTTATTCGAAAAAATAATAATGAAAAAAGGCGTCTTATTCTCGTTGATTCTGGTCTTAATAGCGCTAATTATATTTTCAATATTAATTTTGCAGAGAGAAACAATTTCCTTTGAGAGAAAACAACTTTCCCTGAAACAACAACTTAAAGATATGGATTACGCTTATAACAGCATTGAAAGGAGTCTTCACATTCTTGCAGATATAGCAACGAAAAGGGCGATAGTTTCTTCGTTAAATCGTATTGTAGAGAATGGAACTTTTTTTGGGAATAACAAAACAGAAGAAAATTTAAAAAACTTGGTCTGGAATGGGACCTTGAACGGAGAAGAAATATCTTTTATGAAAAACAATACTTTGAACAAAACAATAAAAAATTTGGAATATTTTTATACACTTGAGCCAAGGAAATATAATGTGAGTATCGGCATACATCCCGAGAATATATCTATAACTCTGAACGACGCTTTTCATATCTTATTTAACACGACAGTTGAAGTGAATATTTCAAAAAAGGGAGTGGCAAGTTTATCAAGAAAATTAAAAATATTGGAAAGAATTTCAATTTGTAACTTTGAAGACCCTTTCTATCTAATAAATATAACAGAAGGAAAGGGGTCGAGAGGAATAAAAAAGAGCAAATATATTTCAAACTTTACCGAGTTAATTTTGAGCGGTTCTGGAGATGGCTGGTGCTATGGCGAAATAACAAATAATATAACTTCTAGTGAACCGGAGAGAAAAATCTTCTTTAACAAAACAATAAATTCAAATGTGGATAATTTCTGCGGGGTTATATTTGAAAATAATTTAACTCAAATTAATACAACCTATTTAAAGGTTTCTTCTGTATCTAATTTAACGAGTTATATCGGAAGCACACTTTTGCTCTCTGGAGAAAAGGGAAAAGTATGGAACATTTCCAATTTCCTTAAACATGTAGAAAATTCCTGGTATGCGAACTCAACTGAAGGACCGAGTTTTTTTGACAGGTTTGAAGGAAAGAATTATTGTTCCTATTGCAATGGAAAAGATTTTGGTCTGGAAACTTTCGTTGATAAAAATTATCTTTTATGGCTTGGAATAAGTGTTGGCAAAGATTATTCAAATACGGGTTATCTATATTCTAACAGAACTTTCGGAACAGATATTGGGCTGAATGTAAGTTCTACCGGAGTTTCCGCATTCAAATATTTCAAAATTGACAGCAATTCATTTGGACATTATTTCGAATAAATTTTAAAATATAAAACCAAAAAATTAAAAATAAAATCAGTTGTGTATTGTTGCATTGTCTGTGTGTGTAAGACCACTGAGAACATCTGTATATGAAATACCTACTGATATGTCTCCAGTAGTATCTATATTTGTAATATTAAATTTCTGATTAGCCTTTATTGTTGTTGAAGATACATTACAATTTGCACCTGTATCAGGATTGCAAGTCACATTAACTGATTGTATATCTCTAGCACCGTTTTTCAATACGAGAGTTCCGTTAGCATAATCAATGAAAGCAAACTTGCTGAAACAAGGACTACATGCAACTGTTGAACTGCTTGGACTAAAAACTCCCATTGAATATAATGCCGCCACTGCTATTACTACAATTGCTATCGCTATTCCGTAGGTCATCAAGTATTCTAAAGAAACCTGTCCTTTTACCATAATTTAAATATTTATTTATATATAAAGAACTTATATTGTTCTGTTCATCAATTTTTGTAGAAAATATGCCAAATCTCTTATTTTTGATTGATTACCGGATTCTGCCAATTACTTTTGGAATCTCTTCCAACAAATCCGAGGCAAGCAGCCCTTCACCAAATTTTATGCCCGCAATTTCTCCAGATTTCCCATTAATATATGCGGCACAGCAGGCCGATTCAAACGGTTCAATTTTTCTTGCAAGCAAAGAGCCTGCAATTCCCGCAAGAATATCTCCAGTTCCTCCTTTTGTCATAAAAGGAGTTCCGGTTTTATTCAGGTATATTCGTTCTCCATCAGAGATTATATCGATATTTCCTTTTAATAAAATTATTGTCTTTAATTCTTTTGCGACTTTTTTCACCTGTTTTTTTCTTTCCTCCAAATCTTCGGAAACAGGTTCGCCGCTTAAAATATAAAATTCAAAACTGTGAGGAGTTATAACAAATTTTTTTCTTTTTATTATGTCTTTTTTCTCTGCAACTGCATAAATTGCATCGGCATCAATTACGCCAGGTAATTTTGTTTCGGATAAAAATTTCTGAACGGCCTTAAATGTTTCTTTTTCCCTGCCGAGACCCCCTCCAATAACAAAACCGGTTTTGTTTTTCAAGATTTTATAAATTTGTTTTAAATGACCTCTTTTAAGAAAATTTCCTTTTAATGGGTAAGTAATTAAATCTGGCGAAAAACTCGCCACGATATTCGCAGATCTTTCCGGAGCGCAGATTTCAATCAGATCAACGCCACTCCTTAAAGCGGCAAGAGCATTGAAAGCTGGAGAACCGGAATAAATATTTGAACCGCCAATTATGAGTAGAGAACCAAAATCGTATTTATGAACATCTTTTTTTCTTTTATAGATATTTTTTAATTCTTTTATCACTTCCACCATTTTTTAATTAGATAATCAAGCAGTAAAATAATTAATACAAAAAAAGTTGCATTAATAGCCAAAAAATATTCTTCCATACCTATCAACAAACCCACAGCAGAAGTTGTCCAGAGAGATGCGGCGGTAGTTATTCCCCGAATATTTTTTCCGGAACTTATGATGGTTCCAGCACCAATAAAACCAATTCCAGTAACTATTCCGGCGGCAATTCTGCCGGTATCCGTGCCTAAATTAATCGAAGAAATGGTAAATAAACAGGCTCCCAATGCGACGAGCATATGAGTTCTTATCCCCGCTGGTTTATTGGATTTTTCTCTTTCAACTCCAATAAGTCCTCCAAGAATAATCGCCAAAATTAATTGAATGATTATTTCTGATTGCATTAACATAATTATTTATATTAGTATAAAATAATTGGAAATAATTTCTATAAGAGATGATGCTCGCCGAACTTGGATTAATTATATATAAAATTTCAATTCAACTATTCGAAAGATAATTAAAAAAGAAATTAGGTTTATTCTGGAGGAGACCATTTACAATCTTCTTTTCTATCGCAGTCTTTACAGTAACATTTCCAGGTTGAATTTGGAGATGGCATATCGCACTTATCCTCGCTACATTCTATATAATTGACAACTGTTCTGCTTTCACACCAACTTTTTGCAATGGGTGCTATTTTGTAGGTATCTTTAAGTTTTGTGTAATTGCCAAATTCTTTAAAATCATAATTGTGATAACTCCATTCCATGCATTCGGAATTTAATTCTGCTTCGGTATACAGACTTTTACTCGGAATTTTAAAAATCCCCGTAAAAAACAAAATTATTACTGTAAATACCAGAATACAAATAGTAATTATAATTATTGTTTCAACCGAAAGAGAAATCCCCTTTAATTTTTCCATAATATTTAAAAATAATTTTAAAAAAGAAAGTTTCCGTTATTCTGATTCGGGTATTGTTGCCTTTGCCAAACCTGCAGGAAATAAGCGATTATTTTAAAAATATCTATAATTTATATTTAATATAGTAATTATGGATAAAAAACAAATAGTTGTTGTGTTAATGTTTGCGGCGATATCTTTGGCAATTTTATCACCTGTGTTCGCTCAGCAGCAGATAAAACTCAAAACTTTAATGCTGATTGGAAAGGGACTTGCAACTCTGCCGGAAGATCCAATGGATTTCATGCTCGTTAAGGCGGGAGTAGCAGTTGTAAATATTACCACCCCCTCTGGAAAAGTAGTTGAAAGAGGACTTGGAATCATGGTTCTAGATGATGAAAAATACCGTATAAGAAATGTTACAAAGGACGAGGAAGGAAGTATTTCTGGAAATCTTTACAGAAACCAGACGAAGAAAGGTTCTTTTTCGGTTTCTTCTGTGATTAAAGGAAAAACCGAAGTCTGGGTTGGAACACTTACAATAGCGGATAAATCCTATCATTTATATATACTGGAAGCGCCGAGGAAAATAAAACCGGTAGAACTAAAAGAGAAAATATCAGAGTATTGCAGAGCTAATAGGAATGACCCAAACTGCAGAGAGAGAATGGCAGAATATTGCAGAAACAATCCAGATGAGCAGAGATGCAAAGAGATATTCAGAAAATATTGTGAAAAGAATTTAAATGATATTAGATGCAGGGAATATATGAAGAACTATTGTGAAAACCATCCAGAAATAAAAAATTGCCGGCTATATGCAGTCAGGAGATCAGTAAAATATTGCAAAGAACATCCGAATACAAAAATATGTTTGAAGATAGAAAAAGATATGACGGAATATTGTCTGAAGAATCCCAATACCGAAAGATGCAAAATCTTTTGCGCAAAACATCCAAACAAATGCGTAAAAGTTATTAAAAGTCTTGCGGATTTCTGCATCAATAATACGGATAGTGCAACATGTGTGGAGTACTGCAAAAAACATCCGGAAGTTTGCAAGAAACTGACAAAAAATATAGTTGATTTATGTACAAGAGAACCAAATAATGAGAAATGTATAAACTATTGTAAAGCGCATCCAGTGGCATGTAAAAAAGTAACTGCCGAACTCGCCAGTTTCTGCATAGGAAGAGAAGATAATCCCAGATGTGTAAATTACTGCAAAAAGTATCCTGAAGCATGCAAGAAAGTTGTAATAGCCATGGATAAATATTGCAGCAGATATCCGGATAGAAGAGAATGCGCAAACTTTTGCAAGAGATTCCCAGACAAATGCAAACTTATCTCAAACAAATCGGGTGAGTAAAATGTTAAAGGCGCTCTTTTTGGGTTTTCTTTTGTTGTCGCTAATTTTTTTCAGCGGTTGCGTAAACAATCAAACAATCTCCAAAGAAAATACAACAACCAAAGGAAACACAACAAATCTGACGACAGAAGAGCTTGAGAATCAGGCAATCGCAGAAATAGAAAAAGAAATGAATCACGCAATTGAAAATATGAGCACGGAAGATATCGAAAATCTTATTACCGAATAATTTAATTTTTTATTTTTTGCTAATTGTTACGAATTATATGAGATATAGCCGAATTTCTGACAATGAGGAATATTTGATCTGGATAGGTCTCAAAAAAAGAAATAATTTAAAATTGAATCAAAATCAAAAAAAGAATAATGAGAATAAAACTCAGGACAAATCTGAAAACATTAAATAATTTCAAATTTTTGTTTTTGACTTTCACATATTCTGGAAAGAAGGGAGTCCAGATTAAAGCAAGCAGGAAAAACAGGAGAGTATAAAAACTTGGATTATAGAGACTCCATATGCCAAACAACAAAAATAAAGAAATGAAAAAGATTCTAAGTAATGTTTTTTTGTTGATCTCTTCTTCTTCATAGAAGAATATTTTTTTAAGTCCGGATGATAATCTAAATTGTTTTTTCTTTTTTTCTTCTGAAGATTCTTCCTCATTCCTATCCTCTTCCCCATTTTTTTCTTTGATATCTGTTTCTTTCTCTTGCTCCTTTATATTCATATTCTCTACTTTTTCGTTAGCGGCAGGTTTCTTATCCTCTACTTTTTTGATTATCTTTTGCGGAGAATTATTTTTTTTTAAATTGGGCATTCTTTCATTTAACGGAACTATCTTGATCTTCTCCGCTTTTTCTGTTCTTGAAAATTTTATATAGCCCAATCCGGGTTCAACCAGATTTTTTATTTTTCTTGTTTCTAAATTTAATTGTTTGCCGATAAATTTTGCATCTTTCTCCAAACTACACTGAAAACTTAAGATTCCGCCAACATTTGCCAATATGGTTTCATTGAAATCTGATGGTCTCTGAGATGCAAGGATAACCCCCACACCATACTTTCTGGACTCTCTAAATAATCTGTCTAAAGGAGAATTTTCATACATTAATCTGTGGGCTTCATCTATTATGCAATACATTCTCAATTTCTTTGATTTATTTAGAGAATACAGATAATAAAAAAGTTTATTCAGAAAAAATTCTGCAATTGCGGATTTGACCATTTCTGTCGGAAAATCCTTTAATTCTACCACAGTTGTTTCTTTTAATATATCCGAAAATTCTATATTGGTATCTGCCTTAAAAATATCAATATCAAAGAGAGCTTCTATTCTGCTAATTAGAGAAGCAACGGAACTTTTATTGTGCGAATCTTCCAGTCTGTAAATATTTTTTTCAATATCCGAGAAATTTGGAAATTCGTCTGACGCCCCCTTATTTTTTAAATCAATTCCCTTATCCAGATAACTCTGCCTTATGGCCTGTCTTAAAATAGATTCTTGTATTTCTCCAAGTTTAAATATTTTCTTTATAATATCGGCGACCTCATAAACAATATTTTCGGGTCTCTCATTCTCAGCAACTTCCAGCGGATTTATGCTGACTTCTCTCAAATTTAACAAATTGGTTGCTAAATTAGAAAATTCATTATGGAAATCTATAATTAGACTGGGAACTTTATTTTTATTTAATTCATAAATTATCGATTTGAGTGTTTCTGTTTTTCCGCTTCCGCTTGTTCCGAGAACAATCAAATGCGGATTTTTTTCTTTCTCCACTTCCCAATAAAACGGTTTATCTATAACATTTTTTCCAAGAAGGATTTTCATAACTAATTAAAAAGATTTTATTTATCGGAATCCTCTCTTGCTAAATTTTCCCTTACTCCGCTTTCTCTTCACAAAAATGAGTTTCAATTTATAATATTTTCTAATTTCTGGATTGTTTATGGGAATTCCTCCAGATTTGCGAACAGAAGAGGTTTTTATACTGCGATAATGAGTTTAATTAATTAAAAACAAAAAAGTTTATGGAAGAAAAACAGGGTTATGTCATAGTTACTCCGGGCACTTTGCTTGCCACCTTAAAAAAATCCGGAGAGGGCACTTTTATTTTGAATGGAAAGACATATTCAAAATATTTTGGAATTAAAAGAGAAGGCTATAGAATCAGCGTAATACCCTTTAATCAAAGTTATAAACCAAAGAGAGGCGATAAAATAATTGGAAAGATAAAAGATTTTAATTATCCCTTCTTTATTATCGATATCGAGGCGCCAAATCCCGCTTATCTGCATCTAATGGATATTTCAAGATATAATACGAGACAGGAACAGATAATGAAAATTTACAAACCGGGTTTATGGATTTACTCGGAAGTTTCAGAATTGTCAGACAGAGTGAGATTATCCATGAAATTTAGAGAATCAAAAATTTTGAGTGGCGGCAGAATCGCTTATATATCGCCCTCAAAGGTCCCAAGAGTTGTCGGAAAGGGCGGCAGTATGATTAAGATGATTCAGGATAAGACGAAATGCAAGGTTTTAATCGGACAAAATGGGATAATATGGATTAATGGAGATAATACAGGTCTTGTAATAAAAATTGTTCAGAAAATAGATAAAGAAGCACACATATCCGGATTAACCGATAGAGTTAGTCAATTAATAGATAGGGAATTGAATTATGGAAAAACTTAAACTAATTACAAATGGGAAGAGAATAGATAATAGAAGAGTGGATGAGTTGAGAAAATTAAATGCTGAACTCAATATTAGCAAGAATACGAAAGGTTCTGCAATGTTTACAATCGGAAATACAATTGCGGTGGCAACTGTCTACGGTCCAATGGAAGTTTTTCCGAGATTTCTTGAAGATAATGATAAAGCAATTCTTGAAGTTAATTATAACATGTTGCCCTTTTCAACAGATGAAAGAAACAGACCGGGTTTTTCAAGAAGAAGTGTGGAAATATCCTCGGTAATAAAAAGAGTTTTTGAAAATGTAATTTTTCTGGAAGATTTTCCCAAAACAAAAATAATAATCAATGTTGATATTTTATCTGCCGATGCAAGTACAAGATGCGCCGCAATAAACGCTTCTTCTATGGCTCTGGCTCTGGCGGGAATTCCGATGAAAGACCTCGTAGCAAGTTGTTCCGTCGGAAAAATAGAAAACACTCTGGTTCTCGATATTGCTGGAAAAGAAGATACGGAAGGGGAAGTTGATTTGCCAATTGCTTACTTGCCTCTGACAGACGAAATCCTTTTGCTTCAAATGGACGGGATTTTAAAAAAAGAGGAATTCGAAAAATTGCTGGAATTGGCCAAAAAAGGATGCATGCAGATCTACGAATTCCAGAAAAAAACTTTGCTCGATTTTAAGAGTAATTTGAGATATGAATAAAACAATTTCTGAATTCATACTTGAATGAGAAGGTTTACTTAATAAAAAACTTAAACAATAATTATGTTTCCAAATATAAATCCAAAGCAGATAGAGAAAATTGCGAGGAAGATGGGCATGGAGATGGAGAATATAACAGCCACAGAAGTTGTTATTAAAACAGACGGAAAGGATATTGTGATAAAGAATCCGCAGGTTTCAAAAATAAGAATGCAGGGACAGGAGACTTTCCAGATTTCTGGTGAAGTAATAGAACAGGAGAATATTAGGGAAGAAGATGTGCAATTAGTAATGCAAAAAGCCGGAATTTCAAAAGAAGAGGCAGAAAAACTCTTGAAGGAGACCGGAGATATTGTTCTCGCAATCAAAAAGGCTAAAAAATGATTATTCTGATTATTGGACCTCCGGCTTCTGGGAAGGGGACCCAGATAGAAAAAATTGCCGAGAAATTTAAATTGAAACATATTCCCTCCCCCGGAGATTTATTCAGAAAAATTGGAGATGAAGAAGTAAAAAAATATCTTTCAACTGGAAGACTTGTTCCAGACGAATTGGTTGCAAAACTTGTTTTTAAGGAAATAGATGACGCGGAAAATTTTATTTTGGACTCTTATCCAAGAAATTTAAATCAGGCAAAAACCCTCGACAATTTTTTGGCAAAGAGAAACAAGAAACTAGATTATGTAATTTATCTTAAGACTGGTGAAGAGGAGATTATAAAGAGAATTACAAACCGAAGAGTTTGTGTTAAGTGCGGAAAAATTTACAATTTGGCAACAAATCCTCCAAAAGAAGATGAAAAATGCGAATGTGGAGGAGAACTAATACAAAGAGAAGACGATAAAGAAGAAGTTGTCAGAGCGAGACTGGATGTTTTCAGAAAATATACAGAACCTCTTCTCGAATACTACAAAGACAAACTAATTGTTATTGATGGCGAACAGCCAGTAGACAAGGTTTTTGAGGATATTTGCGAGAAATTAAAGAAAAATTAACCGATCTTTTTTAAAGCAGATAATTAAAAAAGAATAATTTTCTAATAATTTTTTAAGAATGGCGGAGTTTTGTTTTTAAAAAACGGAAAAAAACTTTCAGGAAATGGGGCAGATAGTTTTCCGAAGTTTATTTTTAAAATAAATTATATTTATGGAACTTAAAAAAATTCAGGAACTTATTGAAAAAAATAATATCAAGCCAAGCGACTGCGTTATGCATACCCAAAGAAAACTGGAAAATAATGGCAGGGTGAGGGTTCTTGTTTTAAAGAATGAAACCGAAGCTCATGTGGAATACATCTGTCCCAAATGCGGGCATTATGATTATGTAAGAAAAAAATGGAAAAGACCTTTCTCAATTAAATGCAAAAATTGTGGAGAGCTGATAAGAATTCAAAAAATGAAAACGCTTATTAAAAAGGATATAAAAAATAATTACTAATAATTACTGATTCAAATTAATCAATTTCCCCTCTCTCGTCTGCAAATCAACACAAGCAAAAATTCCGGGATGTGGAATGTGTCCCTGCATTTCCTGATATTTTGTTCTTCCCTGAAAGGTCCCAGAGTTTATTAATAAAATATTCTTATAATTTTCCAGACAAACTGTGTGTAAGTGCCCAGAATGAAAAATATCTGGAATTTCTTTAATAATTAATTTATCTTCTTGACCGGGAATGACAAGGGAACTGCCATAACTTGGCGCTAGATGCCTTCTCTTTAAAACTTCTATCATTGGCAAACATGGTTTTTTGTAACCATTTTGCCTTATTTTAGGTATTTCTCTGATTATGTCATCATAAGAATAGCCGTGATACATCAGAATTCTGAAATTGTTATCTAAAACGACAGAGCAAGGATTTGTTCCAAAGATGATGTTTGATAATTTAGATAGAGGAGTATCTCTCAAAGATTGTTGAGGTTCCTGATTACCGATGATATCGTGATTTCCGGGCTGGACAACTATTTTTATATGTTCTGGAATTTTTGATAAAAGTTCTACCAAATATTCATATTGTTTCTCACCATTTTTTATTGATAAATCTTTTTCCTGATTTAAATAAATTCCAACTCCATCACACAAATCTCCCGCAATAAAAATATACTTGACTTTCTCGGCTTCTTTTGAATTGATCCATTTGATAAATTTTTTAAAAACATCTTCAAGAAAATCAATACTTCCAACATGCAGGTCAGAAATAAAAACACAGCTTATTGGAATGTTTAGTTTTTTTACCTCGTTTGTCAGGGGAATATCAGGTCTTATAATTTCATTTATGAAAAGATATCCTTTTTTAAAAATCCCCTTTACTCCAATTACTTCATCTAAAAGAATATTATTTGCCTCTTCAAATAATTCCTCATTAGAATTTTTTGTTATCATTCCAGATATTTTTCCAGTGGGGTCATCTATTTCAATAATTCTATTCCCCGTGCCTGTTGTTCTTATATCATATACCATACCAATCAGGGAAACCTCATCGTTGTTTGTTTTCTCTACATTGGCGATTGAAATGGGATTCATTCTTTTGATCAACATTTGCTGCAATAGAAAAAATTTTGAGTTGAAATAGGAAATAAAATCCGAACATTTTCTTTCCCGGTGCTTCACTTCAGCATTTTCAAGTCTAAAATCAACTTCATATTCCTCTGAAATTTTTCTTTTCCTGTTTCTTTCAATTATAACTTCAGTTTCTTTGAATTCTTTCAGAATATTTTCATCGATTATTGTGGCGTCAAGAACCAAAACTTTATCGAGAAGTTTTTTTTCTTTAATTATCTTAAAACCTTCTGGAGTGACAATTTTCTTGTTTTTTAATAAAATCTTGAGTATATTCTTATCTTCTTCTGTTAATTCTTCCATAAAATTAAATGAAAGAAATAAGAGGGAAAAACGAATAATTCCCGCAAAATAGCTGTGTATGCAAAGGTCTGATTAATTCGATATCAAAAACTCCAAGTTTCCGATTTTTTACCTTCTTTCTGAATCTGGAGAAGAGATTTTCTTTAAAATCTCTTGAATGAAGAAGGGAATATCCGGGATTTAATTTGTTAAAATTTTATCTTTAAAGAAAAGACAGGTGTAAGGATTAAAGTATCTATTTGTTGCTTGGGCATTAGTAAGAATGGACTAAATACCTCGCCGAAGCTTGGTACTTACATCCTTCTCCTATCAAGCTCATCTTCTATGAGCGCCCGAATTAATCTATTTTTCTGAGCGGCTTCGAGCTTAGATGCTTTCAGCTCTTATCCGCGATGGCGTAGCTACCC
>CAYLRQ010000008.1:0-1535 GCA_964386335.1 uncultured archaeon
ATAAATTTTGTATATATTATATGGATAAAGAATATGTGATGGCATTGCTGGGATATGCAATCCCCTTAAAAGAAGATTTGATAGAGAAGGATTTTTTAAAGGACCTTGTTGTTTGGAACTACTTAACTGAAGAAGAGAAAAATTTTTATTATGCCATATTTGGAATGAATGCCGATAAGATATTAAGAAATAAAAAGGATATAACTATAAAAAATTATGAAGAGGCAAAAAGAACTTTGATAAATATGCAGATGAGTTTAGTGATGAAAAGCATTATGACAGATTTGATAAGTGCAAACCCCCACCATTTTGAAGATATATCAAAAACTTTTCCAATAAAATATCCAAACATACCCGGATTGGCAAATTATATTAAAGAACATTATGAAAGTGCTCAAAAGGATGAACAACAATAAACCTAATTATATATTTTTTTAAAACAAGTTCTAATATGGTAGAAATAAGAACTCTTAAAGAGGGGAATTACATTAAAATAGACGGAGAACCTTGCAAGATTATAAGTATGTCCAAAGGAAAAACAAGCAAACATGGAGAAGCAAAAGCAAAGGTGGAAGCAATCGGAGTTTTCGATGGCAAAAAGAGAATGCTTGTAAAACCCGTAACGGCAAATGTTGAAGTTCCTATGATTTTGAAAAAGAAAGGGCAGATTGTAAGTATTCAGGGAAATATCGCTCAATTAATGGATTTAGAAACTTATGAAATGTTTGATCTAACAATTCCACCCAATAAAGAATTAAAGGAAGGAGAAGAAGTTGTTTATATAGATGTTGAAGGTAAAAAAGCCTTGATTGGAAAATAATTAAAAAATTCTGAATTTTGCTTTTTCTATTCCAGTATTTGTTATTTCAAATTCTGTTTTTCTTCCTTCCGGCAGACTTCTGTGTTTTCTCAAAATTGCAAGCCTTCTGTTGTCATCTATTTTTTTTAATTCAATTAAACATTTACTCCAATATTTTACAATATCCCGGCCGGAAAGTTCTATTTCATCTGAATTTACTGAATAGACCTGATTTGTAATTATTACGGGAATTTTTTTCTCTTTTGCTATGAAAGAAAGAGTGGCAAGTTGTTTTGCCAGTTCTTTGTTTATTTCCGTAAAATTATCTTTGTTTATCTCAAGCCTGTATAAGGAAACAATGGAATCAACTACAATTAACTTTACATCAAGATTTTTTAATTTCTGAATAGTTTTAATTTGTTCTTTGAAATTTGTCGGCGTTTCATACAATATTTGTTTTAAAACTTCTCGGTTCCCTCCAATCTGGAAAAATCTTTCAATTGAAAAACCGTTTTCTGTATCAATAAAAACGGTTTTTCCGCGTTTACTGTTTGATAAAGTAAAATGAAGAGATAAATTTGTTTTTCCAGATCCGGGTGGTCCGTAAAAATTTGTTATTGCTCCGTGTTCTACCCCGCCATTCAAAAAATCATCAATAATCTTGCTTCCGCTTGGGAGTCTTTCCATCAACATAAATACTAATAGTAAAAATTACTTTTCTGTTCTAATCAAAAAA
>CAYLRQ010000008.1:1635-7508 GCA_964386335.1 uncultured archaeon
AAAAATATTGTTAATTCTGAGTTTAAGGTTGTCATATAGGATTACTTAAGATTATTTAAAGTTTTTTATCTTAGTATTTTTATAAAGGTGTTATTTATGGTAGTTTCTAAAAATAAGATAAATTTAATTAATTATGTAGTGGTTTTGGCTATTCTTGTATTAGTTTACATTTTATTTGAGTCAGTTTCAACATATTCAAGTTCAGGTTCTGATTTTGCAGGAGTTGAAAAATTCTCTTCAGAACAGGAACTTAGAAATTATTTGCAAGAATCAGCAGAATTTGTAAGTTTTGGATATTTATCTCCCAGTGAGATTCCCACCAATGTGAGAACTCTTGCAATTAGTCCAGATATCTCATATGAAAAAAGTGCACATGGAGAAACAGCAGAACCTAAAAGAGTTTCTGAAACAAATGTTCAGGTTTTAGGAATTGATGAGCCTGATATTGTAAAAACAAATGGCAAAGAAATTTATTTTTCTCCTGGGAGTTGGGGATATAAGGGTTATTGGGGCTATTATGAAGATGCAAGAAAAACAAAGATTATAAACGCCTTCCCTCCAGAAGATTTAGAAAATTTGGCGGAGATAGATAAAACCGGAGAGCTTCTTTTGCATAAAAACATTTTAGTTGTCTTCTCCGAAGATAAAATTTATGGTTATGATATTTCCTCTCCAGAAAATCCTGATAAGAAATGGGTAATTGAATTAAACAGTAGTTTTGTTTCAGCAAGGCTTTATGATGGCAAAATATATTTGATAACAAAAAACTGGATTAATCGATATTCTTCTTATCCTATTATGCCTCTTACTTATAAAGGAAATCCCATCTCTGTTGAATATTACAAAATATATCATCCTGTTAACAGAATTCCTGTAGATGTAATTTATCATGGTTTTTCAATAGATCCTATTTCCGGGGAGATAAAAAACTCAATTTCCTTTATTGGAACTTCAAGTGGTTCAGTCGTTTATATGTCAAACAATGCAATTTATGTAACTTATTTTTATTATAAAGATCTTATTGGGCTAATTTATAATTTCTTAAATGAAAAGTGCAAGGATTTGGTACCTCTTAATGTAATTGAAGATATAAACAGGCTGAGAAATTATGAACTAAGTGATCAGGCAAAGATGGTTGAAATTAAGATTATATTTGAGCGATATATGTCTTCGTTGGACAAGGAAGAGCAGAGAAAATTAGAAAATGAATTTTTAAACAGAATGAAAGATTATATGAAAGAGCATGTAAGAGAACTTGAGAAAACAGGAATTATAAAAATAAATCTTGATCTGGAAGTTGAGGCAAGTGCTGAGATTCCTGGAAAACCTTTAAACCAATTCTCTCTTGATGAATTTGACAATCATCTAAGAGTTGCAACCACATTAGGAAATAGTTTGGGTCAAAATGCAAATGATTTATATATTTTAGATGGAAATTTGAAAATAGTCGGAAAGATAAAAGATTATGGTCTTCAGGAAAGAATTTATTCTGTGAGGTTTGTTGGTGATAAAGGATATATTGTTACATTCAAACAGATTGACCCTTTCTTTGTTATTGATTTGTCAGACCCAAAAAACCCTGAGATAAAGGGAAAGCTTAAAATACCTGGTTATTCCTCCTATTTACATCCAATAGAAGAGGATAAGATATTGGGTATAGGAAAAGAAGAGTCAAAAGTCAAAATCTCTCTTTTTGATGTTTCTTCACCAGAAAACCCTAAAGAAATCAGTAAATACTTTTTACAGGAATACTGGTCTGATATTTTAAATACTCACCATGCCTTCCTGCTTGACAAAAAACATAAAATATTCTTCCTTCCAGGAAGAAGTGATGGGTATGTTTTCTCTTATGAAGACTATGAAATAAAACTTGAGAAAGTAATAGTTAATACAAATGCGAGAAGAGCAATTTATCTGGATGATTATCTTTATATAATTGGAGATAACAAAATCATTGTTTTGGATGAAAATACTTGGGAAAAAGTAAATGAATTGGAATTTTAAAAATCCAAAATTCTTTTTTTTCAATAAATTGCGTAAAAGTTGTTTTAGGGAATTAAATTTTTTAATTTTTTTCTAAAAGAATTTTAACAATTATTTTTTAAAATTTTCTCAGCTTTTTCTTGTTCTTTGAAAGTATTAATTGGCAGCCAGATGGAAGATGGCAGTATCATGGAAAAAACCTTGTTTCTTTCTGCTAAATCCGGTAAAATGATTTGCTCAAATTCGGGATTTTCTTTTGAATTTAAATCAATTTTTTCTTCAATTTCTCTGTAAACTTCAGGCTCTATTATATTTAATCCCGTGCTGGTATATTTTTGAATAAATGGTTTTTCTATGAACTTTTTGACAAGTTGCTCCGAATCTATATCGGCAACTCCGTAAGGATAACTCGTTCCAGAAACGAATAGAGAAGTAACCAGTGTTTTTTTGTTTTCTACACCGTGCAAATGATGCAAAAGAAATTTTATCGGAAGATTTTTATCCAAATATAAATCATCTGGATAACAAATCAGGCCTCTTCTGGCTTTATCAATTTTGTTATTAATCAAAGCATATTTTAATGCCTTTGCCCTTCCCTTAATATTTTCGGGTTCTACTGAAAATACAACTTTTATTCCGTATTTTGATCCGTCTCCAATATATTCTTCAATTTGTTCGTGTTTGTATCCAAGTAAAAAAATAAAATTCTTAAAACCACAGTTTACAAGAAATTCAATTGAATAATCCAGCAGAGTTTTTCCATCTAATTCGAGCAATGCCTTTGGTTTATCAATTTTTCCCATTCTCTTTGCTCTTCCTCCAGCGGGAACAATTATCTGCGTCTTTTTTATTTCTTCTTCTATATTTTTTAAATTATCCATAAAAATAAAATAAAATTTAAAGTAAAAACTAATATTATATATTTATGAAACTGATTTTATTTTTCTCAGAAATAAGAAATAAAGATGTTCCATTGGTTGGAGGGAAAAATGCGAGTCTTGGGGAAATGTATTCAAAATTGAAAAAAAAGGGAATTAGAATTCCAAACGGTTTTGCTTTGACTTCCGAAGCTTATGATTATTTTATATTTGAAAACAAAATTGAAGAGAAAATCAAAAAGATTTTAAGTGGTCTGAATATAAAGAATATAAAAAATCTGAGGGAGAAAGGAAAAAAAGTAAGAGAATTAATTTTAAAGTCAAAAATTCCAAAAAAACTTGAGTTGGAAATTTTGAAAAGTTATAATAAACTTTGTAACGGCAGGGAAATATCCGTTGCCGTCAGAAGTTCGGCAACGGCAGAAGATTTGCCGGATGCAAGTTTTGCAGGGGCTCAGGAAACTTATTTAAATATAAAAGGGGAAAAAGAATTATTAAAAGCTATTTTGAAATGTTATGCATCTCTTTTCACCGATAGAGCAATTTCCTATCGGGAAGAAAAAGGTTTTGGGCAATTTTCTGTTAAATTATCTGTAGGTGTTCAGAGAATGGTCAGGAGTGATCTCGCTTGTTCCGGAGTGATGTTCACTCTGGATCCAAATACGGGATTTAGAAATGTCGTATGCATTGAAGGAAGTTATGGGCTTGGAGAGTATATAGTAAAAGGTGTTGTAAAACCAGATTCCTTTTTTGTATTTAAGCCAACAAGAAAAGTAATAAAGAAGGAACTCGGAGATAAAAAGATTAAATTGATTTTTTCAAAAACTGGCACAAAAGAAAAGAAAGTAAAACGAGAAGATCGAAACAAATTTATTTTGACAGACGAAGAACTAAAGGAACTTGCAAATTATGCAATTAAAATTGAAGAACACTATAAAAGACCTATGGATATAGAATTTGCAAAAGACGGACTTGACAATAAACTATATATTGTTCAGGCGAGACCGGAAACCGTACATATGAAAAAGAAAGAAATCGATAAATACACTCTTCTTGAAAAAAGTAGAAAACTGGCAGAAGGTATTGCCGTTGGAAGAAAAATTGTCAGTGGCGAGGTTCAGATTATTGAAAATATAAACCAAATAGAAAAATTTAAACCTGGAAAAATTCTTGTTACAAAACAAACAAATCCAGATTGGGAACCAATTATGAAAATCGCCTCTGGAATCATAACCGAATCGGGAGGAAGCACAAGTCATGCCTCTATTGTTTCGAGAGAACTTGGAGTTCCCTGCATTGTTGGAGTAAACGGAATTATGAAAAAATTAAGAAATGGGCAGAAAGTAACCATTGATTGTACAACTTCAAAAGGCATTGTTTGGGATAAAAAACTGAAATATAAAATAAATAAGATCGATATTGAAAAATTACCAAAAACAAAGACAAAAATAATGTTAATTCTCGGTACTCCTGAAGAAGCTTTTAATTTTGCATTTTTACAACCTGATGGAATAGGATTGGCAAGAATAGAATATATTATAAGTAACTGGATAAAAATGCATCCACTTTATGCAATAGAAAAAAGAAAACAGAATTTTTACATAGACAAACTTGCAGAAGGAATTTCAATACTTGCTGCCTCCGTTTATCCAAATCCAATAATTGTCAGATTCTCAGATTTTAAAACAAACGAATATAGAAATTTATTGGGCGGAGAAAAATATGAGCCAACAGAAAACAATCCTATGCTTGGATGGAGAGGGGCGTCAAGATATATCGATAAAAAATTCAAACCCGCATTTTTATTGGAATGTGAAGCAATAAGAAAAGTTATAGAAGAAAAAGATTTGAAAAATGTTAATGTAATGATTCCTTTCTGCAGAACAATTGACGAGGGCAAAGAAGTTTTAAAAATTCTGAATGAAATCGGGCTCAGAAGAAAATTGAAAGTTTATGTAATGGCAGAAATTCCTTCAAACATCATTTTAGCAGACAAATTTTCAAAATTATTTGATGGTTTTTCAGTCGGGTCAAATGATTTGACACAACTTACTCTGGGAATGGATAGAGACAACCCAACTCTTAATTTTGATGAAAGAAATGAAGCCGTGAAAAAATTAATCTTTGATTTAATTAAAACAGCCCATAAATACAAAAAACCTGTTGGAATTTGCGGACAGGCTCCTTCAAAATATCCGGAATATGCAAAATTTCTGCTGGAGAATAAAATAGATTCCATTTCTGTTAATCCAGATGTTTTTCTGGAGACAAAAATCAGAGTTTCAAATTTTGAAAAAGGCAATTGACGAATAAAACATCGTCATTTAAATATATTATAGTTTATATTCACTAATGAATATTGCAATAGTTGATCTAGATGGCACATTAATTTCAAATTCTGCGGAAGTTTACAAAGAACAATTAGGATTGGATATAGATGATAAAGATATTGAAAAAATTGCAGATTTTTTAAAAAATCTGAAAGATAAAAAATTATCGGATATTCTGAAATTAAAAGATTATTTTGATTATAACGAAGAATTAATAAACTTATTATATGACAAAAAGAAAGAGAAATATATTTTGGTATTGATTACCGATAATCCCGGTGGAGAATATTTTGCTCCACCGGATCTTTTTGATGAAATTTATCTAACTATGAATTTAGAAGTAAAGGGTGGAGTAATTACGGGAAACGTATCAAAAAAATCTACAAAAAAAGAAATTGCCGAAAATATATTGCGCAATAGATCCGGGATTGAAACAATTGAAGTTTACATAGATGGCAGCAATAGCGATTATGATATGATTAAATATATACGCGATTTTTATGGAAATCTATTAAAAGTTTACAAAATCAGCTAAAAAGTTTTGTCAGCCAATCACCGCCAATGCTCAGTATATTCTCAAAACCGGCCAAAATTCCGTGATGCACTACACCCGATATGACCAATATCAGTATTATCAACAAAAATATTATACTTAAAACAATTTTGAAAGGCATTTCCATAA
>CAYLRQ010000008.1:7608-21916 GCA_964386335.1 uncultured archaeon
TGAAAAACCCCGACATTTTTTCCGGTGCTTTTTTCTCTGAAATCAATTTTAAAGAAAGAATATTTTTCATCATACCAGGTTGTTGGATTGTCCTTCTCACACTTAACATCTAAAGACGATATAATGAAATTGTAACCCTCAATTCCGGTTTCTTTTATGTAATTTTCAATTCTTTTTTTTACATTATTTTTGAATATATCGCATTTTTCATTATCAAAATTGTAAATAAATTCTTTGTTATTTAGTTTATTTATATATTCTGACAAAGCAAAATCAACATAGAGTCTCTCAACTTCGTAATTATTTCCATTTGAATTTGAATAAATTATGAGTATTCCATCCGTTCTCGGAACTTTTGTTGTATCGCATAAATCCAAATCTCCAGCGTCTATTTTGACTCCATTAAATTCAAAAAAATAATTTGTTATTCCATTAACCTTTAAAATCTCGTGTTTTTTTCCGCAGTTTAAATTAATTTCTTTTGAGATTGGAATGTCGTTTAAAGTCAATATAATGTTATCATAGTTATTTAAACATTTGTATTTTCTTATCCCTCTAATCTTGTGGCATCTGTATTTTCCACTTGAGATGGAAGTTAATGAACCCTGCGGAGAACATTGTAAACTGCATGCTGAATCAGAATCCAAACAAAAACCACAAAATCCAAGAGTGGCGGAGACACCAATGCAATCTTTTCCATCGCATTCAGATCCTTTAGTGCAGGTATTTTTTAATTGACCGCACTTAAAATTGGCAAATTCTTCCGAGAAAGTTACCCTTCCTTTTCCAGGCTGACTTAAACTTAAAATTATTTTAACCGGTTTATTTTGCATATCTCTGCAATCGCAATTGTGACCTTTGCACGAAATTGGTACTTTCAAAGAAACTTCAAAATCCTTGCAATTTGAAACATTATTCATAAGCCATTGCGTAAGCCCGCATTCAAGTTCATTTGAATTTAGTTTTTGAAAGTTATACACGGTTTTCTTCATCTTCGCAAAGGAACTATTTACGCAATCATAAATTTTTTCTAAATCCATGAAATCAAATTCCGTAATCATATTTCTCGTTGAATTGATTTCATTTTTTGCATTTTTAACGGATATTCTGCTGCTTAAATAAATTCTATAAGTGTAATTCCAGATTAATTTTTTAGTTGAAGAATCATAAGAGATTTTACTGCCAGAACCCGAGACATTTACAATAGAAGCATTGATTTTTGCTCCCTCTAGAGTATAAACCGAACCAAAATAGTTAGTTGCGGCCTCTCCCAATTTTTCTCCGAATAAAATTTCAAAATCTCGCTTAAAATTAGAGTAGGAATTCCAATCTTCATTCCATTCAATCGGAAACTCCCGAACATTATCAAAAAATCTATCTGAATCTTCTTCTATAGTTCTCTTTAAATTTATTTCGGTGTGAATAAAAGAAGATAATAATTCTGAAAACTGAATCTCCGGCAAAGTGTGGTAATAGATTGGTGTTTCTCCGACAGAACCCATTAAAATAACGAAAACTCCGGCAATTATAATTGAAAGTATCATTGTAATTTGCAAAATAGTCATTCCTTTCATACTCAGTCCTTTGCTAAAATAACAATCACTTTTCCATCTTCTTTTTTATTTTCGTTTCCGTCCTCATCTCTAACAACGCAGGTAACTGTATAGTCACCATATTTTTTATAAGTATGATTAAACTTAAATATTGCACTTTTGGAATCCCATTTTTCTATTTCAAGGTCAATTGGATTCTTTTTTATAAAAAATGTTTTTTTTGAATCTCCAAAATCTAAAATTATCTCGGTTATATTGCTGATTTCAAATTCTTTTTCAACTTCTAACTTGAAATTTACTTTGGTATCTCCTTTAAATTCTTTTTCAATTCTTTCTTTTATCCACTTTGAAGTTCCATCAAATTTTGCAGTAAAATTTATTTTTGGCAATTCATTTTTCAGGCATAATCTCGTCCCCCGTTTTACCATTTTGCATTCTTCGAGGTTGCTATTTTCTTTACATATAACGAGTTTGCACGGTCCAACTCCGCATGGATCATTCGAAGAACATTCCCCTCTTCCGGGACCAGTTAAATAATTGCTGCATTCTTTAATATCATAACAACAAACAACAAATCTAATTCTCATATTTTTTGTTTCTTTTGAAAAAATTGGCATATCTTTATAAAAGCAGTTATAAGGATATTCTTCGGGAAAAGTTATCAGCGGTCCTTCCAGTTTATTTTTTGGCAAACCCATGGATATTATTAATCCCTTCCGATCCTTGATTATGTAAGTATTATCCTTTTTTTTTGTTTTTTCCTCCAAATTTTCGAGCAATTCCTTTAATTTGATTAATCCGGTAATTTCGGGATGTTCTGCATATATTTGCTCTATTTTTAGAGGTTTTATTTTCTTAAAATCAAGTTTCACCAGTTCATTCAAGGCTTTCCAGCTGTCTGAAGGATAGGAAAGATAATATAAAATAGAAGAAGGAAAATAATTCATCCATCTGTATTCTGTATATGTTTTTACTTTTATCGGTTTTCCTACTACGGCAGATCTTAAATAGAAACCCACTGTCATGGCTAAAACAAACATTCCAATAAAAACAAGTATCACTGCGGTAACGGGCCATTCAATTCCTCCCTTCATTTTTTCTGTTTTCATAATCTCAAGAATTTAATTCTATTTCGGAACCCATTAGAGAATATTCCATTATTTTATTTTTTACAGGATAATGAGCCACAATAAAAACTTTATTCGCATTATTGTAAGGATGTCCATTTCTGCAAACTTTTTGCGTTATATTAATAACATATCCTTCTTTTCCGAGAGGTCTCAAAATCTTGACATTGGATGAATTGATATTTGGCCAGAATTTCATTTTTGGACAATTTAAAGAAGGTCTCTCGCATTTTTTTATTTTTTTTATTTCTGTTGTTCCATCGCTCTTTATAATTTCTTTATTAACTGTTATCCATCCATCGGGTTCACAACAAATTTTTGAAGCATTGATAATCCAGGTTATTTCGGCGTTATGCATTCCCCTGCCGGAACAACTAACAGAATCTATTTCCATACCATTGTGCGTTTTATTTACGGCTATCGCCGGCAAACATTCGTACATAATATTATTTGACGGCCATAACTGATTAATAACTTCCTGACACACATATCCTTCTCCTACAGATGGAGCATTTTCTAAATAATCTGGAGAGCAAGATTCAAGAACATTATCATAATTACAGGAAGAACATTTATGACCAACGCATGGAACCCCCGCACATTGTTCAGCTTTAGCACATTCAAAAATTCCCGGCCATGTTGCACAGGTAGATATTTCCCTGTAATCAGTTTTATTTAATTCGGAAATGCTTTTTCCTCCAGCTAATTTGTTTTCATCAACAATAATATATTTTACATCTATCGCATTGAAAGGCAGTTTCTCATACAATAAATAATAATCTCTCGCCGTTTTACAGGATCTTACATAACCCGCACCTCGGGCCTGAATGTGAGCATCATCATAACAATAGGTCTTATTATTCAATCTATCTGGATTTTCGTAATATTTATTGCAATAATCCTCACACACTTTTCCAAATCCAAGATATACGGGATTTTCCCGGCATTCTCTCTTGCAATACTCCAATTGCTTTTCTTTACTCCATTCTCCCTCCGGTTTAATATTTTCAATCTTCAAATAAAAATGTTTTCTTCCCTCTTTATATCCGGGTATATCAATTCCATAGGGCCACCAAACTATATTCCAAACTTTTTTTGGTTGGCAAATTTTTGCCGACAGATTGCTTTCATTTACAATTTTTTTCGGAATTCTCGTCATTAAAGGACATTCTTTTTCTCCACTAACAGGAATAACTTCAAGAACATTTGTTGTATTATTAAAATTCCAATTAAAACCGCAAATCACATAAGTTTTTACATTTGTAACATATGCAAAAGCATCATAAATTTTTCCAAAAATCCATCCTATTACCGGAATATCAAAAATGCCTCCTTCTTTTTTTATTTTGATTTTTTCTTCTATTTTATAACCGCCTTTATTCACGACACAACCCTGAGGATAAATACCAAGATCAAGATATGCTCTACGTTTACCCTTTACTCCAACAGAATAAAATCCTTCTCTTAATTTAGTTGCTATATTTGTTGTCAGTCCCGCAATCATTGTTCCAATTTTAATATTGTTGCCATCAGCAATGAAAGTGATTAATTTACAATCCGCTTTTATTTTATCATAAGTAACAATTTTTTCAAAATCTTCTTTTTTTATATGGGTTAGTATGCCCGTCTGTGAACGGATATATTCCAGAGGATTCAAAAATTCAAGAATTGCAGATTTTACACCAAGTTTTACGCCTATTTTAATTATATCAAAACCGCCCACCGGCAAAGCACATTTTTCAAAAGCAGATTTACTTTCTGGAGGAATATACAGCGAATAAGGTTCTGAATCTTCTCCATAGATGTGAACAAAATAGTCTGATCCCGGTAAAAAGAATTCGGACATATTTTCAAAGATGGAATTTGCAGTTTTGTTTGCTTCTTCTCCCTTCCATTGTTCTAAAAAAGTTTTGCTGAAAATATTTGGGTAAACAGTCAAATTTTTCCACATAGAGAGCATATAAGCGAGATCACAGGCCGTTGTTTTTTTGGATTCCGTTGCTCTGGGCAGTGTCTGAAACTCAAACCAATAGGCAGCTATTAAACTCATAATTCCAAGAAATATGGCTAAAACTACAATATATCCCACCATATTAACGGGCAAACTTATTGATCCTCTCATATTTATGTTGAACTAAGTATGTGTATGGAAGTTTCATTAACTTTTTCAAAACAAATAAATGAATTGCATGCAGTTGTATAACCTTCTTCAGTTAATTTATTCCACAAATCACAATTCCCGCCTCGAGCAGCACACGTTTCATTATATTCGTACAAATTTAGATTTCCTACGAGAGAATTCGACAAATATTCTCCTTCCTTCAAATAATTATTTGCTGGACCCCAGATTTCTATATAATCTGAATGAATGGTTATTTTATTGCAATTTCTTAAACTTACACAGGCGTGTGTTTTAACCGGGGCTATTTCCATTAAGAGAAGGATGTTCTTTATTTGTGTAACCGTATTTACCTTCAGTTCACTCATTCTTTCTGTTGCCATAGACATACCCATTTGTTGCCAAGAACCAACAAATAAAATTGAAAATAACAAACCAAACAGAAAAAAGAAAATTTCCACCAATAAACCTTTATTCTTATATCTATCTGGCATAATATATTTTTTCTTTTAATTTGAGATAAAGAAATTCTTTATCAGAAAAACTAATTCACTCACCAAATATTCTTTTTACCAAAATTGAACCGCAGGCATTTTTTATTAAAGTATATTGTTCGAATTCATTTTTGCCGGCAAAATAAGAATTTTTATTTGCCCACATTTTTCTTAATTTTTCTATTCCGGAAGTTCTGCAAGTTGGATTGAGATAATTCACCAGTTCTATATCTTTTTCTGATAGTTCTGGATTGGTCCATGGATTTTGGGGAGGTTCTTCCAAATCTTTAACGCAATTGGAATACCATCTTGAACATTCAAATTCAACTTCACCATGAACAAAAAGACTTTCTACTTCGTTCGCAAAACTTTCGCAGGTTTTAATAGTTTTTTTTGCACCCTCCTTTGTAAATTTTTCTGCGCCCCAAACCAACGGATTGTTCATTTTTTCATATAATCCTCCTTTGCCGGATGCGGTCTGAACCATGCCAAATCCGAAAGCTATTACAAACAATAAAAGCACAACAAAAACCACGAGCAAAACCGCATTTCTTCCCTCAACTCCTTTCATTCTTCACATCTCAACATTAAAGCTCCAATATTTTTACATTTGGAAATACATTCACTTACTGTAGAACACTCAAGTTCCGATAGGATATCTAAAGGAATTGGTTCCCGGCAATTCCACATTTCGCATTTGGATCTCAGTTCGGTTTTATTTTCAAACGGGTTTATTAGTTTTCCCTGAGCACCAATAATTAAAAAACCAATTACTATTACAAGCATAATCATCAAACTCAGAATTCCAAACAGTATTTTGTTTTGCAATCCTTTAATCATAATAATGAATACAATATAATATTTAATGAGAAAAAAGTAATTTGAATTAATGAATAATTCCAATTAAAGGACTTAACAAATTTCTGATTGTTTCTACAGCAAAATTTGTAAATGGAACAACTCCACCGCCAAAAATAATCAATGCTATTACAATGAGGATAAATACGCCAATTATTTCAATAAGGGGCAAAATATGCAACTCTCCTCTCATATTAATATAATTTCTTAATTTCGTTAATAAGGTCATTCATTTCAAAGGATTTATTAAATTTTGGAGTGCAGATTTTTTCCCAATTTCCTTTACACGGATAACTCCAATCAGCACCAGAAAAATCCCAATTAACAATATAAATTAAATTGGACCAGACTTCCTCGTAAACATTTTTCCAGATGTAAGGATTTTCTAATGGAAGGGTGTTTTCTTTTTTGGTTAAATTCACAAATTTGTCGTAGCCGGTTTCAAATTCTTCTTCTCTTATAATCGAACTGGTAATAATTTTCATAACTTCATTTGGATCCGAAGTATCAAATTTAGTTGCATCTCCTCCCGTTGGTTTAGAGATATCTCTAAATAGATTTTTCAATCCTTCTTCTATGCCAATACCCCATAAACCAAATATCGTCACATTATTATCTATTGCCGCCTGTGCGGCTTTTTTTACATAATATATATCTTCATCCGTATCCCAGGGATCATCGCAGCGAGGATTTGAACGGGAACAAGCTCCACCGCAATAAGGACCTTCATCGCTAATAACAAACAAGATTTTTGATAAAACATCTTTTCTCCATGGATGATTTTTTACAACCCACTCCGCTCCGGGACCCCAGGATTCTGTATAGCAATTACCTTCGGCACAGTCAATTGTTATCCCCAAATCATCTCTTATATCTGAACAATTCAATATTTTGTATCTGCAATTAGGCTCATTGCACGTTGATGCACAGTTTGTTTTGCAACTGCCAGCCCTTCCATTTTCACCCAGAGCGTAGATAGTTACATTAACTTTATAATCTTTTTTTTCAACAGTTGAAGTTATGTCTTCTATGATACTGCATAAAGTGCTCCACTCATCCGAATTGGGCTGACACATGCTTCCGCTCGTATCAATAACAAAAGTTAAATCAACATTTTTTTTGAAACCAAGACCTTCCGGTTTTCCATATTGTCTTGCAGCCCAGTCACAACCTTCCTGACATTTCGTAATTTTTGTTCCATTTCCATAATAACCATCTCTTGAATTGCAGAAAGTTTTACACAAAATAAAAGGATCATCAAATTCTGCATTTGTTCTGGTTGTTGTAGAGCAATTGCATCTTTCATCGCATTTGCTCTCATCTTTGCATTTATTGCCTTCTCCTTTACATTCTATATCTGCATATTCGCAAAACTCATCACAACATTGATGATAACAATCGTATTTATTGTAATTATAACAACTTATGCCCGGATGTGGTTCTTTCGTTGTCAAATTTGCTACTGCCCAGGCAATACCTCTATAATTTGGATCAGTCAGACTTACATCTCCTATTTTAAAGATCGTATACTCTCCGATTTTTGTGTGAAAGGTCGAATTTTCTATTTTAAGGAATTTTTCGCATCCTCGTTTTTGGTCATCATTTGTCAATCCATCCTCACAGAAAAGATAATTCACCAAATCAAATTTTTTATTTTCAAAAATTCCACTACAATAATAACAATTACATTTGGTTTCGCAATCTTTGGCATTTTGAGTTTTAATAAAGCAATCTCTATAACAATTCATATTATTTCCTTCTTTACAACCTATTTTGCAATCATCAGAATTTGTTCCATCGAACTCTTTACTTTCGCAATAATTTTTGCAAATTTCCAAAGAATTTTCATCATAATATCTCTGATCGGTATAACAATCGCATTTCACTCTGCAATCATTTTCCGAATTGCCCTTATTTTCGCAACTATGGTAGCAATTCCAATTATTTCCTATATAGCAACTTCTTTCTTTTCCGGCAGTATTTGAAATTTTTCCTTCCCTGTTATACAGAGCGGCAGTGACTTTTTCAACAATTTTTTTACCGCCCGTCTTTATTCCGCCGTAAATTGAAAGATGCGCGGGTTTTGATTTATCTACAACAATGATGGAAGGTTGTCCTCTTATTTCTTTAAAACTCTTTTTTTTCAGATTTGTCCCTATATCCGAGGGATAATTTGTTCCGAAATCAATACTCCTTTTTTCTGTAAGAATGCCTTCCCAACCGGGCGTGTCTTCTTCCAAACAAAGACAACTTTTTCCCAAACAATTATAGCAATATCCATTTAATTTGATTCCATATTGCATTCTGTTTTTAATTTCATTCCATTCATTGTAATTGATGTATTTGTTATCTCCTATTTTTAGACAATTATCTTTTAAATCATCATTATTTGAAATTTCATTATAACTTATACCATCTAACTCTGGAGGAATAAAACAACCCAAAGAAATCCTGTCAGAAACAATAATATCCGTTCTTTCTCCCATATTTTCTAAGATTGGAATTTGTCGGGCTTCTGAAAATAACTTAAATATGACAAATCCTCCTACAGTTAGAATTATAAAAGCAATAATTATACTCAGCAGAATCTTAAATTTTATTTTTATCATATTACTGCTGGAGGAATATTTTTTATAGAATGATAGATAATTGAAAAAAGATTTGAAAGAATATCTATAGAAAGTTGGGATTTTACCATGAGGAGAATTATTAAAATAGCTGTTATGAGAATTAAAATAATTGAAGCAATTGTTCTGGGTCCCATTATTAAATATTGGAATAAAAAAATTTGAATTTCAATGTTATTGGTGATATAAATATTGATTCTGGAAAAATTATATTTCCTCCCTCTGTCAGAGTTTTGGTGGTGCGATAAATCATATAAGTTGCCCAGACCAGAGCTGTTTCTCTGTAAGTTTTGTAAACTATTTCCGGATTTCTGAATAAATATAGACTCCAGCCTCCTTTCGGAGTCCAACCGGGACCGACATAAATTGGTATGCTTGGCGTCATCTTTTTAAAACTACCAGAGGGAATAATTCCTTGCAGATATACAGGCACCGGAATTTCGGGCAATTCATTTCCATTTAATTTACAAAAAGCATAAGGATTATAAAGGAAATAATTTCCATTGGAATTTTTACAAAACCACGTTGATTTTTTATTTAAATCTTTATATTTCAATTGAATGAAATTATTTGCGGATTGGCATTCATCCCAGTCAATCATTTTATTATTAAAAGATTTAACTCTGGAAGGCAACAAAGGAATCTGACTTTTATCCAGTCTGACTATTGCTCGGCAGGGATAAATTAGAATATTTTTCACGGGGTTGGGATTTATTTCGTCATTAAAACTTTCCCTTATTTTTGAAAAATTTTTGAAAACAAAGTCCTGGTTTTTCAGATAATCCAAATAATAAACAATTTGAAAAGATATTGGATCAATTTTCTCCTCTTTCCTTTTTTGTACGCCATTTTCGCTTAAATTTACTATAAAAATCGGTTTTATAATTACGAAAGTTGGACAACATTTTTTGGCAACATCAAAAACAAAGGAGCAAGTGTAGATATTCGAATCTTTTCTACAAATACCTCTACTTTTTAAATCTCCCAAAGTTGTTGTATTTTTATTAATTCCAAGTATTTTCAGATAATTATTTGGTTTATAATCGATGTCTGTTAAATAGTTTAGATTTAAATTTATATTGTCTTCCGCTTTATCTTTATCAAAAATTTTATGTTTTGAACTGTAATATTTTTTGAGTTCTTTCACATCAATTGTGAGAGTAAAATTTATTGTGCCAAAAGGTTTTTTTGGATCCAGATAATAAAAATTTTCTAAGCCCATTGTTTTAAATTTTGCAGGAGTTTCAGAAACAGGAGAACCAAAATCATCGGTTACTAAAGGATAAAATGCAATAATGGGGGAAACTGGTTTTTTTACCGTAAATATGTAGGTCAATGTAACTGGATTTTTAAATGAAGTTAGAAAGTTTGAGGGCACTGTTGCAAAAAATAATGCTGGTACCAGAATATCCAAATATTCAAAATTTTTTGTTGAAGGAAATCCGATGACTTCTTTAATATAAACACTGTTTGTCGGAAAAATAAAATCTGTTGGTTTAGTATTGCTCTCATTAAAAACTTTTTTAAAATTTACAGAATTTCCATTTAAACTGAGTTCTTTTCCGAACCAGACGACTGGAGGCAAAACAAAAATTTTTGTATCTGCAGATTCAAGAGAGATTTCAACACCTCCTGGAAGATTCATAAAGGTTGTCGGCTTCTGTTCAGAAATAAGAGCCGCTATTAAACTCAATACAACAACCAGACCGATAAGAACAATCAGGATTTCCAAAATAAGTTTATTAAATCCTTTCATAATGGAGAAGGAATTGCATTGTACATTTTTGTAAAAATTATGACCAATATTATAAAAACCATAAATAATATGATAATGGTTGCCACCATACTGATTGTTATTCCTTTCATACCGGATTTTTCTTTTTTAGTTGAAGTTTTTGGAGCGAAGCGATAAAAAAGACGGCTTAAGTTAAAATTGCTAAATTTATATTTTATATTTTTCTCCCTATTGATGAAAAAATTCAAGAGAAGAAAATAGATGCACTCTTTCATCATAAAAAATAACGTTTTCATGCTGAAAAAATTGAATGAGCAACTGAGAAAACAAGAATAAGAAACAGAAGAGCCATAATCACCCAGAATATAATCATGGAAATGCCCTTTCTCATATTAAGGAATAAAACCAAATAATGCCTTTAAAATATTTAAAGAAAATTTTTTTCCCCACATGGCAAGTGCAACAAAAACAATAAGCACTACAAAAAATATCAAAATCCAGAATAATATGTTCATAGCTAAACCTTTATTCATAATTATAATAATATCAAAAAAGAATATCTAAAGATTTGTTCAATAGAGAAAAAACTAACTCATATAATCTGGTATTTCTGTTTTTTCTTTTTTGGTTATCGGATTGTTCAAAGATTTTTCAAATTTTTCATAACTTTTCGCTACAACTTCGGGAATTGACGGTCTCATCTTCTTTAAAACTTCTTCAAAGTGTTTTTTATCTACTTTATCGATTTTTTTATCTTTTAAACTCTCTCTCAATGCGAGCATTGACGCTTCTCTGCATAGAGCTTCTAAATCTGCTCCCGAGAAATTTTTTGTTTTTTTTGCCAATTCTGACAGATTTACATTTTTACTTAAAGGAACATTTCTCAAATGAATTTTCAAAATTTCTCTTCTGCTTTTTTCATCCGGGGGTGGAACGAGAATATGCCTGTCAAATCTTCCCGGGCGAAGAAGGGAATAATCAACCATATCAGGCCTGTTCGTTGCAGCTATTACCACCACATTTTTAAGTTCTTCCATTCCGCTCAATTCCGTAAGCAATTGCGAAACCAAAGTATCTACAACCTGTGTCGTACTCATTCCTCTCGTACGGGTCATTGCGTCAATTTCATCAAAGAAAATTATTGAAGGCGCTGCTTGCTTTGCTCTTCTGAAAATTTCTCTCAGTTTTCTTTCACTTTCGCCAACCCATTTGCTAAGTAATTCCGGTCCTTTTACAGAAATAAAATTTGCACCGCTCTCATTGGCAACAGCTTTCGCCAGCAAAGTTTTGCCCGTTCCCGGAGGTCCATAAAGCAAAATGCCTTTTGGAGGAGTTATATGGAAAAGTTCAAATTTTTCTGGATATTTTAGAGGCCACTCTATCATCTCTTTTAATTTTTGCTTGATTTCTTCCAATCCGCCAATATCTTCCCACTTGACATTTGGAATTTCAACTAAAACTTCTCTCATCGCACTTGGCTCAACTTTTTGCATCGCATAATCAAAATCTTCTTTTGTTACGGTTAATTTTTCTATTACTTCTCTCGGCAGTTCTTTATCTTTCAAACTTGAGAGATCGGGCAAAATTCTTCTTAAAGTATGCATCGCTGCTTCTTTACACAAAGCCTCCAAATCGGCACCAACAAATCCATAGGTTTTTTCGGCCAATTTTTTCAAATTAACATCTTTTGCCAAAGGCATATTTCTGGAATGAATTTGCAATATTTCAAGTCTTCCTTCCTGATTGGGTACGCCAATTTCAATTTCTCTATCAAATCTTCCGGGTCTTCTCAATGCGGGATCTAAAGAATCCGGTCTGTTCGTTGCTCCTATAACAATTACTTTGCCCCTTCCCTTCAGTCCATCCATCATCGTAAGTAATTGAGAAACAACTCTTCTTTCAACTTCACCCGTAACTTCTTCTCTTTTTGGAGCAATTGCATCTATTTCATCTATGAAAATAATTGCCGGAGTATTTTTTTCGGCATCCTCAAAGATTTTTCTTAAGTTTTCTTCAGACTGACCATACCACTTCGACATGATTTCTGGCCCATTTATAGAATAAAAATTTGCACCGCTCTCATTGGCAACAGCTTTCGCCAGCAAAGTTTTGCCCGTTCCCGGAGGTCCATGCAATAAAACGCCTTTTGGAGGTTTTACTCCAAGCCTCTGGAAAAGTTCCGGATGTCTAATGGGTAATTCAATAATTTCTCTTACTGAATCTATCTCTCTCTTTAAACCGCCAATATCCTCGTAAGTTACTTCGGGAACTCTTTCCTCCTCTTTAACTTCAACAGCTTTTGACAAAACTTCTATTTCTGTTTCTTCGCCTACATATCCCCCCTCTTTTGGTGAAATATCCACAACAATAAATTTTATATTTCCAAAAGGAGTAAAAAATTTGGTTTGATCCTCAAAAAAACTTTCAAAAAAATCTCCAAAAAAATCAATATCTCTTCTTCTCACGACCGGTGTTGGAACGAAAATATCTCCCTTTGCAAAAGGTCTTTTAAATAAGTTTTGCAGCATATATTCCGGATTTGTGTGTATCATAACTCCTTCCTGAGCGGGGGCAATAACTATTCTATTCGCTTCTTTTAAATTGGCTTTTCTAACTTTTACTTTTTCGCCAACGCCAGTTTTGCAATTCCTTCTCGCTATACCATCCATTCTTATAATATCAAGACCTATGTCATTTGGATAAGACCTGATGGCAATAAGATAGGTTTTTCTTTTTCCTTCTACCTGTATATAATTACCCTCTCTAACTCCTATTTTACTCATAAAATTGGAACTCAATCTCGCCAGACCTCTTCCATAATCCTGTCTGTTTGCAGACAAATCCCCCACAGTAAGTTCAATTTCTTCTTGCATCTTGCATAATATAAATTTAATCTTTTAAATTAATAGAATAATTTTTGAAAATTAAGCAATAACATCTTAACTATTAATTGTTTATTTTTATTCGGCATTATTGCAAATCTTTTATTCGTTGACTATCGAAACAATACAAAACTCTTTTATAATTATTTTGTTAAAACAAAATATGGATAAACCATTAATTCTCGTGAAATTGGGAGGTTCTTTAATCACAGATAAAACAAAGCCTTACACCGCAAACATTCCGGTTATTAAAAGATTGGCAAGGGAAATACATGAAGCAAGAGAAGAAAAAGATATAAATCTGATTGTAGGGCATGGAGGTGGCTCTTTTCCGCATGTTTCAGCAAAAAAATACCAGACACATAAAGGAGTAATAAATAAAGATAGTTATGAAGGTATCGCAAAAGTTCAGAATGATGCGGCAAAATTAAACAGAATAATTGTAGATGAATTGATAAATGCTGGAGAGAATGCGATGTCAATTCAAGTATCTTCTTGTTCAATAGCAGAGAATGGAAGAATAAAGTATATGTATACAGAACCAATAAAAATTTTATTAAAACACAATATGATTCCTGTTCCTTATGGTGATGTTGGCTTGGATTTAAAACAGGGATGCTGCATTCTCTCAACAGAAGAAATATTGGATTATCTATCTAAAACATTTTGCAAAGCAGAATTTAAACCGGATAAAATACTGGTGTGCGGGATTGTTGATGGCATATTCACCGATGACCCAATAAAGAATCCGGAAGCAGAATTTATTCCCGAGATTACAACAGAAAATATAAAGAATGTTGAGGATTGTTTGGCGGGTTCTGCCGGTATTGATGTTACTGGAGGCATGATTCATAAAGTTGAAAGATTGTTGGAGATCGCAAAATCTGGGATTGAATCAGAAATTATTAATGGA
>CAYLRQ010000009.1:0-14156 GCA_964386335.1 uncultured archaeon
TTGTACACCCAGAAATAAAAATTATAGAAAATAGAAATACCGCAACAAATAATTTTCTCATAATTTAAATAATATATAAATAATGTATGACTTTTTTGAGACCTATTTTATTAATCCGGTTCTAAATTTATCTGGTTATAATTGGATAAATAGCATAACTTATGCAATAATTTTAATAATTGCCATTTTTTTACTATATAAATTTTTAAAATATCTGAATATAACGATAGATGGAAAATTCGCATTATCTTTGTTGCCTTATATTTTTCTTGGCTCTACTTTAAGAGTTTTGAGAGATGCGAATTTTTTTACTTCTTCGGTTTTTGTTTCTCCCTTGATATATATTCTAGTTTTTCTAATTACCCTTCCCCTGCTGCTCTTTTCTTTATTTTTGGAAAAAAGAACAAAGATTCCCTACCAAAATTATTTTTTCTCCTTTGGTTTTATTCTGTCGGGAATTTTCTTCACACAAATTAAATTTGTTAATTTCATTGCGGCAGCGCAGATTTTATCTTTGGATCTATTAATTTTTGTTTTAATTTTTTCTCTTGGAAATTTAACCAAATTGACAAAAAGTTTGTGGAACAAATTTGCAATTTTTTCGCAGTTGTTTGATGCAAGTTCAACTTTTGTTTCCCTTCAATTCTGGGGCTATTCAGAGCAACATGTTTTACCAAACCTAATTTTTGATTTTTTCGGAAACTGGAGTTTTTTTCTTGTAAAATTTATTGTTGTTTTATTTCTGCTTTATTTTGCTGATTCCAGCATAAAAAATAAAAATTTCAAAAATTGGCTAAAATTAGTTGTTATAATTTTAGGACTTGCCCTTGGAACAAGGGACTTGTTGAGGATATCTGCTTTGGTTTAATAATTTTTAATCAACATATTTTTTCTGCCAATTGTGAGAGCATAATTCACTTTGTTTTTAGAAATCACCGTGAAATTATAACCTATATAATATCCTTTTCCTGACAAACATTCATCAAAAATCTCAAATAGATCTTCAATATCTCCGGCAAGATTTATTTTATTTTCAGAATTTTTCTCGGTTTTGTTTATCTCCTCGATCAGATTCAGAAAAATCAAATCCTCGTCATTTTTTAGAACAGAAGTGTAATCAATTCTGGAATAACTATCAAAAATATTAAATAAGGTTAGAAGAGAGAAAGAGAATAAAACTGCTGCAACAATGTACCATTGCCCTTTTAATTTATATTTTGTAAATTTGAACATGCGCGACCCCATCTATAAATTTTACATTTTCCTTATTAATCAATTTCAATTCTGCCGCCAAATTAACAATTTCGTTTCCAATTAAATTTATTATTTTTGCTTCCTTTAAAAGAGGGATAATTTCTTCCTTTTCAGCAAATCTTTCAAAATAAAAACTTTTCTTTATTTCAAAATCAATCTCTCCAAATTTCAGTTTTTTTCCGAGAATTTCTCTGTCGCAGGCAGCAAGCAATTTATCTTTTTTAAAATATTTGCAGGCGAACTTAATTATCATAAATTTAAAAATTAATATCCTTTGTAAGGCGTAAAATAATCCATCACAATACTGATTATTTTTTGAATAAAAAACCTGAAAATAATCCGGCAAATCTCTCTGGACCTTCTATGGAATCCAAATAATATTCTGGCATCAAGCCAGTAATTTTATCAATTTAATTTTTATCTCTTTTCCTTAACATACTTCTTAAACCAGGTTAGCCATCTGTTATAAATCTCTTTTGAATCTAAAGCTCCCAATTCTTTTCTAACTTCTTCTGAAAAAATATGAAACATGGAATTTGAAAGAACAACGCTGTTTGCTTCCATAATATCTAATTTCTTCGTTGCAATTGCGGTTTTTACAATTGTGTCGAGGATATTTGCCCTTAGATTAATATTGTTCCAGACTGCATCCCAGTTTCCCTTCCACTCTTTTACATTTTTCGCAATTGAATTTATTATCTCGCTTTCTCCTGCCAGCAAAGTTGTTGTTGGCTCAAGTTCGTCTTTTTTGGCATTATATTCAAGAAGATTGACAAATCCTCTTTCCTCTCCTGGGTCTTCTTTCCAATGTTTTCTGATTTCCGTGAATTCAACAGTTCTCCTGAAGGAATGCAAACCATCCGCACTTTTTAAAGTGTTATTTATTATTACAAGATCAGTTGCCTTAAAACTTGTTGGAGGAACACCCAAATCATTTACAACCCTATCAAATAAACCATAAGCGCTTTCTCCATGTATAGTGCCCGCGACAACATTTGCCATTGCACCTATTCTCATAGCCTCATAAAGAGCTAAAGCCTCCTTACTTCTGACTTCTCCAATTATTAAACAAGAATCTCCCAATCTGAGAGACACTCTCAAAGCTTCTTCTGCGGGAAGTTCTGTTTCAACCATTGTTATTACAGATCTTGATTTTAATCTCGTTACATTAAATCCAAGTTCTCTGAATTTGGTAAGAGGCAATTCTAAAGTATCTTCTACTGAAATAATTCTCTTATTTTTCATTATCTGTGAAATTATAGCAGCCAATAAACTTGTTTTTCCCGAACTTCTTGTCCCGCCAACCAACATGGATCTTCCTCCATCAATTATAAACCAGAGCAGACCGCTTGCTAAAGGATTAATCATTTTCTGAAATATAAACAGCGGAAATGTCCATGGCTTTTCTCTGTGCCTTCTTAAAGCGAACCCAAGACCTTCTGGAGACAGGGTTTGCATTATTGCACAAACTCTTGCTTTCCCTCCCGGAACAGATATTTCAGCATCTAAAACAGGATTTGCTTCATCCAATGGTCTTCCAGAACTCAATCGCAATCTTGTTGCCAATAATTCAGCGTCTTCCCTTGTTTGCGTTATGTTTGTCTGGCATTCGCCGTATTTCCCATGATAAAGATATATGGGAGAAGAGCCTGGAGGAGAATTAACATAAACATCTTGAACATTGTCATCGGACAAAATTAATTCCAGAATTCCAATTCCCGCCGTGTATCTAACGAGAATGTTTGAAATAATTTTCAATCTTTCTTCCGGAATATTTGAATTGGAAAGTTCTCTTAGCATATCGAGACCTATATTGTAAAAACTTTTTCTTACTTCTGCCGAAGCAAATTCTTCCCTTTCCAGAGGTCTGTGTCTCGCCATATATCTCTTTGCCTGATCAAGCAAAGCATATTCTTCCTCCTCCAAACCAAATTCTATTGGGATGATATGATATAAAATTCTCACTTCATTAGGTATTTTATAAATTTCAACTTTTGCATCCCGGATTTGATAATTGTCAATTAATTCTGCTTTTTCCGGTGGAGTAGCCTGATATTTTGTATAAGTAAAATTAGGCCTGACCGAAGGAATAAAAAATTGTCTGTAAACTGATCTGTCTCCTACTTTATATCCGGGCAAAAATTCCAGACTCTTCTTGATCAGGACGGTTTCCTTCAATAAATCTCTAAGAGGTAGTAAGGTATTGTTTAGGTAGTGTTCATAACATTCTTTGCAGATTCCTTTAGTCCTTTCATACATAACTTTTGTGTGCCTTATTCTCCTGATCAGCAATACATAAGCACCTACGGGGTCATTCCGCAGTTTTGTTAAAATTATATTTTGCAAAAAATCCATTCTCTTTGAAACACACCTGTCGCATTTTTCTGTAACCAGATTTTTTTTGGAAAACAATTTTAAATCTCTTGTTATTCTTTCATAAATTTTGGCTATTTCGAGCAACATTTGAGTTTGCTCAAAATTATATTCATATTCTCTCTCTTTTGATAAAATAATTGTTTTTGCATCTTTAACGGCAATTAATTTGTTTAAAACATCCGCCATGCATTCTGGAAAATCTTCAATCGAAGAACCATATATGCAATTCAAGCAATTTATTTTTAAAACACCGTCTTTATATGTGTATTTTTCTAGCATAATATGGCTTTACGTTTTAAAAATAAGTTGCGAAGTTCTATTTGACAATTTCCTCAAAAGCTTTAACAACCCTGTCAATTTCTTCTTTTGTCAGTTGGTAGGTTGAAACCTTGAAGTTTTTTGTTAAACCCGGCTTTATTCCTCCTATTCCCCTCTTTTTTAGTTCATGATATAGAAAATAACCTCTTTTTTTGTGTTTCTTTGAAATTTCGTATATTGGTTTTGCTTCGAAAAACATCAAATCATGATTGTGCGGTTTTTCTCCCAATTGCTTCAAACCAAGTTTCTCCATTTCCTTTGAAAAATATCTTGCCTTTTCAACCTCTTCATCCCAATATTTAATTCTTTCTCTAATAGTTGGAAAGGAGGCGATCAAAGTTATAATAGATGGTCCTCTGGAAGAACAGCCAAGCATCTCTATTTCCTTATTGGGAAAATACCTGCTCTTTCTCAAAATTATTTTTTCCCATTCTTTGTTGAAACCGAGAATGCCAATTGGACCAGATGCAGCCATTGATTTGTGGCCCGAACCAATCAAAAAATCAACTCCCAGCTTGTTTAATTTAATCTCAAGTCTGCCAATAGAATAGGCGCAATTTAGAAGAAGAGGAATGCCTTTATTTTTACAGATCTTTGACAATTTTTTAACATCGGGAAAATTTCCATAGTTTCCATCTGGATAAGTCAGCAAAACCAAAACCGGCTTGTTCAAATCTATTTTTTCCTCAAATTTTTCAACATCGATTTTGTATTCAGGATATCCTGAGCTTTCAACAATATCAATATCCAATCCAGCCCTTTCTGCGGCAATATAACTTGAATAATGAGCATTTCCATCTGCGAGAACAATCTTGCTTTTGTTTTTTTCTGCAACCTTTAGAGAATTCATAACGGCAAACATGGCCTCTCTCGCCCCATTTGTTGTTCTTGCCAAATCGCAATCCAAAAATTCTGGTAGTTCCTCATGAACAAATTTTTTTATATTTGGTTTCTCAATCAAATCCAATCTTCCGGGACAGAAATCGCAGACAGAATAACCATCTGCAAATTCAATCAAAGCATCTCTTGCCTCTTTCGTCAAAATTCCTCCTCTCTGGATAGGATTTAGATTAATTTCAAATTTTGATCTTTTTAGTTGCATAATAAATCTATTAATTATAATTCAAATGATCTCTCAAACTATCTCCACATTAAAATTATCTTTCATAAAATTAATTGCTTCCTCGGATGAAATCATGTGTTTTTTTCCTATCTTTGTTTTTCCGAATCCGGGCCTTCTCAAAGTAACGCAAACATCTAAACCGAAAATTGGTATTCTTGGATCATATTCTATTCCCGGGATTTCAATATATTCTGGAATGCCGAAAGAGAAGGTTCTTCCCGAGAAACATCTCTTGTTTAATTTGTTTTCTTTTGCTTTTAAAAGTCTATCCAGCAATTTCTTTGTTTCTTCGCCCCTGATTGTAACAATTACTCCAATATCACGACCTTTGGCAACTCCAAAAGTTGTCCTTTTCTTGGTCTTTCTATAAACGGCTTTTCTATTGGTTATTCTCTCTAAAATTGTTTTTGCATTTTCAAGATTTTCTCCCGGTTCTCCAACACCTATATTTAATACTAATTTCTCAATTTTTATCTCCCTCATTTTATTTTCTGTCACCTTCTCCATCATTAAATTCTCTGTTTAAAAATAAATTAAGGTTTAAAAATAAGATGCGGGGGGAGAGATTTCCGAATCAATGTTTTCTTTTGGCTTGAGGGTTTTCTTTTACAAAAGAAAAGCCCTATTCGAACTCTCGAAGGGACTTTTATGGAGCCAATAATTTTTTTAAAAAAGAATGGCTACCCACAAGGTTTCCTAAAGCCAAAAACAATCTGAGCTTCGCACTTATATACCTAAGCCTTGCGCCTTTAGCCTATATTTGACCACTTGGCTACCCCCGCATAATTTATCAGTATTTTATAAATTTATCAAGGCCTCCTAATAACCATATTAGATCTTTCTATTTTAAATTTTAATTAGAATTATGGTAACCATCTATTCAATAAAAGGGGAAAAAAAGGGAACAATTAGTCTGGGAAAGGCGTTTAATTTTCCTTTGAGAGTTGATTTAATAAAAAAAGCCGTTCTTGTTTTTAGGGCAAACAGGAGGCAGAAATATGGGGCAGACAAACTTGCCGGTTTAAGAACAAGCGCACATTATCACGGAAGGAGCGGTCTTCCGCCTCATGTTAGAATGGCAGGAAGAGAGATGGCAAGATTGCCGAGAATTCATGGCGAAGGTCCTCTGTTATTCAGAGCAAGAGCAGCACCTCAGGCAATAAAAGGTAGAAAAGCCCATGCTCCGGTACCAGAGAAAAATTTCACAAAATCAATAAATAAAAAAGAAAAAAAATTAGCTCTTTATTCGGCTTTATCTGCTTCAGCGAATAAAGAACTTGTTTTGAAAAGAGGACACAAAATAGAAAACTTAGAAGAAGTTCCTTTGGTTGTTGAAGATGAATTTGCCAAATTAAATAAAACTAAAGATGTCTATTCGGTTTTGAAAATTCTGGGTTTGAAAGAAGAACTTGACAGGGCAAAGAAGAAGAAAATAAGGGCCGGAAAAGGAAAAAGAAGGGGAAGAAAATATAA
The DNA here is from genome assembly GCA_964386335.1 of uncultured archaeon. Taxonomy (GTDB): domain Archaea; phylum Aenigmatarchaeota; class Aenigmatarchaeia; order QMZS01; family QMZS01; genus QMZS01. Next base: position 6,545 of record CAYLRQ010000009.1, read on the forward strand.
AAAGAAAAAGTCGGCTTTGATAATTGTTCCAGAAAAATGTGATTTGCAGAAAGCAGCCAGAAATATTCCGGGGATTGAAATTTCTCTCATTAAAAATTTGAATGTTGAAAAACTTGCTCCGGGAAATAATCCGGGAAGATTAACAATTTTTACAAAATCTGCCGTTGAGCAGTTAAATAAGTTTGAAATATGAGAGAAAAAAATTTTTGGGCATTGATAGATTATCCTGTTACAACGGAGAAGGCCGTCAGAATTGTAGAGAGTGAAAATAAATTAACTTTTCAATTAAAAAAACTGTCAACAACCAAAGAAGAAATAAAGAAAAGTTTTGAAGAAGAATTCAAGGTAAAAGTAGAAAAAGTGAATACTTTGATAGATAGAAAAGGGAAAAAGAAAGCAATAATAAAATTAAAAAAAGAATTCTCCGCGGGAGATATTGGCGTAAAATTGGGAATTATTTAATTCTTACTATACTTATGCCCAAACTAATTTTAAATATAGAAAATGACAAATTGAAGGAAGAAGTAAAAACCATGATTTCAAAAATTGATTATCCTTTGAGATTTGAAAATATAAAAATATCGACAAGTTACAAGACGGATTTTTTGAGCGGAGATGCCGACAAAAACATGGAGATTTTAATAAATCCGGAAAACAAAATTCTTGAAAATAAATTTTTGTTTCGCGGTTTTTTTGCGAGATTTATTTTTCTCCTGATAAACGAAAAGGAGGGGTTGAATATGGAGATTAAGGAAAAATTGGAGTTGCCAGAACTCGTTGAATTTGTGCAGAATTTTTTTGCGGATTATAAAGCAGTTAGATATGGATTTAAAGTTGATATGCACAGGTTTTTTCTTGAAAAAATCTCAAAGAAAATTTACAAAAACGAAAAAATCTCAAAAGAGGATTATTTGGAATTTTATTCTTTTTATCTGATTTTCAAAAAAATGGGAGAAGAAGGAGAGATAAAAGCTCTTCTTGAGACAATAAAGATGGAAGGGTTGGATAGATTATTGAAAGAAGTGGAAAAATTAAATTATCCTTACTTTTTTGGAGATGAAAATTTGAAAAAAGAATGGATAGAAATTTTTGACAAAAAATGAGCCCGGGAGGATTTTCATCAACTTTTTCGAATATGCTTTTTTAAAGGAGATTTTGAACCCCCAACACCTGGATCCGAAGTCCAGTGCTCTATCCAGTTGAGCTACGGGCCCATAAATTTAAACCATTTAGAAATTCTTATATTAAATTATGCACTGGGCGGATAATTTTGCAAAACAGGTTGTTGAGAGTAGAAACAAAGAAGAATATGTTGTTGAAAGCGGAATCACTCCTTCTGGAATTGTTCATATAGGAAATGCCCGGGAAATTTTAACTCAGTATTATGTTTATCTTGGAATTTTAAAATTGGGCAAAAAAGTCAAATTTCAATACATCTGGGACGATTTTGACAGGTTTAGAAAAGTTCCAAAGGGAATACCAGCCAAATTTGAAAAATATATTGGAATGCCATTAACAAAAATTCCCGATCCATTTGGCTGTCACAATTCCTATGCCGAACATTTTGAATTCAAATTTATGGAAGAAATTTTGCAATTGGGCATAAAGCCAGTCTATCTTTCCGCAAGCAAATTGTATGAAAAAGGAAGTTTTACAGAAAATATAAAACTCGCTTTAGAGAAAACGGAAAAAATTATGAAAATTCTAAATAAATTCAGACTTGAACCTTTACCTGAGGATTGGCTTCCAGTAAATCTGTATTGTGAAAAATGCTGGAAGGATTGCACAAAAATAAAATATCTTGGTGGTTATAAAATATCTTACAAATGTGATTGCGGATTTGAGAATGAAATTGATTTTAGGAAAACCAGAATAATTAAACTGAAGTGGAGAGTGGATTGGGCTTCGAGATGGGCTTACTTTAAAGTTGATTTTGAAAGTTCGGGAAAAGAACATAAATCAAGAGGAGGTAGTTGGGACACTTCGGTTTTAATATCAAAAGAAATTTTTGATTATAAACCACCTATTGGACCTATGTACGAATTTATTCATCTGAAAGGACAGAAAGAAAAAATGTCAAGTTCTGCGGGGAATATTGCAACAATATCCCAATTGCTAAAAATTTTTGAACCTCCCATTATCAGATTTCTCTATACCCAGAGATTGAACAAAACAATTTTCATTCCGTTTGACCTCGATATATATAGAATATACAATGATTTTGACAAATCAGAAAGAATTTATTTTGGATTGGAGAAGGGAAGCGATGAACTTAAAAGAAAGTATGAATTAAGTAAAATAGAAGATTATGAAACTTGTCCAAAAAGAATCTCTTTTTCTGAGCTAACTTTTCTTGTTCAATTTATATCGGAAGAAAAATTAAGAAACTATATAAAAAATCTGATGAAGTCAAGAGGAATTGAAATGACAAATCTTGATTTGGATTTATCTTTGGAGAGAGCCTCTAGAGCAAAGTACTGGATAGAAAACTATGCTCCGGAAGAAGTAAAAATAAAATTGAGTTCTGAAAAAATAGATTTGACAGAAGAACAAAGAGAGCTTCTAAAAAAATTTATTAAAATTATCAAAAAACCAATTTCAACAGAAGAATTGCAAAAACAGATTTTTGAATTATCAAAGGGAAAGGAAATTTTTGAACTTTGTTATCGGGTTTTAATTGGAAAAACTCATGGACCAAAACTGGCGATGTTAATAGATGCAATTGGGAGAGAGAAAGTTATTGAGAGATTGTCCAGTATTTAGCATTTTTATAATAAAAATTACGGTTTTTAATTTATATTCTAAAAAAATCAAGAAAACCAAACTTTCTGTTTTTTCATAAAATATCTAACCGGATTGGTTAACAAAAACTTTTGCTATTGAATAATCTCTGTTTTTCTTGGAAAGTATGTATTTAATTTCTATTTTTTCTTCATTTACTTTAAATTCCTTTGCTATTTCTGACTTCAGTGATTCTTTGGTTGGCGTAGGCATACCTGGATGCGACACTTTAATTTGCATTTCTATTCGGTTTAAAAACGGATTATCAATTTTTTTGAGCGTCTCCATAATTAAATTAATTATTTCTTATAATTATAAATCTTCTTATTTCTTTACGGAAAAGAAAATTTTTGTTTTTTCAAGTAATTTCAACCAGAAATCTTAACTTTTGAATGCCTTATCACCTTTCCATTTAACAAATAACCGGATTGGAATTCTTCCAGGATAATTCCCTCCTCTTTATCGGATTTTTCTTTTAGCAAAACCTCATGATAATAAGGGTCAAACTTCTTTCCAACTGCCTCAATTTTTTTCAAGCCAAAAGTTTTTAGTATTTTTAGAAAATTTTTGTAAATTAATTCCAGACCTTTTAAATCTTCTTTATTTTTCATTGAAGCCAAACATCTCTCAAAATCATCCAAGATTACCAACAATTCTTTTATCAGATTTTCATTTGCCTGTCTGATGAATTCTTCTCTCTCCCTTAAAACTCTTTTTTTGTAATTGTCAAAATCTGCCTGCAAATATTTTAACTGTTCCAAATAAGTTTCTGCAAGTTTTTTGGCCTCGGAAAGTTCTTTTTTCAGTTTTTCTTTAGATTTTTTCTTTTCTTCGGGCATAAAATTTAACTAAAATTAAAACTATTAACTTTTTTTAAGATTTTTTCCAGTTCAAAACCCAAAATTTTTCGGTTTCTGACGACAAACTCTCCATCTATTAAAACATCGGAAACAACTCCATTAAAGGAATAAATTAAATTGGAGATGATATTGTAGCGTGGATTAAGAAAAATATTATCTTTGTCTATCAAAACAAGATCTGCTTCTTTTCCAGTTTCAATACTTCCCACAACCTTTTCAATTCCGAGAGCCCTTGCTCCATTTATTGTTGCAGAATCAAAAATTCTTTCGGCATTCATTGCATCAACATTGTATTTTATTCTTTGTAGTAAAACTCCAAATTTCATTTCTTCAAACAGATTTAAATTATTGTTGCTTGCAACAGAATCCGTTCCAATGCATAAATATTTTAATTCTTTTGCTGGGCAGATTCCGCTTGCCAGTTTCGCATTTGAGCATGGGTTATAGGCGATAAAACCCTTTTTTTTATTTAAAATTTCAATTTCTGCCTTGTTTAGATATATTCCATGAGCTCCTACAAATCTGTTTTTTAGTAAACCAAGATCTTCAAATAAAATCAAAGGTCTCTTCCCCCTTTGTTTTATACATTCATTTACTTCTTTCTCCGTTTCTGATAAATGAATGTGTATTGGCAAATTATATTTCTCCGCGAGTTTTGAACTTTTAACCAATAATTCGTCAGAACATGTTTCTGAAGAATGAGGGGTTACGCTTGGTTTTATTTTCTCATTTTTCAAGGAAAGAATCTTATTAATTTCTTTTTCTTCTTTTTCTATCTCCGCATCTGTTTTGTCTGGATCAAAAAAATCAAACATTGCGCAACCCAGAAAACATCTCATTTTAGATTTTTTGGCAGCCTTTGCAATATTTTCTGTAAAAAAGTACATATCATTAAAACATGTTGTTCCCGTGAGCAACATTTCTCCCATTGCAAGCAAACTTCCATAATAAACCCTCTCTTCATTTAATTTTGCTTCTCTTGGCCATATTTCTTCTTTCAACCATCTCTGCAAATTTTTATCATCGGAAACTCCCCTAAAAAGATTCATTGGTATATGGGTGTGGCAATTTATCAAACCAGGAATAACAATTTTATTTGAACAGTCAATCACTTCATCTTTTTTACTTATATTGTTTCCAATTTCCAGTATTTTATCTTCTATCAAAATATCCCGATTCTCCAAAATTTCTCTTTTTTCATTCTGCGTCACAATAAATCTGCAGTTCTTAAGGAGCATAAGTTATTTAAAATTTTGTATTTAAAATTGTGGGAATTTTGTCCATAATTGAGCATTTCCAGTGATGGAAATAATTTCCTACAATCATTGAAAAAGATAATTTTAGCCGATAATCAAGCATAGGAATATTTTATTTGTCTATAAAAATCTCATAGCTTCCAGATTCATGGGAGCGTAACTCTCTATGCCGAATATTTTATTGATCGCTCCCGCCAGATTTAAAGCCTTGGAGGGCTCACCATGATTAACTAGAATTCTCTTCGGTTTCTCTTTCAGATGTCCAATAAAATTTAAAAGCTGTTTTCTATCAGAATGTCCAGAAAGACCATCCAACGTTTTAACTTCCAGATTTATTTCTATTTTTTCTCCATTGAACAATTCGACTTCTTTGTATCCTTGCTGTATTTTGTTTCCAAGAGTGCCCTTCGCCTGATAACCAACAAAAATCAATGTATTTTTTTTATCTGAACCGAACTTCTTTAAATATTCTATAATTGGACCTCCGTTTATCATTCCAGAAGTTGCAATAACAATATACGGTTTTTCATCGCTTAAAACCTGTTCTCTCTCTCTGTAACTTGCAATATGTATGAATCTTTTTGATTCGAAAGGATTTTTGTTTTCTTCAATAATCTGTTTTTGTAAACTATGGGCCAGATATTTTGGATAGGTTGAGTGAATGGCACTTGCATCATATATCATCCCCTCTATATAGATGGGAACATCTATATTGTATTTTTCTAAAATTACCATCAATTCCTGACCTCTTCCAACGGCAAAGGAAGGAATTAATACTTTTCCTCCTCTTTTAATGGTTTTTTCTATGGTAGATATAAATTCTTTTTCCGCATCTTCTAATCTGGGTGTCAAATCATTTGGTCCTCCATAAGTGCTTTCTATTATCATGCCTTCGCATCTTAAAAACTGGGTGAAGGCTGGATCGAGAAGATTTGAAACAGAATATTTTATATCTCCCGTGTAGATTAAATTTATTTTTCCATTCGCTATATTGAAATGAGATATGGCGCTTCCGAGAAGATGCCCCGCATTTTCAAAAATCAATCTTACATCGGAAGTAATGTCCGTAACTTCTTTATATTTCAGAGGAATAACATTTTTTATCATCTTTTTTACATCGGAACTAGTATACAAACTTTTTCCCATTTCTTTTTGTGTTAACTGAATTGTGTCAACCTGTAACAAGGCGGCAAGTTCTCTTGTAGGTTCTGTGCAATAAACGGGACCTTTATATCCCATCTTATATAAATAAGGTATAAAACCACAATGATCTAAATGCGCATGACTTAAAACTATTGCATCAAGAGAATCTATATCAAAATCTGGCGGAATAATTGGATATTGATCCTCTCCCGTTGCTCCAGTTGAGATACCACAGTCAAGCATAATATTTGAATTTGGTGTTTGCATCAAAAAACAACTTCTGCCGACTTCCCTGCCGCTTCCCAAAGATAAAATTCTTAAATATTTTGTTTCTTTTGGTTCTGTTAGGTATATTTTTTTTCCAATACTGTTTAAAAATCTTTTCCTGTATTTTGATGATTGATATAGAGTCTTTCTAATGACTTCTACATGATTTGATTTTGGAGTAGCAACTCTTTGAACAAGTGGAATCCAGAAAGTTTCTTTTTTAATTCTTCTGACTATCTCTCCCTGCTCGCCTATAGCAATTTGAGGATATCTGACATTTATTGTAACTTTTGAAAAATCCGGCTCAAAATAAATATCTGATATTTCTGCTTCCGGCGGAATAATTTTCTTAATTTTTGAAATAGTTTCATCTGTTGGAGGCAAGGTATCCGGTTCTATTCTTACTTCTATCCTTTTTTTTATTTTTTCCACTATCTCCCTGATCTTTTCATTTTGAGTTAGAAAAAAGTTCTTGTTTCTCGTATAGACAACAATTTTGCTGCCCTCATAATGAATTCTTGCATCCGTTAATTCAGGAAGATTTTCCTTTACTATTTTTAGATAGTCCATCTTATCTTAACTACCGTAACACGGTTTATAATAGATATATAAACCAGTTGAAAACCGTGAAAAATACGGAGAGTATAATATAATTATCTATTAAATTATTTAAATAAAAAATTTAAATAAAAATATAGAAACCAAATTCTTATTCTGGAAATGCTGTTTAAGAAACAATTATAAATCTGGTTTTCTGAGGATAATAAGAAGAGAAGCCGGATAACTCCATAAACTATGTTATATCTGGCAATGTATTAAATCTATTATAAATTATAATTTCATCCAGCCCAATTCAAGATATAAATTATTAATTTTTAAGAAGATTTATGTATAGCAAAAAAATTGACGGGGATAACATCGCAAAAGCGCATTCTTTAAATTTAAGAATCTCTGTTAAAAATGCAAAAGTTGTTTGCAAATCTGTGAGAGGCATGTATTTGAAAAAAGCCAAAAAATTCTTAGAGGACGTTTTAAAAGAAAAAAGAAGCATAAATGGAAAATACTATTCGAAAACAACGAAAGAGGTTTTAAATATTATAAAGAGTGCGGAGAAAAATGCCGAATTCAAGAACTTGGATACAGATAATATGTACATCCTGCATATTGCCGCTCTGGACGGAACACATATGTACAGAAGAAGAAGAAAATATAGATTTGGAACAAAAATTAAATCCGCCCATCTTGAAGTTATTTTGAAAGAAAAAACCAAAAAATTGGAAGAAAAGAAAATAGAAAAAAAGGCGA
>CAYLRQ010000009.1:14166-15717 GCA_964386335.1 uncultured archaeon
AGAGAGATCTGAAGAGACAGAAAAATCAAATCAGGAGAAAGAAATAAAAGAACAACCAGAAGAAAAAGAGAGAGCTGAAGAGACAGAAAAATTGAAAGTTGAAAAAAAGGAACAAATCAAAAAAGAAAACTAAAAACTTCTGTTTTTTCTTTGAAATTTTAAAAACAGATAATAAGCCAAGACGATAAGTTTTATATAAAGATTTAAATTGATAAATATTATGTTCGGAAGCATATATGATACTATAGGATTTTTAATTTTCATAGTATTCTTATTCTTATTTCCAAGAATGATGTTGTATCAAATTCTAACTTTGTTGAATGCAAAAGTTCAGAGTTATGAAGAAATGACAAATAAAGCGCAGAAAATTATAATTAAGAAAATTGACAAAAAAACAAAATTGACAAAAAAACAATTGAAAAACAGCCTTGACAGAATAATGGAATACTTTGTTGTGGAACCTGATTCTGTTGATCCAAATGGAATTGCAAAAAAAATTAGGTATATTACAGACAGGCATGATAAAAAATTAGATCTGTTTGTTGATGACCTCTCTTCCGGTATTCCTGCAGATGAAAAAAAGAATTTATCCGCAAGCATAACCCATACTATTGGTTTGTATCAGATAACAAAAATTATTAAACATTATATTGAATTAATAAAGCAGACAAAAAATTTCCAGATAGGAATGATTCTGCAGATGCAACTTCCCTTTATTGATAAACAGATGAAGGCTCTTTATTCTTCCGTACCGGCTTTTGTTCAGGGTTTGTGCATCGGAGATTCAATAGGTCCTCTTTACGCTGCAAATTTAATCGGGGATGCGAAAACAAAAAAAATATCTGAAGGAACTGTTGTTGCAAATAAAAAAATAGACGGAAAAGAAGTTTTTATTTTAAAAGCAGACGGACCCGGAGCAAATCTTGGAAATATTGACGAAGCAATTAGAAAAATTGTATCAAAAAATAAAATAGACAAAGTTATAACCATAGATGCTTCCGGTGCTCTTGAAAGCGAAAAAACAGGCAGTGTGGCGGAGGGAGTGGGTTTTGTAATGGGAACGAGAGGAGCGGAAAGATTTTTTGCGGAAACTTTCCTTACAGAAAAAAATATTCCGGTTGATGGAATAGTAGTTAAAATGAAGCCGGAAGAGGCGCTGATGCCAATGAAAAAAGAGGTTAAAAATGCTTTGCCTCTTGTTGATGAAGCAGTCAGAAGATCTTTAAGAGAAGTAAAAAAGAAAGCCATTATCGTTGGGGTTGGTTTAACCATTGGAGTTGGAAATAATAAAAAAGCAGCAAAATTGGCAGAGGAAAAAATAGATAAATATAACAGAAAAGTTGAAAGGGAGAAAAAAGAGAAGGAAAAACAGAAAGGATTTTTGAATAAATTGTTTGGCCAGTAGTATTTTATTACTATTTTTTAGTTATAAAATATAGATAAATAGTAGTAATAGATAATATAACAGAAAAGTTGAAAGGGAGAAAAAAGAGAAAGAAAAACAGAAAGGATTTTTGAATAAATTGTTTGGCCAGTAGTATTTTATTACTA
>CAYLRQ010000009.1:15817-19587 GCA_964386335.1 uncultured archaeon
GAAAAACAGAAAGGATTTTTGAATAAATTGTTTGGCCAGTAGTATTTTATTACTATTTTTTAGTTATAAATATATTATGTGTGCAAAAATTAGAGGAGAGGATAAAGAAAGTGAAATATATAGTGATATTTCCTTATTAGCTTCAAGATGGCCTAATTATGGCTGGACAAAAGTAAAATCAACCCTAAAAGACCCAAACAACCTTTTTCAAAAAATAGATGGTATTTTTGGTATAGATAGAGGAAAGGATTACTTTGAATGTGATAAACGCCATTATCTTCTTATCGAATTTAGCAAAAACTCCTATTTTGAAAAAATAGACGCCTATTTAACTAAATTAGAAAGTTCAGAAACTATTGAAGAAAAATACAATTGTTTGGATTATCTTAGAAATTTTGTTTTACATTTTTTGTCAACTTGGAATAAACATACTCATGATAGCAAGATTTCTATATTGTATAAACTAGAAGAATATAAAGAGATGAAAAAGATATCCTCAGAAATTTGTGAAGAAGTATATAATTGTTTATCTATTAAAGATTATCATCCAAACATAAAAGATCTTTCAAATAAATTAGAAAAGCTAAAAGATATTTGCAGTCTGTTACCAGAGAAATGCGAAAGTAAAATAAGGCAACTTGATAATCCTGCTGAAGAACTCATTCATTGCTACAGAGTAAAATTTGCATCTAAAGATTACGATACAGTGATTGGTATTTTAGATGGAAGTATAGAATTACCTTTTATGATAAAATATGTCCAAGATAAAAAGCCAGAACTTGCTTATTTAAAATATTCTGGATATTCAGAGGGCGACCATAAAAAAAGTAGAAAGATAAATGAAAAATCTTCTACATTAGAGTTATTTGAGCTAAAAGAAAAAATAGAAGATAAAAATGTATTGATTATAGATGATAGTATTTCTACAGGTAGAACATTGAAAAAGATTATTGATTTTTTAAAACCTTTAATGGAAGAAGGAAAACTTACAGCTACTTCTGTTGAATATCTTAAGTCAAAAAACAAAAAAAGGTACATTATTGCTTTTGAGAGAAATATAGATGCTGTGATAATACCTTCAACATTTACCAGAGAGATATGGAAATCTGATATAGAAAGGAATCTAAATATTTATGGGATTTAAAGTGTTTATTTTAATTTTTAATCTAATTTATGGTACACTTGAAAAGGCAGGAAATGCCAAAATTCTGGCCGTTGGGAAGAAAAAAGAAGAGATTTGCCTTTGTCCCTGTTCCAGGTCCGCACAAAAAAAAAGAATGCATTCCCTTAGCCGTAATTGTAAGGGATATTTTTAAACTCTGCGAAACTGGAAAAGAAGCAAAGAAAATAATCAAAAATAAGGAAATTTTGATTGATGGTCGTGAAATTACTGAAGAGAAATTTCCAATTGGATTGATGGATATTTTAACGATTAAGAAGACAAAAGAAAACTATTTAATTCTTCCATCAAAAAAATCTTTTGAATTCAGAAAAATTAGCGAAAAAGACGCAGAATATAAATATTGCAAAATTATTGGAAAAAGGATGCTGAAGAAGGGGATGCAACTGAATCTGCATGATGGAAGGAATATTTTGCTGCCTAAAGAAGAAAAAGACAAATATTATGTTGGAGATACCCTGAAAATTTCTCTTAAAACAAAGAAAATTAGTAAAGTTATTCCGTATAAAGAAGGAGCAGATGTTTTGATTATTAGAGGCAAAAACAGAGGAATAAAAGGAAAAATCAAAGAAATTATTTTAAAAAAAGATTTGCAGGGTCAGAGAGTTAAAGTTGAAATTAACAAGGAAGATAAAATTTTCAAGAAGGATTTGGTTTTTGTAATTCCAAAAGAGTTTTAAGGATTATCTCTTTTATATATTTATTATGGAACTTGACAAATTAGAGAAAGGCACATTTTTAGTAACTTTACAGGCGATAATATACAACCCAAAAACAAAAAAGATTTTAATAGGTAAAAGAGAAAATGACCCTCATGTACCACAATTATCTTGGAGTTTTATTGGTGGCCGGGCCCATTATGATGAACTTGAAAAATCTGTTAAAAAGATTGTAAAAGAAAAAGTTGGTTTGGATGTTGAAGTTGGAAAAGTAATTCACGCAAAAACTTACCCAGAACACAGAAAAATTATTTCAATATATTTTACCACCACTTACCAGTCTGGAGAACCTGAACTGAAATCACAATATTTTGTTGAACTAAAATGGATTAAACCAACAGAAATAAAAAAATATTTCACAACATCAATTCACACAGAAGTTTATAAATTTATGAAAACTCTTGAAAAAATCTTAAATAGGTCTAATAAATATCTGGTAGTATTATGAAAGGAAAAATTTTTCTAATTTTATTAACTGTTATTTGTTTAATACATATTGCTCTAGCAGATGGATGTGTATTTGTTCCAGACTATTACGAGCATGTTTATCTTCCTTCTCAAAAAGCAGCAATTTTCTGGGACGGGATTAATGAAACCATGATTTTATCTACAAGGATAGGAACTGAGAATTTAACAAATCTTGCTTGGATTATACCCCTCCCATCAAAAATAAAACCAGAAGTTGAAAAAGGAGATATTCATATATTTTATGATTTAGCTGATTTATTTACTCCTAGAAGAGAAAAAGGCGGTTGGGATATATTAGGCGTAGCTCATATCCAAGAAAAAGGCGGAGTTCAAGTTATAGAAGAAAAGAAAGTTGATATTCATGACATCACAATTTTAAAGGCAACAAATGCCTCTGCTCTCGTTGATTGGTTAAATAGACATGGCTATATCGTTCCAGAAACTTCTGTATCAATTTTGCAGGAGTATTGTAATAAAAAAGATTTCTATTTTATTGCTAATAAAATTAATTTGGCAAACAAGTATGAAAATTTAACAATTACAGAGACGGATAGAAAATGTGCAAGATATATCCATACTCTACCTCACTACTATTATCCTAACTTTCCAGAAGAATATACAAGGCAATATCTAGAAGGCATAATGAAATATAAAAAGGAATGTGAAAATGCTTCTCTTCAAGCAGTAAAAATTCTTGTTGAATTAAAACAAGGCATAGCAACTCCTTTAAAGTTTACATTTCAACCAGAAAAACCATTTTACCCATTAAAAATATCAAGTATAAATGAAGGGGGAACAAATATAAGTGTTTATGTATTTTCAGAAACGCCGGTAAAGGACGAGAAAAATATTTTATCTATTCACAACATGATCAAGTTGGAAAAATATTGGAGAGAGAAGTACAACCTAACAAATGAAAAATATGTAACTTTATTAAAATATGAAGGTGACCTAAAAGGCTTAAATGAAGATTCTTTCTTCATTCCAACAAAATATGAACCAAAGTTAAACCCAAACTATGTTCCTCTGAATGAAAGAATTTTGGGTTTACTTGAAGTTATAATTTTTATTTTAATATTTTTAGTTCCTTTTTCTCTTTTAATTATAATGCCTCCATTTATTATTGGTTACTTAATTAAGAAGTGTTCCAATAAAATCAAAAATAAAAAACTTTATTATCTCCCCTTGCTACTTTCTATATTAGGATGCCTTGCTCTTTCTCTAAAAATGCCCTGGCTTTTAATTCCGATTATATGTATAAGTTTATTGGATGGATTTTACGCCGCATATAAAAATTCAAGAAAAAAGATTTGGGTAACTACTTTATTAGCTCTAATTGTTTGTGTAGGAGTTCTCATTTTTGTGTGAAATCTCGCAGCATCACACTTTTTAAAAATTTATCT
>CAYLRQ010000010.1:0-6210 GCA_964386335.1 uncultured archaeon
TTTCTTATTACGGATTGTTTTCTGGCTTTATGGGGGCTTTGCTTGTTTCCATTCCAGCCATTTATGTAAATATAAATCTCTTCATTCTATCCACACTTATTGGTTTTATAGGATGCAATATTGACTCCTTTGTTGGAGCAAAATTCGAACTAAAAAGAAAATGTTCTAATGAAACAACAAATTTAATTGCAACTCTTTCTTCCACTATTTTGGGCTTAATTATTTTTGTTCTTCTTTTAAGTTAATAATCCTATTAACTTTAATTGCTTCTTCGCTTCCATCAATTATAAGGTAAAATTTCCCTTCAATTTCTCTAAAAATCAAACTTTGTCCTGCTCCAATAATTCATCTTTTTTTATTTCTTGCTCTTTCCCTTTATCAATTTATCAACTTCAAAAACTTCTTTCATAATTTTAATCTTGAATATTAATAAACTCAAGAGGAATTTTCTTTTTGGCAATATAATCTTCTATTGCTTTTAGAACATAAGAAGATCTTAATAAACCTTTTTTATTTAATTCTTTAATTTCATCAAGAGATAACCATTTCATGTCCATTATCTCTTCAGAACTTATTGATTTACTACTAAGAATTTCTGATTTAAAAACAAAAACAATTACATTTCTTTTTGGTTTTGGCCAAATTTGATAAATTCCAACCAAATATTCAGGTTTTGTTTTAATTCCAGTCTCTTCTTCAACTTCTCTTTTAGTACAGGAGATTATGTCTTCCTCTAATTCTATCCTGCCTCCAGGTAGATTCCATTTTCCTTTTGCTATTTCTTTTGATTCCTGAACCAACAAAAATTTATTATCTTTTTTCAGGATGGTATCACTAGCTACAATAATTCTTAACATAAATTATTTTTTCTATTTTAAATAATGTTCAAAATAATTCATAATAGGGAAAAATGCATTGGGTGCGGCGCATGCGCTTCCATATGTGACAATTGGGAAATAGATGAAAATGGAAAAGCAAAACCAAAGAAAACAGAAGTAGAAGAAGTTGGTTGCAACAAAGAAGCAGCAGATGTTTGCCCTGTTCAGTGTATTAAAATAGAAGAAGAATAGTTTACAGCAATCTGAATTTCCCATAACCTCCAAAACTTTTTATTTTTGAGATTGCTTTTTCAGCCTCTTTAATTAGATTTTTTTCTCCCCTTTTTGGATCTCTGGTTTTTAATTTCAACAAAAATTTTGTGTTTCCGATATAACTTATATCTATACCTTTCAATTCAAGCAAACTCTGTTTTATTAAATCAAGTCCGTTTCCGAGATTTGAATGCAATTCCAATTCCCCCTTAAATTCATATGTTTTCATTCCAGTTTTAAACCTATCAACAATTCTTGAAAATTCTCCATCTAATCCAATATCTTCACCTTTTCTCAATTTTTTGAGAGCCTCGTATAGACTGCCGAAATTTTTCTTTAAATCCAGAGTTTTTTCTTCAATTTGTTTATCTTTGATTTTATATTCTGAACACGCTCTTCTAAACATTTTAACAGATTTAAGCTCAAGAGAATATTCTTTTAATTTTCTCTCCTTATCTTGCTTTGAAACGCCTTTTAACGAAATTTCTATAGTGTGATCAATTTTGATAATCTTTCCAACAATTAATTGACCCACCTTAATATTTTTTTTCAGATCTCTAATCCAGAGTCCAGGAATATTGGAAACATTCAAAAATCCTTTTAAATTGTATTCCGGCAAATTTAACTCAACGGAATTTGAATGAACTTCTTTAACTTCTGCAACAACGAGTTCCCCAATTTGAACTTTTTCTTTCATAACTAAAAAATTAAAAAATTATTTCAACATCTGAATTTCTTTATCAATATCTACATTATCAATTTTGTTAAGAATTAATTCCATATCCCCAAAGTATTCGTTCTTTTTAATTCTGCCAATAAAAATCTTGTCTTTCCCAATCAAATTTTCTGATTTAATTTTTTCTGCGAGTTCTCTAAATGCAACAAACTTTAAAGTTGCAAAACCATCGTCAAGATATCCTTTTATTATTAAATTTTTATTTGGTTCAACTTTGCCATGATCTTTGCAAACATAATTTCCATTAATTTCTTCCAGTTTTGAATTACAATTTGGGCAGGTATAAAACTCATTCTCCAAGATTGAGACAATTGCAGCCCTTGTTTCAATAAAATCGCCTTCTTTTATTTCTTTTAACTTTTTTCTTTCCCCTATTGAGAAAGTTTTAACTTCTTTCGTTTCACCCAATTTTATATCTTTATTTTCTGCCTCGATACTGCTTCCGGTTCCCATATGAATTTCAGGAATGCCAAAAGAATTTGCCTTTGTATAACCCCTTTTTATTCTTATAACATCCCCCTCCTTTAAATTTTCTGTTAAGATTACTTTGTCATTCCAAAAGACAACTCTTATCTGACCCGTTTCATCTCCTATTGTAATACTTTTAAGTTTGCCCTTTTTATCTCCTTTATCAAACTCTCTAACATCCGAAATATCAATAACCTTTCCCACAACTTCTACACTCCTCATCTTCGGAATAACATTTTTTATTTTTAGACCTCTGTCTCTCTTCTCAAGTAAATTCAAACCTTCTTCTTTCGCAACAATATAGGCGGCTCCTTCGGCAGAAACCAGTCCGGAAAGCTCGAGAATTTTATCTTCTATTTTTTTATCTACTTCTTCTCTTGTCAGATTTGCTTCTTTGGCAATTTTTTCCTTTATTTCTTCAAGTTCCATAATTTAATCTTTATTTTTACTTATGAATCACATCATTTTCATCGGATTGATTGCCGGCACATTAACAACAATATCTCTTCTGCCTCAAATAATCAAAACTTTGAAACTCAAGGAAACGAGAGATATATCTTTGTTGTGGTGCATTACGATTTTTATGGGAATTTTTCTGTGGGTCATCTACGGCCTTCTTATTAAAGATGTTCCTCTTATTGTTTCAAATTCTATTAGTTTAATTCTCGTTTCCATTGTTTTGTGCCTGAAACTAAAATTTGGCTAATGTTTTTTCTCATAATATATTTTTCTAACAGGCCAGGATATTTCTATTCCCTCTTTATCATATCTCTTTTTGAGAGCCTTTATAAATTCATGTTTGACAACATATCCTGCCACGGGTTTTTCAACTCTGAGAATAACGGAAAAATTAATGTTTGAATCACCAAAAGTGTGGTATCTTATGAAGGGTTCAAATGTCTTAATCGCTCCGGGAACTGTTTTTTGTATTTTCTTTGCGACATCAATTGTAACTTTCTCCACTTTTTCAAGGTCGGATTCATAAGAAACTCCGCACTGGACTACAACTGACATTTCAAGTGCGGGCAATGAATTGTTTGTAATTATGCTTTCAGCCAATTTTGAGTTCGGAATAATAACGAGAGTATTTGGCAGAGTTCTTATTCTCGTAGACCTCCATCCGATATCTTCAACATAACCGGAAAGTCCTCCTTCCAATTCTATAAAATCTCCAACTTTTATCGGTTTATCTGTAATAATATGTATTCCGGCAAAGAAATTTGACAGAGTGCTCTGCAAGGCAAGACCGATTGCGAGACCTCCAATTCCAAGACCGGCAACTAATGGAGAAATTTCTATATTGAAATGATCAAGAATTATTAAAATAGCAATTAGATAAACAACTATGCAAGTAATTTTTGTTATCAGTTTTGGAGTCTTTTCAAATTTTTTCTGGACTTTTAGATGAGCAGATATTATTACAGACAAAATTTTTGAAATAATAAAGGAGATTATGAACACGCCACCAACAAAAAATATTTTATCTATTTCCGAACCATAAAGGGCAAAAACAGACAAAGATTTTAATCCAAAATATAAGCCAATAAAAATAATCATAAAATACAGCGGTTTTGTGATGATCTTTAAAATAATATTGTCTATATCCGTCTTTGTTTTTTCGGTTATTTTTTTGAAATGGATTGTCATTAAAATAAAGAAAAGTTTTGCAATCAAAACGGTTGAAATCATGATTAACAGAAATATAAAATATTCATTCTGGGGCAGGAGTTCTATTAGATTCATAATCATATTTTGATTTAAGAGTATATATTTATCTATTATGCATACTTATAGAAAAGGCTATAGGGCAGAGAAAGAATTGATAAAACTTCTTTCGGGTCTTGATTTTGCCGTTCTGAGAGCTCCGAAATCCGGGACAAGCACAATAGACGTGCTCGCCTGCAAGAGAGGAAATATTTTTGCTTTTGAATGCAAAAACTGGGCTTCAACAGTCAGAATTGGAGAGAGGCAGTTAAAAAGTCTTTTGGAATTTTCCAGAAAGGCTGGAGCAATTCCCTTGATTGCAATAAAACAACAAAAAGGATGGAAATTTTTAAAGGCCAAAGACCTGAGAGAAAATAACGGAAGTGCTTCCGAAAAATTAATCTTGGAGAGAGGTTTTGGAGTAGAATTTTTTGAAAATTATTAAAAGATTATCAAGAAGTTGTTTTTTGTTATTTAACCAAAAAATTACTTGAAACGGTGTTTTCATTTATTTTTAAAATGGGCTGGGGCAGATTTGAACTGCCGATCTCTGCCTTGTAAGGGCAGCGTCCTAACCAATTGCCTCCAAACAGCAAATCATCTAAAACTTATTTTTCTTTGCTGTTCATGGTCTAGACCACCAGCCCATAAATTAAATTAAAATTAACTTCTTAATCTCTTCTTCAGTATTTTTCATTTACCTAAACCAAGATACCCATACAGCGGACTATATATCGCTTGCCGCTTCAAAATAGGTTTTACATATGGTTTCTTTTTTGCAGAATCCTCAACAACATATTTTTCTTCACACATTCTCATGCACCTTTATAACACTATCTTCTTGTGTTTTTTCTTTTCCAATCTGATTTTCATTTTCCATTTTCACACCCTACAAAAACTTTTCTAAATTTTCATCAAACCAATTTACAGTATTTTCAACCACTTTTAATTCAGATTCAATACTATTCAATTCTTTTTCGTATTCTCCTTTTTTTGTTTCTAATCTTTCCACTACACATTCAACATTTTTTTCAAAATTTTCCTTTATTTCTTCAGGTGATTGACCCTCCTTAAATTTAGGTACAAACAACGAAACCTTGTGTAATTGGTGAATGGACCTGCAATCCCCTACCAAGAAAGGACCTATTGGGGTGACATAATCCTTCACTTCTTCATAGATTTCTATTGGCCAATTTCTGCCAAGCATACTGGCCTTTCTTATCAAACTTTCCATATCATATTCCAATTCATTAAGTTTTTTGATATATCTTGTATTGTCTACAGACAAATCTATATTTTCTGGAAGTGATGATTTTAAATATTCTCTATATTTTTTAGTGACCTCTTCATGATATCTTTTTTTTAGTTTTTGTATTTTGTTTGATATAGTGCGTACTTTTGAGTTAATATCCCGTAAAAGTTTGCCAGAAAATTCTTCGTAATTAAGGCCATCTAAGTAATAATAAGCAAACCAGCTCAAGATCAAAGGAGAATATCCTGTTTTTCTTTCTATCTCTTTACATTTTTCTTTATCTTCTTGATGCATATCCTCCAAATCTATATAATCCTCTGGATCTGGAATGTATATGTCTGGTTCCCTTTCAGATTGTGTTACAAGCATAATCTCACCTCTGAAGAATAATTTTTTCCTAAAAAGAGTTCTTTTGTTTTCATTTTACTTACCTTATCCTCTTCCGGATTTTCATTTTTCATTTTTATACTTTCCTTTGGTTTTTAAAACTAATAAAAAAACAAAAGAAAAACAAAGCATGTTATTTTCCCCACGCTAACCTAATTTTGGTATATAGTGCCATTGATTCTAAACTTGGTTGATAACTTTCGTCAAATTTGCCATTTATTGGATCCAAATCTTCTTCTGTTATTTCTCCATTCTCCAGCATTCTATGTGTTGCTGCTTCTCTTCTATTCATATATTCAATTTCATTCCATTCCTCATCTGAAAATGGTCTTCCCAATATTCTCTCAGCTTTGGCTTTGTCTCTGTGAAACCCTTCAGGATCAATTTCACGGTAGTCTTCTTTTTTAACGCCGCTGTCAAATCTTATGTAGGTTTGCAATCCAAGAAGAGCAAAGAGTTCTTCTTTCTCCATTTTCATCAACTCTTCAACTTCTTTTGTCAGTATCTTCCCATCATATTCTTCTTTCATTTTCATCACCTTATCAAGTAGTTTCGTTATCACTACTTGATAA
>CAYLRQ010000010.1:6310-16425 GCA_964386335.1 uncultured archaeon
TTCTTCTTTCATTTTCATCACCTTATCAAGTAGTTTCGTTATCACTACTTGATAATATTATATCTCTTTATTATATTTAAATCTTTTGCAACTCTTGTCGTAACAAAAGTGGCATATTTAAAAATAAAATTCAAGGAGTTTTATGGAAAAGAAGATAATAAATGCTCTGAAAGATTTTGGGCTGACAGATTATGAAGCGAGAGTCTATTATTCGGTCTGCATTTCAGAAACCGCTTCTGCAACAGAATTGTCTAAATTATCCAAAGTGCCGAGGGCAAGAATTTATGACGTCCTCTCAACATTGGCAAGAAAGGGTTGGATTAATATTTTAGAAGGGACCCCAACCAGATACCAACCAGCAAATTTTAATGCAATAAAAAAGAAACTTGAAGAAAAAGAAAATAAACTAAAAAAATCAAAAACCATAGTACTTGAAGAAATAGAAGCATATTCAAAAAGTGACGAAGAAGTAATATCGGAAGCAGCACAGGAATTAATTTTAGGAAAAGAAAAAGTTATAAATCTGGCAAAAAAGTATATCTCAAAAGCAAAATCAAAAATAACATTGAATTATCTTTCTACTTCCCTATTAGAAAATTTAATTCCTGATTTAGAATATGCCAAGAGGAAAAAAGTTAATATAAGAATAATTTTAAGTTCAAAACAAAAAGTTCCAATTCTACGCAGTATGAAAAAATTGGGTGAAATCAGGAGGGGTTCGGAAGAAAAACCAAAGCATGGCGGTTTATTGGTGGACAGAAAATATTACATGAATATATTTGAAAATGGAGATGAAATAAACGCAGTTGTTCTTTATTATAAGAAATGCATCTTTTGTCTAAGTGCATGGTTAAACCGGGTTTGGGAAGAAAGCAGAAAAATTTGAACTCATCCTATAATCTCATTAATAACTCTCTCAAAATCAATATTTCTGGAATCAATAACATTCCATAAAGTAAATCTTTCCGGTCTTACTTCGCTGACTTCTTTTAAAATTTCTGGTTTGAATTTTTCATCAAGCAGGGGCAAAAGAGCGAAATTATAAACATCTTTCTTTTTCATCAAATTCTTGATATATTCAAAAAAATTCTCGGAACCGAATCTCAAATCTTTTAATTTGTCCGAATAAAGAGAATAAACTTTTGCTGAAATCAGAATTCCCGTTCCGGCAAGTTGACCGTGCAAATATTTTCCTTCATTTATTTTGTTTTCAAGCAATCTCTCGACTTCATGTTCAGAACCGGAGCAATATCTTGAAGTTTCTTCCATTGCCAGACCGGACAAAATTAAAGATTCTGCAAGTTCTTTTTCATCTCCGCAATTTAAAACTTTTTTTACAGATTCAATACTCAGTTTTTTGTAAACTTCTGAAAATTGCTCTCCTCTTTCTTTTTCTGCAAGACTTAAATCCTGCAGCGCTATCAGGTTAGAAATTAAATCACAAATACCCGCTTTTTTTAAGTTCCCGGAATTTTTCCATAAGTGCAGGGGAATGATCACTTTTCTCGGATATTTTGCGGGGATTGTTTCTCTCTTACTTCCTTTGTAAAGAGAACAGTTTTTTGAAATTAGACCATCATGAGAAGGAGCGGTTGGAACGGAGATTAAATTAATATTCAAATCAGAGGCAATTTTTTTTGCGACATCAATTGCTTTCCCACCCCCGAAACCAACAATGTCTTTCTCTTTTATCATCTCTTTGATTTGTTCAGCTTCCTCAATTGAAGCTTCTGAAACCGGGTGAAAATCTTCAAAACCCAAATTTAAAAGCAACTTTCTTGTAAAAGAGCCTTTATTCGTAATAATCGCTTTTCTTTTCAATTCATCAAAATCATTGTCATTCACATATTTTAACTCTATTCCTCTCTCATCTAATAATTCTCTGAACTTCATTATTTAAATTTTTCAAATTTTATAATGATGGTGGAAGTCGGTCAGATTTGCAAAAAAATTGCCGGGAGAGAAAAAGGGCGATATTGCGTTGTAGTTAAAATTGACGGAAAATTTGCAGAGATTTCTGGAATAAAGAAGTATGGAATGTGCAAGAGAAGAAGATGCAACCTCAAACATCTTAATCCAACAAAATTCAAAATTCAGTTGAAGGGAGAAAAACAGGAAGAGGTGGAGAGAAGTTTATCAGAGAGCGGAATAATAAAAAGACTCAATCTTATAAAAGAGAAAAGAAGAAAGAAGAAAGCAAAGAGGATAGTTGAAAAAAATATAAAACCAAAAAAGAATAAAAAGAAACCAGAAGCCGAGAAAGATATGGAAAAATCTGAAAAAGAAGTTCGGGAAAAAGAAACGAAGAAAGTCAAAACCGAGATAAGAAAAGAGGTCAAGAAAAATTCAAAAAAGTGAGAAATAACAGGAATCAGAAAAAGAATAAAAAAGGCAAATACATAAAAAACAAGGTTTTATGAGACGGTTTGGTATTAATTAAAATATTTAGCATTGCAAAACGGATAATTCCATATTCATTTTTTGCCTTTCTTTTGCAATATAAAAACTTAAATTTTCATTGGAAAAAGGTTTTTATTGTTTTATTTACGCTGCAACAATTTTATAATCTCCCGAAAGTTTTGCCGTAGCTCTTTTAAATGCCTCTTTTGCCAGTTTTTCATATTTTTTATCAATTCTCAATTCAAATAATATATCCCCGTTCTTTATTAAAACCGCTTGTCCGGCCGGTTTTCCAAAAGCATGCCTCATACCGGAAAAAAATCTGTCTGCTCCAGCAACAGCGGCTTGTTTGTGCTCTCTCAAAACCTGAAAAGGATATTTTCTCAAAACAAGATAAAAATTCTGTTTCAAGTTTTTTTGCAAATAATTTGATATTGCCACTCTCGCGGCCTCTATAGAATTGTCTCTGATCTGCAGATTAGATTTACTGACGAGATAAAAAGTTTTTTCGTAATCTTTTCTTGTCCCAGTAACAAATCTCCTTATCTTTGTCTGGGGGACCCCCTTGACATACCCTATTTTGGGCTTTTTTCTTGATTGCCTCGTCCAGGGTCTCTTTTTTTCTCTAGTACATCTCGCTGGTCTTAACTTCGCCATAATTTACTATAAAATAATTTATACGGATTTCTACGAATTATTTTCTTCCGCGGAATTTTGGTGACTTGTCAGAGACAGCAAATTCTTCCTAATTTTCATATTTGTCTTGGAAAATTTGATAGATATGATGCAAAAAGAATTCTGCAGAAATGCGAGAGATAAAGATTTTGAAATTTATATTAAATTGCTAAATATTTTGCAATTATTTAACTATTTGGATTTATATTATGAAAATTGATTGCATTAATTTGAGGAAGGTTTTTAACTCAAGAGGAGAAGAAACCACAGAAGCAACTTTATTTTCTGGGGATAAAATTGGCATTGGAATTGCTCCCAGCGGAGCAAGTGTTGGCTCTAAAGAGGCAAAGTTGATAAATTTGGATGAAGGGATTAAAAATTTCAATAAAATAAAGAACAAATTTATTGGAGAATTTTCCCGGGAAGAATTTGATTTGTTGTTGATGAACAATCTTGAAAAAATTGGCTCAAATTTGACAACAAGTTTGTCCTTTGCTTTTTTTAATTTAGAGAGAGATAGCTTCGTTTCAAAGGTTTCTGGAGAATTCCCAATTCCTTTGGGAAATGTCATTGGAGGAGGCGTTCATCACGGGAAAACAGATATTCAGGAAATTTTATTGCTTCCCGTTAAAGCAAAAAATATTTTTGATGCAGTAAAAACAAATTTTAGAATCTGGAACGAAATTAGAGAAAGATATAAAAATAAATATCTCGGTCTGAATGATGAAGGGGCTCTGGCGATGAATTTTAAAAATGAAGAGGCTTTGGAGAAAGTTTCTGAGATCGCGAAAGAATATAAAGTCAAAATTGGAATTGATTTGGCTGCCTCAGAATTGTTCCGCAGAGGAAAATATGTTTATAAAGACAAAAAAGTCGGAAAAGAAGAGCAAATTGATTTAATTAGCAAATGGATAAAAGATTACAAACTTTATTTTGTTGAAGACCCATTTGAAGAAAATGATTTTTTTGGCTTCAGAGAACTTACAAAAAAATTTAGAAATAAATGCTTGATTTGCGGTGATGATATTTTTGCAACTCAGGTTAAAAGATTAAACGGTGAACTTGCAAATTCTGTTATTATAAAACCAAATCAGGTTGGAACAATTACTGGAGCGTTGAACTGCATTAAAAAAGCAAAGGAATTGAAGATGGTGCCTGTTCTTTCTCATCGCTCCGGAGAAACCTGCGACTCAACAATTTCAAGTTTGAGTTTGCTCACAAAAATTGCAAAGTTTGGAATATCGCAGATAAGAATTGCAAAGTTGAATGAATTAATAAGACTCTGGGATTTGTTGAAAATAATGGGTAAAAAACCGAGAATGGCTAAATTGAATCCATAGATTTTATTAAAATAACCAAAAGAACAGAGAGATAGAAAAAACTTCGTTTGGAGCGATAATAAAGAAAGTTATGACAAAGAAATATTCAATATTATTCTTTTATTTAATTTTTATATATGAGAAAATTTTTTAAAAATAAGGAAAAAAGAAAACAATTTCTTATATTTTCTTTTACAATTTTGATTGGCGCAGTATTTATTCTCGAAATAATCGCTTTTCCTTTGATGTATAAAGAACCCTCTTCAAAAAGAAAAACTCCCGAAGAACTGGCAAAAAAATTTTCAAATCAATTTATTTTTGACGAAAATCTGACAGAACAGGAAAAAGATTTTTTGCTTCAGAGAAGGATCACCATTTTAAGTTATTATTATTCCAATAATACCGAAAATGCCTTTGAACCCGAATCTATCGTGAACACAATAAATTCCCAGAACCCAAGAGGGCAGTTGATTATGGAAAAAATAAAATCAAATGAAACAAGAGTTGAATTGAATAGTCTAAGAAATACAATTGTTATAAAAAATCTGACTTATAATAATCTATTTAAAGGATTGTGCGATACCTTATATTATCCCCCTCCAGATTGCGCTTCTTTTGGAGAATAATTTCTTATTCAAATTTTTAAAATTGATATTTGCAACCGTAAAACTTGGTAATAACGAATTTTATATAAATATTTAAAATATTATTATGAGTGAAGATATTCAATCTTATATTTTTCTTGTGATTGGATCTGTTTGTCTTTTAATTGCAAGTTTGTTTGCGGGAAATGTTGAATGGGTTCTGGGAACTACAGAATCTTCTTATTACGAGACCCTTGCGATTGCATTCATCCTGATTTTGATTGCTGGAATTTTTTGGGTTTCTGCTGCAAGAAGTTTAAAGAAGTGATTTAATTTATCCAAAAATACTCAGAAGTTCTTCCCTCTGTTGAAAACGTCATCTTATAAAAATTAATATGAACGGAAGTTAGAATAATATTTATTATTAATATTTATGTCTTATTGTTTCAACTATGACCTGTCAAAACTCCCGAGAGACTTTTTTAGAGATGTTGCCAAACTTGTAGATAAGAAAAAATTGCACAAAAAATTGGGAGAAACATCAAGAAATATTGTTAAGAAATTCGGAATAGACAGAACTCTCGGAATTCAATTGGAAGATGCCATCTCTGTTGTTGAAGATTTGACCGACATTTACATTAAAAATTTGATTTATCAAGAGAGTTTTAAAAAAGCAAAAAGAAAGATTTTGTTGATTCCTCATTGCTGCAGAAAATACATGGATTCAAGATGCAAGGCAAAGTTTAATCCAGAATATTCTTCTTATTTTTGCGGAAATTGTTCAAAAGATTGCCTGGCAAATAAAGCAACAAAACTTGGTAAAGCTAAAGGATACACGGTTTTTATTGTACCTGGAGGAAGTTGCGTCAAGAAAATTCTGGATAAAATAGATTGCGATGGAGTTCTTGGAATTGCCTGCCCGGAAGAACTGAAATTGGGAATAAATTTGGTTGAAAGCAGGGGGCTTTCTGTCAGAGTTGTCCCGCTGATAAAAAATGGATGCTCAAACACGAAATTTAGTTTGGAGAGTTTAAGAAAAGCTTTGATATAAATTTAGTTATTTTATAAAAATAGCATTTATGGATAAAGAAATGTCAATTAAACTAATTGAAAAATATATAAAAGAAGAGAATATGAGAAAACACTGCCTTGCTGTTGGCGCAATAATGAAAGAGTTGGCTTCTTTTTTGAATGAGAACGAAGAAAAATGGGAAATTATTGGGCTATTACATGATTTAGATTATGCTGAAACAAAAAATAATCCTGAAAAGCATGGTTTGATAACAGCCAAAATTTTGAAAGATAAAGTTGATTCAGAAATTATTGAAATTATAAAGTCTCACAATTTTGAAAATTTAAATATTATTCCAAACAAAAAAGAAAGTTATGGTTTGATAGCAAGTGATGCTCTTTCCGGGTTAATAATCTCAACTGCTCTAGTGATGCCATCAAAAAAGTTAAGTGAAGTTGAAGTAAAAAGTGTAAAAAAGAAATTCAAGCAAAAGGATTTCGCAAGAAATGTTTCAAGAGAAAAGATTATGTTTTGTGAAAGATTGGGAATAGATAAAGATAAGTTTTTTGAGATTGGAATAAAGGGTATGCAATCTGTTTCAAAAGAACTTGGTTTATAATGGTAATAAAAACCAACTGGTATGTTTTTACCGGAGGTCCATGCTCCGGAAAATCCAAAACTTTGGAATATTTGGCCAGTCTGGGTTATTTTACTTTTCCCGAAATCGCGAGGGTCTTTATAGATCTGGAAATGGCAAAAGGTAAAAAGATTGAAGAGATCAGAAAAGATGAAGTAAAATTTCAGAACAAAATTCTGCAGATGAAAATTGAACTTGAAAACAAATTATCTCCGGAACAAACCGTTTTTCTTGACAGGGGGATTCCAGATTCTGTTGCATATTTTAAAGAAGTCGGTTTGGATACGAAACGAGTAATTGAAGAATCCAGGAAGAGGATATATAAAAAAGTTTTTTTTATGAAATCATTCAAATTTGAAAAGGATTATGCAAGAATAGAAGATGAAGAAACTGCAGAAAGAATCAGTAAACTGATTTTTGAAACTTATACAAAATTGGGTTATCAACTGATTGAAGTTCCGGTTATGAAAACTATAGAAGAGAAGGCCAAATTTATTTTAAGCAGATTATGACGCAGATTTTAATCTTTGGAGACAGCATAGCTTATGGAGCTTGGGATAAAGAAGGCGGATGGGTTCAAAGATTAAGAAAGTTTTTGGATGAGAAGAATTTAACAGATTCTGATTTTTATTGCAGAGTTTATAATTTAGGAATTTCGGGAAATAGCTCTAAAAATCTTTTAGAAAGATTTGAATTTGAAACAAAACAAAGATTAAAAGAGAGTGAGGAAACAATAATTGTTTTTGCTATAGGAATAAATGATTCTTGTTTTGTTCATAGCGAAAACAGTCATAGAGTTCCAATAAATAAATTCAAAGAGAACATTCAAAAATTAACAGACCTTGCCAAAAAATTTTCCTCAAAAATTATTTTTGTTGGTTTAACTCCGGTTGATGAAACCAAAACAACGCCAATTCCTCGGGATATCAATAAGTCCTACAAAAATGAGAATATCCGAAAATATAATGAAATTATAAAATCCGTCTGTGAAGAAAACAAAATTCTCTTTATTGAAATTTTTGAAGACTGGATAAAATTGAATTATGAGAATTTGCTTGAAGACGGATTGCACCCAAATTCTGAAGGGCACAAAAAGATATTTGAAAGTGTAAAAGAATTTTTGATAAAATAAATGTAAATAACAATTATGAATGGTGTTAAGATGGGAAAGAAAAGAGTTACTTTATTTGTAGATTCTGAGATTTATGAGAAATATAAACAATATTGCGAGAAGAATCAAAAAGGGGTCAGTTAATATGGCAATGTTATTTGAAGAGATGGTAAAAAAGAACAATTCGTTTTTGTTAAATAAATTATCTACCAATTTACATATAACTCAAACCAAAAGCTTACAAAACGAGATTCTCGCGATATTCAATAATCTTAAGGAAGATCCTTCATGGTCATTTGAAAATCTGTCTAGAAAAGAAACAACTTATGCTACGCATGGTTATCATAGGTATGCTGCTAAGTTTATTCCTCAATTAGCAAGAAGATGTATTGAGAATTATTCAACTAAAGATGAAATTGTTTGTGACCCTTTCATGGGCTGTGGTACAACTTTGGTTGAAGCATTAATATCGGGAAGAAAAGCTGTCGGTGTTGATATAAACCCTGTAGCATGGTTAATCACAAAGGCCAAAACCGTTCCAATAGAACCTAAAAAATTAAGAAAAGAAATTAATAAAATATTATCGGATATTTCAGCTTTTATAGAGTTTAGAAGGAATAAAATAAAGCCATTGAAAGAAATAGATATAGAACCAGTAATCCCCGATAACGAAAGAATAAAATATTGGTTTTCACATAGTCACATAAGGGAGGAGTTAGGAATAATTCTTGGGAGAATCAACAAAATAAGAGAAGAGGACATTAGAAATTTCTGTTTATGTGCTTTTTCCCAAATTCTGAAGAATTGTTCCGTATGGTTGATGAAGAGTGTTAAACCGACAAGAGACTTGAAAAAGAAATCTACTGATCCATTCCAGGCTTTTAAGAAACATATAAATTATATGATGAGAGGAAATGAGGAATTATTTAAACTGATGCCAGAACATGTAAAGCGAAATTTGGACAAATATTTAATCGCTGAAAGAGGAGATGCGAGAGATTTGCCTTGTAAATCTAATTCTGTTTCATTAATTGTTACATCTCCTCCTTATGTTACCTCTTATGAATATGCTGACTTACATCAGTTAACTGCCCTCTGGTTGGGATATGCTAAAAATGTTGCGGAATTTAGGGAAGGATTTATTGGTTCAATATATAAAAGAACCTTTTTTCATGATGGAATAAAAAGCGAGATCGCTAAAAAAGAAATTGAAGAATTAGAAAAAAAATCAAAAAGAGAATCAGAAGCGGTAAGAGATTATTTCTTTGAGATGCAACAATGTTTTGAGAAAATGCATAGGGTTCTAAAACCTGGTGGAAAAGCCTGTATTGTGATAGGAAATACAGAATTAAAAAAAGTAAAGATTTTGAATGCTGAAGTGTTTGTAGAAATTATGTTAAATCTTGGTTTTAGGATTCATAAGGTAATCAAAAGAAGAATTCCATCAAAAATATTGCCTTCGACCAGAGATTCGAAAACAGGAAGATTCACATCAAATCATAAGGCAGATAGATTGGCCTATGCGTATGAATATATTTTAGTTATGGAAAAGTTATGAGGTGTTAGGATGAAGTTTGAAGACTTAGTAAATCTGTATGAAGAAAAGAAAAAGAGGTATGGAGCCGAAGCGTATAAGCACATCTCGGAGTTGTTAAGAGAGGCCAAGGAATTACATAAAAAAGATTGGTTAAAGAGGCCAACACCGAATAAAGACCATGAACAATCTTGGAGAGCATTTAAAGGAAAAAATTTTGAGAAGTTGATAATTCACATAATAAAAGATGAAGTTGAAAGTTTAGGATTAAAAGTAGTTGATGGGAACACATTGGAAAGAACAAATAGCAAGAATTTATCAAAAGAATTAAGCCAAGTAAAAAGAAATCTTCTGATTGATTATGGAGAATTTGGTTCTCATTTGCCAGATGTTGATATAATCATATATGATCCTGAAACACTAAAGATAATATCTGTTATTTCAAGCAAAATCACATTAAGGGAAAGAATTGCGCAAACAGGTTATTGGAAACTGAAATTAATGCAAGATGAAGTTACTAAGCATATTAAAGTATTCTTTATAACGCCTGATGAAGACGGAACTCTGAAAACTAAAAAACCTGCAAAGAAAGGTAGAGCAATAGTTGAAGTTGATACAGATGGAAGCTATGTAATGAGTGAGGAAGAAGTTGAAGAAAGTGATAAAGTGAAGAGGTTTGATAAGTTTATTGAGGACTTAAAGAGGTTGACAGATGGGAGAGGATAAACCTATTTTACACCCAACAACTCTATGGGATTTTCCTAAACAAAGTTATGGTAAAACTCCAAAAGGAGACTGGAGATTTAATGGAGTCACTCCTGCCGGTGTAATTTACAATTTAAT
>CAYLRQ010000011.1:0-16236 GCA_964386335.1 uncultured archaeon
AACGATAGTTTATGAAGGGGCGACAATTGGCGAAGAGGCAACAATCGGTGATTGGGTAAAAGTTAGAGAGGGGGCGATAATCGAAGGGGGTGTGACAATCGCCGAATATACATCAATAGGCGATTGTACGATAATTGGCAAAAGAACAAAAATTGGTAGATTTATCACAATCGGTGAGTATGTAGAAATTGGCGAAGGGGCGATAATTAATCGTTCTCCGATTTGTATTCGAAACAGGCATTATTTAAATGAGTATTGTCAGGGAAAAGTTAGTTTCGGTTGTAAAGTGTTAAATTTTACCGAATGGTATGATTGTTGGGAAGGATTGTGTAAAAAATATAACGAATCACCAGAATGGTTTGAGAAAGAAATTCTTCCGATAATAAAATTTATCGAAGAATATCAGAAGATAAATCCACTTGACGGAGAATTAAAATGTTAACAAATGAAAAACGAAAAAAAATTATTAAAATTGCTAAACATGCTTGGTATCGTTTTGTCGAATCAAGACCAGATATGCAATTAGATGGTGTTCCTTTTGATGAACTACCAGGATATGAAACCTTTGTTATGGGATATATTGCTGGAGTTAATCACATTTTAATTAATCTTAAAAAATTGGAAAAATCAAAAAAGGAGCTACAATGAAATCCCCTAAAAACTGGATTATTTACAATGATGGTGATGACTTAGGAATTGAACACATTGAATTCATTGGTGACGAAGAAATTCACCATTGCATTGCCATTACAGAAAAGCCCGAAGAGTGTGGATGGTCAGTTATAAGAAAAAACAATCAAAATTACAAAATCAAGACGGGGTTTATATTTGAAAAGGATTGTTCTGATTGTAAAAAGCTACGTCAGCGTATTGAGGAATTAGAAGAGGGAATAAATGTTTTCCTTAGCAACACAGAGGAAATGTTAGACATTGAAGACAAGCCGATGGGCTTCTGTCAGATAGACATATCTGAGATTAATGAGTTAGAAAAGTTATTAAAATAACAATAAAGGAATTATTATGGTATTACTAATATTAGTTTTTGTTATTCTACCTTTTATTGCCGGAGCGTTAAAAGCAATTAAAGATGTATTGAGCTTTAAATTTCAAAAATCGGTATTTCCAGATACTTATTGGTGGAAAAACAAAATTGGTGCTCCTTTTGGGGATGCTTGGCATACAGCGGATTTCCTTCTTTGGGTAACAATGTTATTGAATGTTGTGTTTGCTACATTCACAGAATGGCATTTAGAATTGACCATAATTTGGATACTTGCTCGTTGGTTCGGTTTCCAATTATTCTATTACACAATTTTAATCAAAAAGGACATACCCGGTTAATGAAATATTCAAAAATAATTGAAAATCCAAAGGCGATTGGCTCTGGAATCATTGGTTGTGTTCCACAAATTGGAATATGTCCGAGAAAATGTGATGATTGTTTTGCTTACGGTTCTACCGCAGACAACTACATAAGCAAGGCGGGTGTTGATTTGATGAAAGAACCTTATTTACCCAATCCTGTGGATGTTAACAAGCGAGGTTTGATAGTTCGTGTAAATGACCTAAACGATTCACATCACCAAAAGAAATTGGTAATAGAATCTACCGCATGTTATGATAATCGTTTTTTTAATACCAGTTATCCTGATACAGATTTTCCGGGACCAGTTGTTATTACAGTTAATCCGGGAAATATCACGGACAAAAATTATCACTTATTCGAAAAATCTCCAAATGTAATGTTTGTTCGTTTCAGAGCAAATTTGTGGAACAAAGAATTAATGGATAAAGCTTGTTGGCATTATTCACAATTAGGCATACCAGTGGTTTTGACTTGGATGCGATATACAAACAGAGATAGTATTCCTCCGAAATATAGAAATGATTACGAAGAAAGACAACATATTTTAAACACTTATTGGGCATTGTCTTACCAGAGAGAATGGGAGGAAACACAAAAAATGGCAAAACAATACAAATTTGTTTATATGTGTGGAACTCAATGGACTGCATCATGTTCTGCTTGTGGGAATTGTCTTCGTGAGTACCATGCGACTAAAGAAAGGATACAACATTATGTTCAAAAGAGAAGACGCAATTAAGGCAATTGGGGAGGAAAGAGATTATCAAAATAATTTGAAAAAGGCAAAAGATAAGTATAATGAATTGGATTATGAAAAATCTATTGCTGATTTTCTGGTTTTTATTGAATATCATTTGACCAGAGCTAAAATAGGGATATATCATTTAGATGAAGCACAAGCTTTAGATGAGGTAAGGAAAATAGGAGCGTTGACTGTAGCTTGTATGGAAACACATGGTATAATATGGAGAGATAAAAAATGAATAAAAAATTGGGAAATGGGATCAAAAACGATCAAAACAAAATTAGAATGGATCTCTTATCTCCCTACGCTTTAATAGGTACTGCTACTGTACTTACTTATGGAGCTAATAAATATGAAGATAGAAATTGGGAAAAGGGGTTACAATTTAGTCGTGTTTTTGGAGCGTTATTGAGACATCTAATGGCTTTTTGGATGGGACAAGACATAGATCCAGAAACCGGTCTTTCTCATTTAGATCACGCATCTTGTTGTTTAATGTTTTTGCAACATTACAAACATAATGGTTCTATTTACGCTAAATTAGATGATCGTTCAATAAACAAAGAAATTGTCAATACTTTCTTGGATAATTTTTTAGATAATAAAAGAGGATTTAAAAATGAATAAAATTTGGATTACACGAGATTGTGATTTAATTTTTCAGATGTTAAAGAAAGCTTTTATTGAAGCCGGAATAAAACATTCCCCATTGCGAGAATGTTATGAACCAGCTCCGGGAGTATACGGAGAATCAGGCTACTTTACTCTTAAAGATCTTTCCTACGATCGACTTGTGAAAATAAGCTATGATTACGCTTGCTTGTGTTATTATATTCAACATCCAAATGAAATCAAAGAGATTAGTTATTAAATATTGGGAGAAAAATAATGACTAAAATTATAATTGGTGGAAGTAGGAATTTCCAAAATTATAAATTTCTTAAGGAAAAGTTAGATAAACTTTTACCTTTATTTGAGGATGAGATTGAAATTGTATCGGGAGGAGCAGTGGGAGCAGCTCGATTGGGAGAAATATACGCTAAAAGAAATAAAATACCGATTAAACAATTTATTCCTAACTGGGATCTTTATGGTAAATTTGCTGGATTTAGGAGAAATGTTGAAATGGCGCATTATGCGGATGCTTGTATTTGTTTTTGGGATGGAAGTAGTAAAGGAACAAAACATATGATAGAAGTGGCAAAAAAAGAAGGATTAAAACTCTATATTTTTAGAATATAAAAGGAATTAAAAATGAAAAACACATCAATTATTATCGTTATGGGATTTTTAGGACTTGTAATACTATGTCTTATAGTATTATCAGGATTACACCAGATCTATAAATCAGCGTATAATAAAGGCTATCAAGATTGTTGTTTGGAGTATCAAGATGAGATATTTACTTTAGTATCATCTTATTATGAAGCGGGTTATAATCAAGCGATATATGATCTATATTTTGAATTATACCCAAAGGAAGCCGATATTACACCAATTCCTATTGACAGTTTACGGATTTGGGGTTTAGACAAATAATCTAAAGTTAATTAATTACACATAAAAATAGGAGAAGATGATGGATATAGCTAACCAAATTTTATCTGATTACATTGTTTTTTCTAAATACGCTCGTTATTTGCCAGAAAAGGGGAGACGGGAAACATGGCGAGAGGTTATTAATAGAAATAAAGAAATGCATTTGAAAAGATTTCCCAAATTAAGAGAGGAAATTGAAAATAACTATAAATTAGTCTATGAAAAAAAAGTATTACCATCATTACGCTCCGCCCAATTTGCGGGCAAGGCAATACAAGTAACCCCCGCAAGGATTTATAACTGTAGTGGAATAGTAATGGACGATCCTAAAGCCTTTCCTGAAGTTATGGCGTTACTTCTCTATGGTTGTGGTGTTGGTGTTTCTGTACAAAAACATCATGTTAGAAAGCTTCCTGAGTTACAAATGCCTAAAAAGAGAAGCAGAAGATTTCTAATTGCAGATTCCGCAGAAGGATGGGCGGACGCAATTAAAATCCTAATGAACGCTTATTTTTATGGAAAATCAGATCCGGTTTTTGATTTTTCTGATATTCGTCCTAAAGGAATGCCATTGATCACTTCAGGCGGAAAAGCTCCCGGAGCAGAACCACTAAAGGAATGTTTATTTCATATTAGGAAAGTTCTTGATAGAAAAACGCAAGGGGAAAAATTAAAACCAATAGAGATATTTGACATAATTTGCTTTATTGCTGATGCTGTTTTAGCTGGAGGAATTAGAAGAGCCAGTATCATTACTTTATTCTCGTTTGATGATGATGAGATGTTAAACGCTAAATCTGGAAATTGGTATGAACTCAATCCACAGCGAGGTAGAAGCAATAATTCTGTGGTATTGCTTCGATATAAAGTTAAAAGAAGTGATTTTGATAAGATTTGGAATATACTTCGAATAAATCGCTGTGGAGAGCCTGGGTTCTTTTTTACAAATGACAAAGATTGGATATGCAATCCATGCGCTGAAGTATCATTTAAGGATTGTATGTTTTGTAATCTAACAGAAATAAACACAGGGAATATTAAATCTCAGGAAGATTTTAATCAAAGAGCGAAAGTGGCATCATTTATTGGAACTTTGCAGGCGTCATATACGGATTTTCATTATCTTCGAGAACAATGGCAAGAAAATTGTGAAAAGCATGCCTTAATCGGAGTAGGCTTAACCGGAATTTGCAGCGGGAATTTATTTGATTATGATTTAAAACAAGCGACAAACATAATATTGGAAGAAAATGATAGAGTAGCAAAGTTAATTGGAATAAATCTTGCAGATCGTACCACTTTAGTAAAGCCTTCTGGAACATCATCTTTAGTTTTAGGAACATCCGCCGGCATTCATAGCTGGTTCGCCCCTTATTATGTGCGAAGGATTCGATTAATAAAAACCGAACCTGTAGCCAAATTTTTTATAAAGCAATTACCGGAATTGGTTGAACAAGATGTTACCAATTCCCAACAAATAATATTATCTATTCCACAAAAAGCCCCTGCCGGAGCTATTTGTAGAAATCATGAAAATCCAATCGATGTTTTGGAAAGGATTAAGAGGATAAATTTAGAGTGGATTAGACCGGGACATCGAAAAGGAAATAATTATAATAATTGTTCCGCTACTATTGATATTGGGGGCGATAAAGAATGGAAAGAAGTAGGGGATTGGTTATGGAATAATAGAGATTTTTATACGGCAATTTCAGTTATTAATCGGAATGGTTCTATATATGCTCAAATGCCCTTTGAGGAAATTACAAAGGAAAAATATGAGAACCTTTTGGTTCATTTAAAAAAGCTTGATTTGAAAAAAATCAAAGAAGAGGATGATTTTACAAACCTTCAGGGAGAACTGGCTTGTGGAGGTGGTAGTTGTGAATTATTATAACAAAGAAGAAAATCAAAAATTTTGGGAGAATTATAGAAAACAAGCTTGGAGTACCGCAATTTATCCTAATGCGGGTACAGATTTAACTTATCCAATCTTAGGCTTCTTCGGTGAAAGAACAGAATTATACGCTTGCATATCAAAATATAAACATCGATATTATCAAAAAAGAGATGCTTTTACAAAGGATTTTTGGAATGAAATGGGAGATGTTCTTTGGTATATAGCTGCTTTGGCAACTACTTTGAATTTGGATATGGGAAATGTTATTCAAGAAGCGATTGCGTATTTTTATTGGAAGAATGAGACTGAAGTGAATAATAAAGAAATTATTTCCACTTCTATAGATTTAATTTTTCTTGAAGGGGCTAAAAAAATACTTCGAGAGCCGGGTTCGAAAAAGAATCAGGAACGTATTGAAAAAATGCGTTCAAAACTTCCAAATCTTCTTGGAGAAATTATTAACGAAATAATTTACTATCA
Source organism: uncultured archaeon (assembly GCA_964386335.1). Classification (GTDB taxonomy): domain Archaea; phylum Aenigmatarchaeota; class Aenigmatarchaeia; order QMZS01; family QMZS01; genus QMZS01. Next base: position 6,031 of record CAYLRQ010000011.1, read on the forward strand.
AATATATTTTTTGATAGATAAAAAATCAATTGAGAAAATGTTGGAAGAAATAGCAAAACAAAATATAGAGAAATTAGCAGATCGTAAAAAGAGAAATAAAATAAAAGGGGATGGCGATAACCGTTGAAAATTGATATAGGATATGCCTTTCTTTTCAAGAATAATGATGGGAAATGGCAAATAACAGCTTCTTGGGATACTTTGGAAAAAGTAAAGGAAGAGCACGAATGGCTCGAAGGAGCCGATTTCGATTTAACTCAATGTCGCTTAGTGCGGGTTTTTTTGGATATTCCACAAAATATATTGGAAATTGAAAATATTTCCGGTGAAATAGAATTTCCCGAATTAGATGATACCTTTTAAAAAAATAATGTGAGGTAGTAGGATATGTCAAAAAGAACTCCCTACGATCTTTATCACACATTACTTAAACCAATTTCTCCAATTGCGACTGATATGCTACATACTGGGGTAATGTTTGATACAGAATATGCCAAAGAACTCAAAGCGAACCTTGAAAAAAAACTTCATGAGACTTATATTCAATTTGTGGAAAATGTGGGAATTCGATTTAATTATCGAAGTCCTATTGATTTGGAATATGTAATTCAACAACAGCTCGGAGAAAAGCTTACTAAGAAAACTCCCAAAGGCAATCTCCAGTTAGATGAAGAGGTTATTGATGAATTAGTAAGAAGAAATTCTAAACTAAAACCCCTGAAAGAACTTCGACACATTTCCAAAATGATTTCAACTTATATTGATAGTCCAATGGAGTATTTAAATGAAAAAAATCGAGTATCGCCGGGATGGCATCTTTTAGGAACAGAAACAGGACGATGGTCTAGTCGTAAACCATTCGCCATTCAAACAATTCCCAGAGATAAAAAATTAAAGAGACTTATCAGAGCGCAACCTGGCTATATTTTTATAGCAGGCGACTTTAAACAGGCTGAATTAAGAATTTTAGCTTATTATTCTCAAGATTCTTTATTATTGGAGGGAGCTCGGAAAAATAAAGATTTGCATTCCTATACCGCAGGAATTGTTAATAATATGGATCCAGAAGAAATAATTCAAGGGAGACAATCTAAAGATCCAAAAAAAGCGGAATATTATGACAATCTACGACAAGAAGCTAAATCAGGTAATTTTCTGGTGGTTTACCGGGGAGGTCCAGATGCCTTATCTAGAGTTCTGGGCAAGCCAAAATCAGAAACAAAGGTTATTTGGGAAAAGATTCGTAAAGGAATGAAAGCTGCTATGGCGTGGTCTGACTCTGTTATCGAGGAATTGGAGACACATTTTAAAGTTACATCCTGCTATGGAAGAGAAAGACGCTTTCCTTTGTATTGTTTTTTCGATCAAAAGAAGATTGAAAAAGCGCATAAAGAAGCTCCCAATGCTTTGATCCAAGGCACTTCTTCTGATTTTTGTAGTTATTCTTTGATTGAAACGATTAATAATTTTAGAAAAGATGGAAAGTATGATCTTCAATCAGATAAGCGTGTTTACCCTATTATGCACAAACATGATGAATTACTTTTTGAAATTCCTGAGGATTGGTTGGATAAGGGTATGGAAATTATCAAAGATAGTATGGAAAGTCCCAAGCTTCCAGTAGATGTTCCTATGGCGGTTGATTTATCGTATGGAACTAATTATGCTGAATTAAAAGAAATATCTTAATTATTTCTTTAAACATAAATAAGGCATCCAAAAATGAAACCAGGAAACATTCCCTACGAAGAAGTGAGAGACAGTTTGAGCGTAGATCCCCGAGAGGAAGAAACTCCATCTGAATCTTTCCAAATGCACCAAATTACCCAAATTCCTCCAGAAATCTGCCAAATAAATTTGACTCTTTATGGAAAATTGTTTAAATTAAGTCTAACAGATATTGTTCTTCTGGAGGAAGGGCTAAGATTTGAAAGTCGTATTTTAGCCGATCGCACTATCAACCAGTTAGATATTACATTGGAGAAATTGGCTTCTTATCGAATAACAATTGCCACAGCCATTGAACAGCTTCAAGAGCAGATCTATGAATTAGAAGAAATAATTCATGATCTTTATTCCAATGTAAGACAAGAAGCAGAAGAATTTTTAATTGAAAGGAAAGCACTTGATGACAGATTAACAAAATCACAAACAAAAACATCCAACACAGAGATTGATAGTTTAATCTATTCAGACCTGTTCAAACACAAAACAACACAATTACGACAAAAGAAAAAACAGATCAACAAACTTATTGCTGAAAAAACAAAACTTGAAAAAATTGACATTATTCTCAACTCAAGATCAAAAGAAATAATTTCAATTCTAGAACGCAGAACAATAAAACAGAGGTAAAAAATGACAATATTTGGAACTCCACCCTACCAAGAAAGAGAAGATTCGGTACAAACTCTTCCTTATTATCGAATGAAAGATTACGGACGAAGGATTTTTAGGTTCGTTCGCAGGATTCTTTTCTTTGATCAAATCTTCATCGATTGTTTAAATGAAGATGGCACACAAGTTATTAGAGCTTTTCGACTTCCCCCAAAAAATCAAAACAGTATTCTGGACAAAATTCGAATTGCGCATCAGACAATTTTAAAGGAAGTTTATCCGGATAAAGATTTACGTCCTCGAAGTCCTTTATCACGCTCCAGAAAGGCTTTATATTTAGTAATCGACCGGCAGGATAATCAATTCAAAATCTTTGAAACCAATAAAACTGTACATGAATCCATAATGGAACACAGAAAAACACCTTCAACAAAGAACCCCGGTTATCTTAAATATGGACTTCCCCATATGTATGACATTACTGTAGTGAAAAAAGAAGTTTCCGACAGATTTAAAGTTAAATGGATTACTGAAGTGGAATATAACCAAAATTCTTGGGACAAGATTCCCATAATCGCACTATCGGAAGATTATCCTACTTTTAGTATGGTTGAGAAATTCCTTCTGGAAAACAAAAAGGAAATTGAAGTTACAGATAGTGAAATTAGTCTCTATATGGATAAGAGAAAAAAATGGATTATGGACGGGGAAAACAGTTTTGATTTTTCTAATCCCCAAGAGAACAAAATTCGGGAAATTGTGGATCGTTATGAGAAAAAGGTTATGAGTGATTTCTTCACTCCGGATGAAATGGAAATTATGGAAAATTTAGACATTGGCGAATTTTCATTCCATGATGATGAGACTATTTTCAAAGAACTTCAAACCTGCAAAATTAATCTCAACGCTAAAGATAAGCAAGGTCTTCCTAAATACGAATGCACTGATCGCTTGTTGGAAACTCTTTATACTAATTTATCTGAAAAGCAAAAATTATTACTTGCAGAGAAAGATGATTTTAAATCCCTCCCAGAACCAAAATTAGAAGATCTTCCAAACATTGAAGAAACTGCGAAAGAAGTAGAAGAGGGAAATGAAGTTAAAGTAGCCCCGGACACAAATTCAAAAGAAGATACCTTTCCGGAAAAGAAAGAGAACTTCGGCGAGCTTAAATTTAATTCCGGAACTGGAGAAATTATAGATGATAATGAGGATACAATTCCATCCTTTATGGAAGATTGATGGGTTATTTAATTCCAAAAACCAACTACGATAATTTTATAAGCGAATTTGAAAGATGGAATCGGACGTATTTCCAATGGAAGTATCAACCTGACGTTGGAAAAGCCTACCCATCTCGTATCCAAACGACTTATCATCGATATTTACAATACCAAAAGGATAAAGGATGGATAAAAGATTTCTATCCTTTATCCTTGAATATTAAAATGGAAGTAAATATCCGGGGAAAGGATTATATTTATCATCCGGACTTTAAAGTTTTACATCCTTTTGATACGGTATATCACGACATAAAATTAAGAAGAATTTCGCAAAGACATTTAAGAGCGATTAGAAAATTAAAGTTAGCGGGCTTCAACATCTTAATAATCACCGCAGAACGTGTTAAGCAAATTAGGAAAGCCTATAAAGGGGAATTCTCTGATTTTTTTCACAGATCTATCGCTTGGCGTTCTGATTATCAAGAATTGAAAGAAAATTATCATCATTTTGAGAGATAAAGGAAAAAAATTATGGCAATCTCAAATACTCAAGCATCCCCTGAAATTGAAGAGTCTTCTACTTCTGATAATCTTAGAAATATATTAGGAGACGCTTATCAGCCTATGTCATCTCTTAAGGCAATCAATCCCTTGCCTACAGGATTAAAAGCAATAGATAATACTTCTGGAATTGGAGGATTACCTCGGGGAAGGATGGTAGAAATTGCGGGAGAAAGTCATAGTGGAAAATCCACTCTATGTCTTAATATTCTTAAAAATATTCAAACAAATGGTGGTGTTGGAGCTTGGTTTAATATTGGAGAAGGTTTTGATATTAATTACGCTTTGAATATTGGGGTAAAAGAAAATACCCCTGTTATATCTCCCAAAGATGGAGAAACATTTCATGCTTTACTACTCTATTTTTTAGCATTGGAAATTTTTGACATAATTTTTGTGGACTGTATCCAAGCGTTAACCACTAAAGAAGTACAAGAAAGAAAAGACATAATAACTAATATGCACGAAAATATGTCACGAGCAAAACTTTTAGCACGTATTGCGACAGATCTTAGTGGTGGTTTTCAAGCAAAGGATATTAATACAGGCAAAATTATTCCTTCATCATACAAAACTGTGGCTACTAACAAAATAGGTAAATTAGAAACCGATAATAAAACACACAGATTGGAAGATAAGAAGACTTGTGTTATATTTATTTCCAGATTAAAAGAAGATCCCTCCGTTATTTGGGGAAAGAAAACATATACAGCGGGTGGTGTGGAAAAGAATTTTCTCTATTCTTTGCGTTATGAATTATCCGCACGTACTGGAGAATTCAAACAGGAAAACAAAGAAAAAGTATTGGAATACCGAGAAGTGAAAATAAAAAATACTAAAAATAAGGTAGGAATTCCGTATAAAGAAAGTGTTTTTTATATATTGCCTTCCGGGCTTATTCAAGAAAGTCCTCCAGAAAAGGGAAAGAAAAAAAATGGATAAAGAAAAATTAATATATCTATTAGCAAGGGAAATTTTTGTAAGTGAGACTATCGCCACTGATGAAATTATAGTCGCAGAAAGAAATAGATTTAATATTATGCTTAATGACGCAAAGAAGATATACCAATGGTATTGTAAGCCATCTTTTCGTTGTATAAGGGAGTATTTAAATAAAGCAAAAGAAATGGTTCGAAAGGAAGAAATTAATGTAGAAACATTTAAAAGCAAAACAACAGAAAAAGTTACGCCGGAACAGATTATTTCCCCTACCCCCGGTATACGAATTCATGAAGGGATAAACACAAAAAAAGTAAAATAAAATCATCTTTAAAAAGAAGGAAAACTACAAATGGGAATCACAAGATATAATCATCACGGAAAAGATGTTTGGGTGCATACTAATGATACCGGACATCATAAAGAACATTGTCTTTGCTACAAATGTCTACGTTATAATCCGGACAATCGTCCTCATTTAAAGCATATGGAAAAGCCAACCGATGAATTAAAGAAAGCGGAACATATCAGAAGTATTCTTCATCATGCGGGTTATCTTATTCCCAAAGAACACCAATGTCCCATAGCGGACATATTGTATACGCATTGTATAGATTTCTATCTGGTGATTCCAGTATGGGAATGTCCGGTCGGTACTTTTATTCCTAAACCCGGAGAAGAAGATGGGTAAAATTTTAATGCTTTCTGATGTTCATTTGGACCCTCGGGACCGAATGGGACAATTTGTATCTTTACCATATGGTTTGGTTTCTCAAAGATTATTGGATAAAATTAATATTCTACAAAAAATTGTTGAAATTGTGCGAGAGGAAGAAATCAACCTGATAATTGATTTGGGAGATGTTTGTAACCTTATAAATCCACCGGAATGGCTTAGAAATAAGTATGCTCAATCTTTTTTGGCTCCTCTTTTGAATTTAGGATGTGAAATCATAATGATTGCTGGAAATCATGGGAGTGATAAAAGATCTACGGCTTTTCAATCATTCGAAAAAATATCGGAGAATGTTATCTTTGTAAACGAACCATTAATTATTGAAAAATTTGGAAAACGTCTCTCTTTTCTTCCTTTTTATTCACTACAGGAAGAGAAGAAATTAAAAAAAGATTTAATAGGAATTCCCGGAGACTTTCTTTTTACACACCTTCCTGTTAATAAGGCGCAAAATTACAATGGTTTTAAGTTACCCGGATTTCCCCCTGAAATTTTTAAAGACTATGAAGCTGTTTACACCGGACATTATCACCGGAAACAGAAAATTGGTAATATTACTTACATTGGATCTTTAACAGTTAATAATTGGAATGATTGGAAAATAAAAAATCCTGGCAGAGTTTCCATCTTATCAATATCTTCCCCTTCTAAAACAAATCTAAAAAATATTTCTTCGTTGGAAGATAGAAAGTTCTTTTCTTACATTGTAAGGATCAAAGATGGAATGGCAGAATTTTGGGAAAATAATCAGGATTTAGATTCATTATTTGATTCTATTATTAGAATCCAATTAATAGGTTCTCCCTCTGAAATTGGTGAATTTGATTTCAAATATCATAACACAATCTTCAAGAAACATAATGCGCATAATGTAATTTGGGATATTATTAAAGAAAGTCCGGAAACAATAAAAACAACTACTCAAGAAAAAAACTGGGAAAAAATCATTGAGGAAAAAGCTAAAAAAGATAAGGAACTTACTCAATTAGGAATTTCTTTTGTAAAAGATATTTAAGGAAAAATTATGTGGGATCTATCATATTTAAAAATTAATCGTTTTTTGGGGATGAGAGAAACCATTATTAATTTCAACAGGCTTAATTACCCGGTTCTGATAATAGGACATAATAAGGATTTGGGAAGATCTAATGGAGCTGGAAAAACTACCATTTTTAATGCGATCTTTTTTGCCTTAGCTGGAAAGACCCTGATGAAAGTTCCGGTTTCTCTCTATCAAGAAGTTGATTTGGAGCTTATGCTAACGAACGCTAATGAAGAATTAAGAATTACTCGAAGCAGAATAGGAGGAAATCAAAAACTCTCTTTTTTTCTTAATAATAAAGAAATTATTGGAAACACTCCAACACAAACACAACAAATGCTACTTGACGCTCTAGGAGTTCCTCCGTATATTAGTGAGAATGAATTCGCTCAAGATTTTGCCACTTTAACTTATTTATCAAAAAACACGATTGATATTTTAGCTTCCAGTATTTATACACCCGCAGACAGAATGAAAATAATAGCCAGAATGTTTGATCTTAATAGATGGGATATTGGATATGAGAACGCTAAAAAAAGATTGAATGAAATTAGAACAAATATACAATCGATTGAATCATCTATCAATATTATTAATGAACAATTACAAGATTTCTCAGAAAAGGAAGCTAAAAAAGAACTCACTAAATTGAAACAAGAGTCTGATAATCTCCAAAAAGAGATAGAAGAAGAACAAAAACAATTAGAAATTTTAGAACAAAATCAGCGTAATTATGAACAAATTTTACAAAAATTGGAATACATTGCACAGCAAATTACCAACATTAGGTATAATTATAGAAATGGAATAGAATCTCTGTTATGGGAGTCAAATAAACAAAATAAGATAATTACAGAAGCAGAAGATTGGTTAAAAAAATATGATAATATAGATTTAGCAACAATTAATACGGAATTATTATTTGTAGAATCTTCTATTAATAATCTTATAAAGAAAAGAGATGAATTAACGACTGAAAAGATAAAACTTGAAACTTGTCTTCAACAATATCAGGAAGAATTTGAATCTATCAAAAAAGACATTACTCAATTCCAAGAATGTCCTGTTTGTAAATCTCCGTTGATGGTCGTTGAAGGACAGATAAAACCCTTTGAAAGAAAAACATTAGAAACAAGAAAAGAGAACGTTCGTGGAATATATATGGCTAATCTTGATAAGTATAAAAAACTAAAAGCCAAAATTGAAGAAGTTAACGATAAATTAAAAGAATTCAAAGATAAACAGCAAAATCATTTGAATAACAGGGATAAAGCGAAAGAAGCTGAAATTAGACGAAAATCTATTGAAGTTTCTATGCGAGAACTCAAAGAATATTCAAAAAAAATTGATACCCGAAAAAAGGAACATCAAGATGAAATAAACAAATTAAATTTGGAAAGGGAGAAATTACAACAAGAGGAAAGTAAATTAAAACCAGAAGAAAATCAAACAGAACATATACAAAATATTAAAACCAAAATACAACAAAATTTAAAGAGAATTACAGAAAATTCGAAGAGAATGGGAATTATTGAAGAAAAACTTGATTATTTTAGAAAAAATACTATATCATTAGAAGAAAAAAAGAATAAATTTAAAGAACTGAAGCATCAAGAACAGCAAACTCAATTTTGGGTCAATGGTTTTAAAGAAATAAAGATTGATCTTATTGAAAGTTTTATTCCTTATCTTACTAAAATTACCAATGAAAAGATAAAGCAATGTGAAATGGATTTCCAAATACAGCTTTCTACGGAAAAGGAATTGCAATCGGGGGATATTAAACAAGAATTTCACATTAAAATATTAGATGATTACGGAAAGGAACGTCCCATAGAATCATTTTCTGTGGGAGAACGACGTACTTTAGTGATTTGTTTAAGTATTGCTATTAATGAATATAGAAAAATGATGTCTACCATTCCCTTTAATTTCATTCTTTGTGATGAAATATTAGACGGTTTGGACGATGTTGGACAAATAGCCACATCTAAACTTATCAATCAAAGTAGTGGGCAGTTTCTTGTAATTAGCCACTCAGATACTCTTAAAGATTTATTCAGTTCTGTGTTAACTGCAATTAAATCAAAAGGAATTATCACAATTGAATAAAAAGATTAGTTATCACAAAACCAATAAAAATAAAGGAATTTCTCATGGAAAAACTTGAAGTTATTGTATCCGGTTCAGGAATATTCGCCAGTGGAAGAAGAATTGATAAGATTTTGAATTATCTCGGCTTCCTTACTCCCATTCGTAAAGAACTTTATGATATTGAAGTAGAGAAGTGGAAGCAAAAATGCGCCGAGCTTTCAGAAGGACAAAAGAAACCCCCTAAACCCAAAATGTTGGAAATACCAATCAAATTTGGGGATGAAAATGTAAAAAGAATTGCCAGTAAATACGAAGCGCATTGTTATCTATTAGATATTAAGTTGATAGAGGGATACCCAAATGGATTAGTAATTGATGAAAATGGACAATTGCTTTTTATTCCTATGAGAGCTATTAGATTTATTGGCGAATATCGTCCTAAAATTTATAAGAGAACCGATATAATTGAAGTAACAGTAGAAAATAAACCAAAAAAGACGGAGAAACCGAAGAATGTCACTCAAACATCCGGACAGCAGAAGAAGCAAAATAGCAAAAAAAGGAAGACGTAAGGGAAACTCTTTTGAAAGAAGAATAGCCAAAAAATTTGGAGAATTATTTTATAACGATCCAAAAGCATTGGTAAGAGCCCCTAGAAGCGGTGGGGGAGAATGGAAGGGTGATATTATTGCTAATCCAAATTTAGTTGAAAGCTTTCCACTTTGTATTGAATGCAAGAATCAGGAAATATGGACTTTTACACAATTATTTAAAGAGGGGGAAAACAAACCAATACTCAAATATTGGAAGCAAACAATAAAAGAATGTCCTAAAAATAAAATCCCGATTTTGATTTTTACCAAAAATTTTTGTCCAGATTTTATTGGAATGTCGACAGAAGTCCCTATTTTTTATGGTATATCACACATTTTGATTTCTAATAATATTATTATTTACCAGTTAGAGGAATTATTAGAAAAATATGGAGACGCTTTCCTTAAATGGGTAAATGAAAATCAATCCTCTTCTTCCTCTTCCCATTCGCTTTCTAATTCCAAAGGCGCATCTGAATAATATTCTAATTCAGCCAAAACAGGATTCCCACAAAAAGGACAAAATGCTGGTAAACTTTCCGCTCCAATTGGACATAAATCAAAGGAAGCATTACATTCACCGCATAGATATGTATGTATTTTATTTTGAAACATTAGTAATTTACTGATTCAATTTCTGCCAATTTGTTATATAAATAAGTTTCCATTTCCTCTTCAAAA
>CAYLRQ010000012.1:0-4450 GCA_964386335.1 uncultured archaeon
TTGGAGAGCGCCATATTATATTAAAGTTTAAATATTAATATTTACTAACCGTCACTCAATAAATTCATGAAATGCAATATTGTGGAAGTAGAAGGATAATAAAAAAAGGTTTTAGAAAAAATTTAATTGGTAAAGTTAGAGAGCATTTGGGAATAAAAAAAGTTCCCTGTGAAGTTTTGGGAATAAAAGATTAAGTTCCAGAAAATTAATAGTTAAGATATTTTTGTTCTTGGTTTTGCAGAGTGTTTTAGTGGTTAGAAGGTGACGATAAGTTTATATTAATCAACCCAAGAATTTATTAAATTTATTATTTTCATTTGGTTAGAAACTGAGCAACCATTTCCACAATGGAATAAATTTTATTTTCCCATTCTTCCCGAACCATCTCACCTCTCTCTCATCTTCATAATCCCAGGTAATGCAAATTAGTTCTGGTTTATCCTGTTTAAATAATTCTTTTGCATGCAGCAAAGCCCTTATCTCTCTTTCTTCAATTTCATCAAAAGAATTTGCATAGCCTACTTGAATTAACTGCTTTATTTTGCTCTCCTCTTTAATTAAAAAATCAATCTCATAGCCTTCTTTGGTTTTTAGATAATAAATTTCCATTAAAGGATTTTCATTGGTTTTTCTTAGCAATTCCAAAAATACAGTATTTTCAATAACCTTCCCCGTATCTTCCGAAAATTTTTTAATTTTAGCTAAACCAACATCGCAAATATAAACCTTTTTTGGAAAAAATTTTCTGTGATATATGCTTTTTTCAAATCTTTCAATAAAGAAAACCAACAAACTATCTTCCAGTTTATCCAAATAATTGTAAATCGTGCTTCTCGTTTTTACCCTTAATGTTTTTTCAATAAAATTTTGGATTTTTGTAACGGAGATCTCTTTGGAAAAGTTCTGTAAAAGATATTCAAAAATTATTTTTGCAACTTCTATGCTCTCTATCTTGTGACGCTCAACAAAATCTTTGTAAAAAGCAAGTTCTAAATACTCCTTGAGAATTCTCTCTTTTTCTTTTAAAACAACTTCCGGAAAACCCCCAAAATCTAAATACTCTTTCAAATATTTTTTTATTTTTGTTATTTCCGAAAGAGTATAGAGCTTTTTAATCTTGAAACCTTTAGCAGCTAAAAATTCTATAAATGAGAAAGGCAGAAGAAGGTAAGTTAAAGATCTTCCTCTAAGCTGGGTTGCTATTTCCTTTGACAAAAGCTTTGAACTAGAGCCAGAGATATACAGCTTATATCCATAGTTTAATAAAGTTCTTGCCAATCTTTCCCAATTTTTTAAATTTTGAATTTCATCTAAATAAATAATATTCACTTTTTTCTCGAAATATTTTTCATAAAGGCTTACTATTTTAATAACATCTTCAATATTCACTCCGCTAAATTCAGCACTTTCAAAATCTATATATATTCCGCCATGTTCTCTCTTTTTTTGAAAAAGATAAAATGTTTTTCCAGCCCTTCTCGGTCCAATAATTGAAATTGTTTTGTTTTCTATTGGTTTTGTTTTCAAGTCCCTTTCAACAATCTTTTCCTTTGAGACTCCTTGCTCTACTTTTGAAAAAAATTCCAAAACAAGTTCTTCTTTAAATACCATATTATTATATTAAAAGAATACAATATTTATAAATTTTTGTATAGAGTTTGTACAGGAAAGTATAATCATTATAAAGTTTTCGACTTTCAAGGCTTTGAGGCGATGTGCTTTGTCCGGACTGCACGAGAGGGATTTAGAAATTTTTGTAAGAACTTTCGAAGAAAATTTGCAGAGCAAATTTTCAGGATGAGAAATTAAAAAATTAGCGATATTACTTTTTCACAGATTTTATTTTTCCAATCATTCGAACATTAATTATTTACCAACCCTTACCTAATAAATTGACGATAACTTTATATTAAAGTTTAAATATTTATTAGAAAAATAATAACTTTGAATTTAGAGCCAGTCTAGGAATTTGCTTCGACTTCTTATCAGATTTTTGGTCCTCTCCGGATTAAATAATCTAAGGGGCCTCAGTTATTTTCCGCAATCAATTAACCTTATTGAATAAATATTTGCGAATGAATTAAAAATTTTTGGCAAACCAATATCTTAAGGAAGAGTATGAATTACTGATTTCTTTTTCAATAATAGTTATGGTTTCAATAAATGAACTTGATATGATTGTTGACAAAATAAAATTTCTTGAGAATGAAAAGAAAAAACTTGCAAATTTTCTTGGCAAAATTCCAGAATTGACTTGGAAGGTTTCAAAAGTTGATTTAGGAAATATAACTATCGGCGGGGAAGATGGAGGTTTAACAAAGAAATCCGGCCATTTGTTAGATTTTGTTTTTTTAAGAGCGGTGAGTGTTATTTTCAATTATGAAAGGGGAATATTGCAAGATGTTGCTTATTATCCCACAATTAATCCAACTCCAGAAATAATTTACTCTTCAAATGCATTATCCGATGTGGATTTTAGAATATTCTGGAGTTTGCAGAGAATGAAAAAAGAAATTAAAATAAGCATAGATACGATTTCCAGATTTTCACCGGATCTATTTTTAATTGATGGAAGTTTAATGATTAATCCTGCTGATGTTCCAAGAAAGGAGAGTTCTGTTTATATGGATTATATTGAAGTTAAAAAATTACTAAATACTCTGCATGAAGTAGGCAAAAAGGAAAATTGTATGATAGCGGGAATTGTGGAAGATTCGAGAAGTTCTGCTTTTTGCACTTATATTGCGGAAAATATTTTAAGCGAAGTAAAGAGCAAAAAAGTTCCAGAATTAATAGATATTTTAAAAAGAACCAGGGATACAAATTTGCTTTATTATCTGCTGGAAAAAGGAGAGGCAACGAAAATTATAGATTTGGAAGAAGAAATAAAATGCTTTTATCTTAAAACCGTTGAATTTGACAGACCAATAAGAGTGGAATTTTTTGAAAATGAGAAGGAAATTGCGGAAATTATTTATACGATTTCCTCGCAGAGCAGAACTTATGGATTGCCAAATGTTTTGATAGAAGCAGATCAAAGAGCAAAACTCTCGGAAAACGACATCGATTATTATACAAATTTAATTGCATCAAAACTGGGGATTCAGAATGTTTTCTTTTTGAGGAGGGACAACAGACCTTTTTAGTTATGCTGATTTTTATAAATTATTACATCGTAATATCCTCTACCCGTCCAAATAAATCTAATTTATCATTTTCTAACTTAAGTTATGGTGAGAAAAAATGGGGAAAATTACAGAGAATGCAAAATATATAATAAAACTTTCATTAGAAGCGGATTCTCTCGTTGAGAGACCGGATATTGTTGGTGCGATCTTTGGCCAGACGGAAGGCTTGCTGGGTCCGGGAATGGATCTAAAAGAGTTGCAGGAAAGCGGAAGAATTGGAAGAATAGATATAAACTTCAAAGAGAGCAAAGATGAGAAAACAAGAGCAGAGATTTTGATTCCTTCTAATTTATCTGCTCCAGAAACGGCTTTATTGGCGGCATCTCTCGAAACAATAGACAAGGTCGGGTATACAAAAGCAAAGGTAACTTTGCGGGAAATAAAGGATGTACGAGAAAGCAGAAGGGCTTTTATAAAGCAGAGAAGCAAGGAAATTTTGGAGAAATTGTATGAAAAAACACCAGATACAAAAGAAACTTTGAATAAAATTTCCGAAGATTTAAGAATAAAAGAAATAAAAAACTATAATGGATTGGTTGGAGGTCCTGATGTTTTAAAGAGCAAAGAAGTGCTTGTTGTTGAAGGCCGAGCAGATGTTATTAATCTGTTGAGATATGGAATAAAAAATGCCGTTGCAATTGGAGGATCTAAGGTTCTGCCTCAAATCAAAGAGATTGTAAAAAATAAAATCGTTACCGTTTTTCTAGATGGAGACAGAGGAGGAGATTTAATTTTGAAGAGACTTAAGCAAGTTCTCAAAATAGATTTTGTTGCAAGAGCTCCGGATGGAAAAGAAGTGGAAGAACTGACAAAAAAAGAAATTTATCAATGTTTGAAAAATAAAAGGAAAATCGAAACCGCAATTAACAATAAATCAAAATTGCCCGAAAACCTCAAAGAAAAACTCAAACCAATAATAAAAGACATGCTTGGAACCAAAGAAGTCAAATTGCTGGATTCTGATTTAAGGGAAATTCACAAAACAAGTTATGATGAACTTCCTCAATTGTTAAAAATAGCGGATCTGGATAATGTTTCAGTTATTCTAATGGACGGAAAACTCACAAAAGAACTTGCGGAACAAATAGGGAAAAAAGGAATAAATTTGGTTGTATGCTTTGATTCGGAGAGATTCAAAACAAAAATGAAAGTTTTATGCATCCATGATTTTTAATTTTATTTTCTTTTGATTTAATTTTCTAAATATATAATTTTTATCCATATCTCCATCTGATATATTTTTTGTGATTCCCTAAAGACAC
>CAYLRQ010000012.1:4550-16184 GCA_964386335.1 uncultured archaeon
CTTCTGAAATCTATTTCTGCTCGTGGAAGGGCAATTGCAATTCAAGGCAAAATTCTAAAGTTTAGAGATTTTATTTCTTTATAATTATATTTTATTTTTATCTCAAATTTTTTTTCTTTCATGTCCTTTACATTACCGGAATGAAATTCGCAGAAAACGGAGTTTGAATATTTGTTTATTTTTTCACAAGAGGCACCCCCTTCCACACTAATTGAATCAAATTCTAAAATTCCTTCTCCGAGAGGAACAATTTTTATATTCGCGTAAGCAACTTCGGTATCTATAGGAGGTTCCTTATTTAATTTTACAACCATGTTTACAAGATTATCCGAAAAAGAATAAATTTTTTGTCTCTTTTGAACTGGTTCTCCTCTTGTCTCACGTTCTCTTAAATACTCAGAATCAGCAAAAAGAATTGGAAGATAAAAAACAAACTCTTTTGAAATTGTTGTTTCAACACTTACTTTGGAGGGTGTTTCTACTTCAACCTTTGGAGCTTCTAATTTAAATTCCAAAGTTTTTTTCTGCAATCCGGACAATTCTGTCTCCTTATAACTTTCGGGGATATCAAAAAGTCCGGGATTCATTATCTTTGCACTTACTTTGTATTTTTCTTTTTCATCCAGATTATCAAGAATTAAATAAAGATAGGTTATATCCTGGGATTTAACGTTGGTTAAGTCAGAACTCAAAGAAATTGTCATGGGCTTTGTTGGCTTAATTCCTGAACTATTGGGAAAATATGGAATAGTGCATCCCGACAAAAAGACAATGAGAAATAAAAACAAAAAGATGAACTTCTTCATAATTATCTCATAATTAAACTAAAGATATTGTATAGACAATCAATCCAAAATAAATTAAAAGCATTAAAACCGCTTTTGGTTTTGTTAAAATCATTTTTTCCGCAAAAATATACAACACAACTACCGTAGAAACTAAAAGTCCAAATACAATAGTCATGCTTTCAACAGAGATAATTACAGGAATTTTAATTAGACGGGCTATGAAAATGGGAAGTCCCAAACCAACGAGTATATCGAAAATGTTTGATCCAAACACATTGGAAGAAGCATCAGAAATATCTCCTTTTTTGGCATTACAGGCCGATACAACCAAATCAGGAAAACTTGTTGCCGCAGCGATAATTGTAAAACTTATAATAATGGGCGGTATTCCAAGAAAATGGGAAAGGGAAATAGCATGCTTAACCAAAAAATAGCTTGAAACAGCAATGATCAGCAAGGTAAATAACATTACACCTATTTCAAATCCAAGCCCGCCATTCTTTCTTTTTTTTGATCTTTTCTTTGATAATTTAGATCGTCCATGTTTAAAAAATTCGAGCAAATTAGTTACATAATTTTGTGTACTTCCATGTCTGAAGATTTCAAAAATATACAAAAGATAGGTTCCCAAAAATATTATCGCAATTGAAATAGACCATTCTTTTGAAAAGAAAATTGCAGTTAAAAGAATTATAATTGTCATATTATAAAATAATCCATCTCTATGGATAACTTCGTCACTTACTTTAAAAACTATTGGAGATATAAAAACACAAACTGCGGGAATAATAAGAATATTAAATAACGCGGAGCCAACAATTGTTCCAATCCCAACTGAAAACTCATGAAAAACAATTAAACTAAATAAAGAAATCATTAACTCAGGCATGGAACTGGAAATTGCATCCAAAGTTGCTCCTTTGGCAGATTTTGAAAGCCCCAAATAATCTCCAACTTTACTAGATGCCGAGGCAAAATATTCTCCCGAATAATGTATAGAAATTGAAGTTATTAGAATTATCAAAATACTTAGCCACATTATTAACTGATTTATTTTTATTTTTTCTTTGTAAAATAATCCAAAAACATTGTGTTAATAATATTTACAAATATAAAATTATTGAAAGTAGGGTAGTACAGTCAAAAATTATTAATAAAAAGTTTTGTTAAAAAAATCTTCTACAGCTTTTTCCTCATACGGATCATTTAATACGTTTTTTATTTTTTGATAAAACTCTACACTATTCCCTCTTTGTGCTTCTATTGCTATTTTTACCAATGTTCCGTAAAACTCACAATATTCATTAGCCATTTTATCTATTTCATCTTTTGAAATATTCATATTTAAGTTATCTGCAGCGCTCTTTGCATATTCTTTATCAAAATACCCAAATTCAGAAAGATTAAAGTATAATGGACCTTCTTTTGTCCATATATTATCCTTCGATATTATTGTACGTATATCAGCAGAGGAATATTTTATTTTCAAGTTATTAAGAATATCTCTAGTACAAGAGGGTTTTACAGTTATAGAAAAATTAAAAGATTTATCTTTGTTTAGATATTCTGAGCTTCCTACAATAAATGTTCTGTTTTCTTTGATATACTCTTTAAGTTCATCTGAATCTGAAGGTATATCTCCTACAGCGGCAACTGCATGACCATTATCTATAACGATAAAAGCGGGGATGTGTTTTGCATTGAAATAACTTGCATACAGCAGCGAGTAATCTTCACAATCACCGGATTTTGATTTTACCAGTTCTGATGGGGGAATAATATCATTTGGATGGTCCGTCATAGGAATGGTTATTTCGACGGGATAATTTTCTTTCTCTCCCACTAAAAACTTATAACAATTCATTTGTGGAGCAATTTCTTTATTATTTTTTAATATAAAACCAAGTTCTACTAAAGCTTTAAAAGTTTTGATATTTTCAGGGATTTTGTTGTCGTCTATTGCTATATCAATACCAAAGGATCCCTGCCCTGTTATTTTAAAATTATAAGATACAATTTCATGAAGATTTACATTATCCGTAATGTTATCAAAGCGGTATGAAAATCCTTTTTCATGCAAGGTGCTGTTAATTTTTTTCATATCTGTACAGACATCTTCATATTTTATTTTACTTTGGTGACCACAATTCTCCGCAAAACCCATGTAAAATATTCCGGCTCCAATTAGACCCGTAACAGCAAGGGTCCCTATTTTATTTAACACCGACTTTTTCTTAGGTCTCTTTCCATCTTCAAAATGAAACTCGCCATTGAATTCTCCTCCACCCAAACCTGTTCTCTCTAAACCAAGGTCTGCAATAAACCTGTAGAAATTAAAGCCCGTATCTTTAGATTCTTTGGTTATATCATAAGAATTGCCAGAAGCATCTATTAAATATAATTTGCCATTATCATATCTTAATTCTCCGATTCCATTCTGGTTAAATTTTTTTTCACCATATCTCGGCTTGAAAAGAGGCCTCGATTTAAAACCGTAATTATAATAAAGCCATTTCAATTCATCTGGTTTAAGAAAAACTTCTCCTCTACCTTCTCCCAAATAAAGATTGCCTCTGTCTAAATCTACTATTTT
Organism: uncultured archaeon; assembly: GCA_964386335.1. Classification (GTDB taxonomy): domain Archaea; phylum Aenigmatarchaeota; class Aenigmatarchaeia; order QMZS01; family QMZS01; genus QMZS01. The sequence continues at coordinate 7,932 of CAYLRQ010000012.1, forward strand.
CTTACCTTCTCCAAGGTCTATTATTTTATTTCCTGCATCGCGTGTCATGATAATATGGTGATTAAAACTTAAAGATTTCTGTGTGGGAAAATATAGTTTACAACCTTTATCCTCTTTTTACTTATTTTTTAATTTAATAATATGGATATCAATTTATTAAAAAAATTAAGTGAAACCCCGGGTGTTTCAGGTTTTGAGACCGAGATCAGGGAAGTGATAAAAAAGGAGATTTCAAAATATGCAGATAAAATAACGGAAGATACTCTTGGAAACTTAATCGCCCTAAAAAAAGGTTCTGCCAAAAACAGAAAAAAAATCGCTTTGGTTGCGCATATGGATGAAGTTGGTTTTATTGTGAAAAGAATAAATAAGGGCTTCATAGAATTCTCAAAAATCGGGGGAATTGATGACAAAATTTTGCTCTCAGAAAGAGTTGTAATAAAAGGAGAAAAAGAAATAGAGGGATTGATTGGCTCAAAACCCATTCATCTGCAAAAGGAAGAAGAAAGAAAAAGAATTATTAAATACGATGAAATGTACATAGATGTGGGAATGACAGATAAAGAAAAATTAAATATTGAGAAAGGCACACCCATCTCTTTCAAATCAGAATTTAAACAATTGCAAAAAAACACTTTTATTGGAAAAGCTTTAGATAACAGACTTGGGGTTTATTGTTTGATAGATATTTTAAAGAGAATAAAAAATCCAAATGATATTTACTTTATTTTTTCATCTCAAGAAGAAGTCGGATTGAAAGGCGCAAGAACTGCAGTTTATTCAATAGAGCCGGATTTAGCCATAGTTATAGATACTTCGATTGCTGGAGATGTTCCTTCCGTTTCTGAGAAAGAAAGCGAAATAAAGCTTGGAAAAGGAGTCACAATAAGTTTGATAGAATGCGAAGGTCATGGGGCAATTTTACCGGAAAACTTAAAAAAATTCATTCTTAATCTGGCAAAAAAGAACAAGATTAAATATCAGTTGGAATTGGTTGATGGGGGAATGACTGATACCGCAATTACCCAAATAACGAAAAAAGGAATTTTAAGTTGCTCTCTGAATATACCGATAAGAAATATACACACGCCACACAGCATTTTTCATGCCGAAGATTTAAAAGAAACAATAAAATTGGCAGAATTAATTGTTAAAAATTGGAAATAGTTAATTTAATTATTCCTCAAATCAAGAACTTAAATTAACTTATACTTTTAATATATATAATTATGTTCAAAGCAGTATTGGATGATGTCGGTTTGTTGAGAGAAAGTTTCAATGCAATTGCAGAAATAGTTGATGAAGGCACATTTAATATTAAAAAAGATGGAATATCTCTTGTTTGCCCTGACAGAGCAGTTATCGCAGTGGTAGATTTTTTGATTCTTCCAACGGCATTTGAAAGTTATACCTGCGATAAAGATACCGAAGTTGGTTTGAATATTCTCAAAATATTGCAATTTATTAAAAAAGCAAAACCAGACGATAAATTAATTTTGAGTCTTGATGAAAATGAGGACAGATTTGAGTTAACTCTGGAGGGGAAAACAACCAGACAATTTGCAATTCCGATAATTTCAGTTGCAAAACAGGAAATGCAGGATTTGAGCAGATTTAAATTTGAGAACTCGGCCGAATTGGACCCGTCAATTTTAAAAGAAGGAATCGAAAACGGTGCGTTGATTTCCGATGGAATATCTATAAAACTTTCGAAAGATTCACTGGTTTTGAGGTCAGAGGGAGATTCGAGTTATACGCAAATAAAGATAGATGCCGGAAATCCACAACTTTATTCTATAAACTGTAAAGAAGAAGTTATTGCAAGATATTCAATAGAATATCTGAGCAAAATGCTAAAAGCCAGCAGATTATCTGAAAATGTCAAGATAGAGTTCAACAAAGATTATCCATTGCATCTGGAATATGTTATCAAAGACAGAGCAAAACTGGGTTTTATCCTGGCTCCGAGAATCGAAGAATAATCAGAAAAAAAATAAATTGATTATGCGAGGATTAAATCTATATTCTTCTGCAAAATTATAGAATTTGAAAATGATGAAGATTTAATTCAGAAATTAAAACAAACTTTATCAAAATTCTAACAACTTTCTCTGGTTTTTGTTCTTTAAAATATTTTTTGATGTTTCCCATTTTAATCTTACAATTTTATTATATCCTTCTTTATCTAATTTTTTCAGGAATTCTATTGTTCTTTCATCTGAGGGATAACCAGAACCGAAAAAACCGTATTTTTTATGCAAATTTTTAATTTCGGAATCCCTCGTCACTTTTGCAATTATTGATGCCGCTGAAACAACTGGATAAGTTTTGTCTGCATAATTTTCGGCAATTATTTCGAGTTTTTTATCTTTCAATCTTGACAAAATTTTTTCTTTAAATTTTTTTGTGTTTGCTTCCAAAGCATCAATATATACTTTTGGTCTTTTCATCCAGAAGGAATTAATTATCTGGGCAATCCTTTTTATTTCAATTTCATTTAAACTTTTTGTATCCATCTCTCTGTTTAGCTCTCCCGCCGAAATTTTTAAAACAACAAAATCTTCGGACAGATTTTTGATTTCTTCGGAAAATTTTTTTCTTTTTTCTGGAGATAATTCTTTTGAATCTTTGATTCCAAGTTTTTTTAATTTTTCCTCATTTTCTTCGGAAATTAATACCCCGGCAATAACCAGGGGACCTATTACAGGACCTTTTCCCGCTTCATCAATTCCCAATAAAAAACCCATAATCTACATAGAAAACTAACTTATCTGTCTGTTAGAAAAAGTATTTGAAGAGGGGTTATTTATACTTCTTAATCAAAAACTATGTTTATATCTGCGAGAGACAAATTTCAAAATAATGAGATTGCGAAACAATATTAAAATTTAGAATGAAACTAAATTATAGCGGGGTGGAGCAAAGTTATATTTGAAGTATAACTCTCCAAGTCTGGAGTGCTCGTCGGGCCCATAACCCGAAGGTCGGTGGAAGAATTCTGCCGAATTCAAATCCACCCCCCGCTATTTAAGATTAAAACAAATTATGTTATGCCAATAGAATTTAAAATAGAACCCGCTGTAAAAAGAAAAATTTCTGAAATAAATCCAAATCTGGATTCGAGAGTCTCTTTAATCGGAAAAATAATAGATATTGGAGAAAATTTGCTTGTTTTAGATGATGGAACGGGAAAAATAAATATATCTTTTTCGGATTCAAAACCATATTTAAAGATCGGAAACATGGTCAGGATTTTTGGATTTGTCATCCCAAGCGAGCAAATTGAGATACAGGCCGAAATCATTCAAGATATGAGCAAATTAAAAAAAGAATATCTTGAAATTTTGAGAAAATAAGGCGATGAACAAGAATTGAAATATCTTATGAAAATTACGAAAAGAAGAAAAACGGTTTATTTTTCAAATTTAAGAACTATGGGGCCATTATTCTTTTTGCAAGAAACTAAATGAAGACCAAAGCAAATATAAATAATAAACATAAAATCGAAGAAAGGAATTTTAATACGTTATGTTGATGGATCTGAAGATGATAGGTCTAATATTAATTAATTTTTTTATATGTATATGAGGAGTCCAAGAGGCGATGAAATAATCTAGTAAAATAGATTATTAAACTTGAGATGTCGGTTATTCTCATAGTTGAATAGGAGGAGCATATATAGTAAGGAGCAAATCCCCGTACAATTCCGGTTGATCCTGCCGGAGGTTACTGCTATTAGAGTTCGACTAAGCCATGCAAGTACTTTGGAACTTCGGTTCTGAAGTGCGAACGGCTCAGTAATATATAACTAACCTGCCCTTAGGTCTTCTATAATCTCGGGAAACTGAGGATAAAAGAAGATAGGATAAGTGTTCTGGAAAGAGCTTATCCAAACTAAGGATGGGGTTATACCTGATTAGGTTGTTGCCGGGGTAAAGTCCCGACAAGCCTATAATCAGTACGGGTTGTGAGAGCAATAGCCCGGAGATGGATTCTGAGACAAGAATCCAGGCCCTACGGGGCGCAGCAGGCGCGAAACCTTTACAATGCACGCAAGTGTGATAAGGGAACTCTAAGTGTTATTCCATATCGGAATAACTTTTGTTAAGTCCAAACAGCTTAACGAATAAGTGGTGGGTAATACGGGTGGCAGCCGCCGCGGTAATACCCGAGCCACAAGTGGTAACCACTTTTATTGGGTTTAAAGCATCCGTAGCCGGTCTAGCAAGTTTCTGGTTAAATTTCCTATTAACTGGGAAAATGCCAGAAATACTGCTAGACTAGAGATTGGGAGAGGTTAGAGGTACTCTCGGGGTAGGGGTGAAATCCTTTGATCCTGAGGGGACCACCAATGGCGAAGGCATCTAACCAGAACAACTCTGACGGTGAGGGATGAAAGCTAGGGGAGCGATCCGGATTAGATTGAACCCTTTCTCTTAAAAGAGAAAGTTTTCATAAGAAAAAATGAATTTGACAGCGAATCTCTCGGTTCCTAAATACCCGGGTAGTCCTAGCCGTAAACGATGCCCGCTTGGTGTTGGCTGGTTTGTAGAAATCAGCCAGTTCCGAAGGGAAACCATTAAGCGGGCCACCTGGGGAGTACGTCCGCAAGGATGAATCTGCAGTATGACAGAAGTGTTATGCTGTAAGCATCTAACTTAAAGGAATTGGCGGGGGAGTACATAAGGGGTGACGCGTGCGGTTCAATTGGACTCAACACCGAGAATCTTACTAGGGAAGACAGCTGAATGAAGGTCAGTTTAAAGAACTTACCTGACTAGCTGAGAGGAGTTGCATGGCCGTCGTCAGCTCGTGTTGTGAAATGTCCAGTTAAGTCTGGCAACGAGCGAGACCCACGCTTTTAGTTGCTATCTGCTTTGGCAGAGCACTCTAAAAGGACTGCCTGCGCAAGCAGGAGGAAGGAGTGGGCGACGGCAGGTCGGTACGGCCCGAACTTCCTAGGCTACACGCGCGCGGCAATGGTTGAGACAGAGAGTTGCAATCTCGAAAGAGAAAGCTAATCCCTAAACTCAACCTTAGTTCAGATCGGGGACTGAAACTCGTCCCCGTGAAGATGGAATCCCTAGTAATCGAACGTCATCATCGTTCGATGAATCTATCCCTGCTCCTTGCACACACTGCCCGTCAAGCCATCTGAATAGGGTCTTGAGGGAGCTTCCCCGATTTCGGGGAATCAACCTTGGATTCTGTAAGGAGGGCTAAGTCGTAACAAGGTAGCCGTACGGGAACGTGCGGCTGGATCACCTTAAATAAAAAAAATAACTCAAACTCCTGTTCAACAATTTGAAAAATTCTCAAGTTTAATAATCTTAATTCTTTCTTATCCAAAAATCTTATTCAAACCGGAAATAGTGTATAAAAATAGAGAAGTTGATATATTGCTCTAACTGAAAAAACAAAGAAACTTTATCCTCATTTCATAATTCCAAAAATCCAAATATAAAACCAAAGAAGCAAAAACTTCTTAACTGCCGGCCGTTTCATTGAAATTATGCGACAATTGATTTTTATATTAATTAATAAACTATATATAACTATGAATAAGGAGATTTTGGGCGTGTTACTGGTGAGTATAATCGTTCTAATAAGCGGATGTACAATGCCTTTTGGCGGAGGCGGAGAAAAACAAACGGCAATGGCTGGAACACAGGGGTTAACGATACTGTATTTTGGTCCGGATGTAGAATATCCAGTTTCTGGCCAGAGTATTAATTTGGAAGCAAGAATTAAAAATGTCGGCGATGCAGTCGCAAAAAATGTGGAAGGCGAAATTTATCTGTTAAGTTGGGGATCAACAAGCATAGCAAAAGGCGCCGACCTTAATCCTCCAGACCCCGAAGTAGGCAGAGAGGGAGAAGAAGATAGATTAACATGGAACGTAGAGGCACCGAAAGTAACTAAAACGCAAACCTATGATGCTGGAGTTCATGTAAGATATGATTACACAACCACAACAGTAGCAACGATCTACGCTTTCTCACGAACGGAATACAGAAAGAGAATGGAAAGAAGAGAGCCAATACCAAAAGTAAAGAATATTGTAAACAGCAATTCTCCAGTTCATGTGGATGTAAGAATTCAAAATATTTTAAAAACCGGAAGTACAGATGTGCCTATTACGTTAGTATTCAAAAATGTTGGCGGAGGCAATGTAGAATATAATGCCCATACCAAACATTATATTATTAAAAGGGCAACAGTTAAAATAGGAGATACCACCAAAGAATGTTCAAATATTCCTATGAAAGGCGGCAGAGAAGGCTATTGTACTGTGAGGGTGGACATTCCTTCCACTTCTGATGAAGTTAAATTGCCAATAGAAATTACGACAAGCTATCAATATGAAATTTCGGCAGAAACGAAGATATCTGTTCACCCGGAATTTGAGTAATTAATTCTTTTTTATTTTTATGATTGATTATAAAAAACTGGGTTTAAAAGTTGGTATTGAAATTCATCAGAGACTTGCAACAAAAACAAAATTATTCTGCAATTGCCCGGCGGAAATTTCCGAAAATGAAAAACGAGTTTTTGAATTTAGCAGAAAATTGAGACCGACCTCAAGTGAAATTGGCGAAGTGGACAAAGCCACAATGTCCGAATTCTTGAAGGGAAAAGAATTTGTCTATTATTTTTATCCAAATTGCTGTTCGGTTGAAACTGATTCTCAATTTCCACGAGAATTAAATGAAGAGGCTTTAATAATTAGTTTGCAGTTGGCAAAAATGCTGCATATGCAAATTCCGGACGAGATTCAGATAATGAGAAAAATAGTTATCGACGGAAGCAATACAACAGGGTATCAGAGAACAGCATTGATAGCAATGGGAAATGAAAAGTCCTTTATTGAAACAGAATTCGGAAAAGTATATTTGCAAGAATTGGAACTTGAAGAAGAAAGCGCGGCAAAGGTAAGGGAAGAAGAAAATAAAATCTATTACAGATTGGATAGACTTGGAATTCCGCTAATAGAATTGAGTTGCCATCCGGATATCTGGCATCCAAAACAGGCAAAAGAATTTGCCTCAAAAATAGGTCAGCTTTTAAGAAGTTTGAAAGTTCAGAGGGGAATAGGCACAGTGAGACAGGATGTGAACATTTCAATAAGAGAGGGGAGAAGAATTGAAATAAAAGGTTTTCAGGATTTAAGAAATCTCGACAAACTTGTTGAAAATGAAGTTAAAAGGCAGTTGGATTTGATCTCAATAAAAAAAACTCTAAAAGGAGCAAAAATAAAATTTGAGCAGAGAGATGTTACCAATCTTTTTAAAAAATCAAATTGCGAATTATTAAAAACATTGTCAAAAGAAAAAATTCTCTGCTTAAAGATAGAAAACTTCTCCGGTTTTTTCAAAAAGAAATGCGGAAATTTGACTTTGGGAAAAGAAATTGCGAATTATGCGAAATTCTTTCAAATTAATGGATTTATTCATTCGGACGAAGATCTAAAAAAATATGGTCTTCATTCAAAAGAAATTGATATGCTGAAAAAAGAAATGGAGATTAAAGAAAAAGACTTGTTCCTTTTGATAGGGGGGAAGAAATGCGAACTTGCGTTGGAATTAATTAAAAAAAGAATTCTCTTTTTAAAGGAGGGAGTTCCAGAAGAAACAAGATATGCCTCTGGATTAAACACCAGATATGCCAGAGAACTTCCGGGAGCGGCGAGAATGTATTTAGAAACGGATTTGCCAAAAGTGAATGTCAAAAAATATTTGGATAATATTGAATTGCCAGAAACTTTGGAAGATAAAGCAAAAAAATTTCAGAAACTTGGTTTAAACAGGGAACTGGCGGAACAAATTACAAAAAGTTTGGAATTGAATCTTTTTGAAGAATTTCTGAAATACAAAGTTGAGCCGAAGATAATTGCCGATTTGATTCTGAATAAGAAAAAATTTCTGGAGAGGGCAGGATATAAAATTGAGAAAAAAGATTTAGAATTTGTTCTAAAAAATTTGGAAAAAGGCAAAATTACAAAAAAATCTGTTTCTGACGTTTTGATTAAAAAAAGTATCAGGGGTTTTGAAAAAATTTCCGGAGAAGAACTGAAAAAAATCGTCCTTGAATTCAAGAAAAAGCATAAAGAAAAAGCAATGGAAGAACTAATGAAGAAATACGGAAAAAGAGTTGAGAGCGAAGAGGTTCTGAAATTGTTAAATTAAAACCTTCATTAATTTATTTTTTATAAAAACTTATGGCGGAAAAAAAGAAGGGAAAAAGACCTAAATC
>CAYLRQ010000013.1:0-3461 GCA_964386335.1 uncultured archaeon
TTGCTTTCTCCTTTCATCAGATATGATAATTTAAATTATAAACAGGTGAAACAGGCTGTTCAGGAATTCTTATTCAACATAAATGTTCCAACGAGGGTGGGATTCCAAACACCATTTACAAATATAACTCTTGATCTGGTTGTCCCAAACCATCTTAAAAACATGCCAGTAATTATTGGGGGAAAACCGCAAAGCGAAACATATGGAGATTTCCAGAAAGAAATTGATATATTTAACAAGGTGTTTGCAGAAGTAATGATTGAGGGAGATGCAAACAACAGGGTTTTTACTTTCCCTATTCCAACCTATAATATTGCAAAAGATTTTGAATTTGAAAACAAAAATTATGATAAAATTTTTGAAATGGCTTCTAAATACGGAATTCCATATTTTGCAAATTTTATCAATTCGGAGATGAAGCCCGAAGATGTCAGATCCATGTGCTGTAGATTGAGGATTGATAATAGGCTTCTGCAAAAGAGGGGTGGAGGTCTATTTGGAGCGAATCCGCTTACAGGATCTATAGGAGTTGTAACAATCAATATGCCCCGTCTTGGATTTTTATCAAAAACAAAAGAAGAATTTTTTGAGAAGCTGGAAAAGATAATGTTGCTCGCAAAAAATAGTCTTGAAATAAAAAGAAAAACTTTGGAAAATTTGACAGAAAAAGGTTTGTATCCTTATTCAAAGTTCTACTTGAGAGATATTAAAAAAAGATTTAACCAATATTGGAAAAATCATTTCTCAACAATTGGACTTATCGGAATGAATGAGTGCTGTCTGAATTTTTTGGGATGCACAATTGGCGATAAAGAAGGATTGAAATTTGCTGAAGAGGTTTTGGATTTTATGAGAAACAAACTGGTAGAGTTTCAGGAGAAAACTGGAAACAATTATAACTTAGAAGCTACTCCTGCTGAAGGAACCTCCTATAGATTAGCCAGAATAGACAAGAAAAAATTTCCTGAAATTATTGTGGCAAACAATGAAGAAGTAAAAAAGGGTGCGAAACCATATTATACAAACTCAACTCAACTCCCTGTTAATTTTACAGATGATATTTTTGAAGCTCTAAAATTGCAGGATGGACTTCAAACAAAGTATACTGGAGGAACAACTATGCATATATTTTTGGGAGAAAAAAAGCCTTCTGTAGAAGCAATTAAAACTCTTGTGAAAAAAATTTGCGAGAATTTTAGTTTGCCTTATTTCACAATAACACCAACGTTTAGTATTTGCCCTGTTCACGGTTATATTTTTGGTGAACATAATTACTGTCCAAAATGCGAAACAAATAAAAAGAAAACAAAATGCGAGGTTTACTCAAGGATTGTTGGATATTTAAGACCTGTTGATCAATGGAATGAAGGAAAACAGGAAGAGTTCAAACAAAGAAAAACTTTTGATAAAAGTTTAGGATGAAGATAGAAATAGGCGGTTTTCAGAAACAGAGTTTTATTGATTATCCAAAAAAAATTTCCTCAATTATTTTTACGATCGGTTGCAATTTTAGATGTCCTTATTGTCATAATTCAAATCTGTTGTATTCTGAGAAGATTAAAAACATTTCCGAATTGAAAATTCTATCTTATTTGCAAAATAATAAAAAATACATAGACGGAGTTGTAATCACTGGAGGAGAACCAACCCTGCACGGTGATTTGCCAGAATTCATTGCCAAGGTAAAAAGTTTTGGTTATTCTGTTAAATTAGACACCAACGGAACAAATCCAGAAATGTTGAGAAAACTAATAAAGGAGGGTCTCTTGGATTTTATTGCTATGGATATTAAAGCCCCGTTGGAATTTCAGAAGTATAATAAAGCAACTGGAGGGATGCTAACAGAAAAATTATTTGAAAATGTCAAAAAATCCATTCATATAATAATCAATTCCGGAGTTGATTACGAATTCAGAACAACTCTTGTTCCGACAATACTTGCAAAAAAAGATGTCGTTAAAATTTGTTCATTTATTAAAAATGCAAACTTGTTTTGCTTGCAGAAATTTAATCCCGAAAATGCTTTGAACAAAGAATTCCAAAAATTGAGACCCTTCGAAGAAAATGAAGTAAATTCTATAATTGAGGAATGCCTTCCTTATATTAGGAACATTATTTACAGATAAAACTAAATCAATATTTCTCAATCTCCAATTTTCTCAGAACTTCAAAATTCGGGTCTTCTATTTTCACAATAATTTCGGGCTGAATGTATCTTTCTTCATTATATTCCCTGATTTTTCCGATAACATCGATTAAATCTCCTTTTTCAATATTGTTTATGGCCTCTAGATCAATCAGATTCTGTCTTGAGATATTGTCTGAAAAATTGCTGTTCATAAATATTTTGCATCTGATAGTATCTGTTGTATCATCCAATGTCAGGGTGGCGTAATTTCCATCTTCTGAAACAAATTTATCAATCACCGTTGCAAGAATTCTCACTCTCGAAATTTTCATTCCATTCACTTCAATATAGTTTGGGAGATATCTGTCTTCTTCTGATTTTCTTTCTATCTGCACAAAATTTCCGCTATTTATCGTTTTTATATCAATTTTTCTTGCAACCTGTCTTTCTTGCATAATTTATATTTAATTTTATGTTAGATAATATAGACAGAAAATTTAGATTGAAAGAGAGAATAACGGGGCCTTTTTTAAGGAATATCAACCCGAATTATGTTTCCATTTTGGGACTTCTCCTTTCAATTCCAACCGGTTATCTGATATATATGGAATTTTATCTCTTTGCATCTATTTTTTTGGTTCTGCACGCTTATTGCGATATTTTGGATGGAGCTATTGCCAAAAAATACAAAAATACAAAAAAGGGAGATTTTCTCGACCACACTTTTGACAGATTATCCGATACTTTTATTTTTTTGGGTTTAACTTTCAATCCAAAAATCAATTCTGTTCTTGGATTTTTAACTATAATAATAATTTTGCTGGTTTCCTATTTGGGAACTCAATCTCAGGCTTTGACAAAAAAAAGACTTTATTCCGGGTTTGGCAGGGCAGATAGATTTCTTTTACTCTTCGTTTTTTTAATTGTTTCGGAATTCTGGTTTGTTCTAAATCACGGAGTTTTGTTAATTTTGATTCTTTCTTTGATTTCCTTTGTTTATAGGTTTTTTATTATTTTAAAATCTTTGTAGTTTTATATTTCAATTATTTTGCCAGCCCCTCCTTCGACATATTTCTCTGAATATAAAGATTTTATCTCTAATTTGTGTTGGGTGCAATGGCAGGGGCAAACTAATTTCAAATCATTGAGTAAATCAAAATCTTTGAAACCGTGCAAGCCTCCGATAAGAGCATAAACTTTTCCGAACTGAGAGGCAACTTTGAGAATGTTTTCAAGTTTTGGATGGGAACAACCAACAATTACGACAATTCCTTTTTCTGTTTTAACACACAAAGATTGCTCTATTCCTTCTAGCTCTCCCGTTGAAAAAATG